>QMXD01000009.1 GCA_003661965.1 Candidatus Hecatellales archaeon
TCGATAAGGAAGTTGATACTGAGGAAGCAGCCAGAACCCTAGCGTTAAATCTTCTAAACCTATACAAAAACCCAATTGAAAGAATCGTTTTAACGGTTACCCCAAACAAAACCTTCAAATATTGGAGACAAGATAACTGTTAAAGATTCTAACACGGGTTTAAATGGAAGCTTCCGAGTTAAAAAGCTCCAAATAAGTTTTGACGGAAACGAAACTTGGACTGTTGAGCTTGGAGAACCTCTCCCAAACCTAAACGATGAGTTTTTTAAAAACGAGGGTGTTGGAACGTTGGTTAAAATAAAGCCTAAAAAAGACTACCAAATAATTTTTAGAGGTCAACTTTTCCAGCTTAAGAAAAACATTGTTGTAGATTTACCAAGCGACCTAGCGGATAGGCTTCTCAAAAACCCACGTTTAAACAGTTTTTTTGAGGTGCTAACCTAAATGGTTAGGGTTAAAATTGGTTTAGGTGAAAACATTCTTGACCTGCTTAACGTTGGAAACGTTAGAAGCATAACCAGACATCCAATAAAAGTTTATGGGAGAAGAAAAATTCCTGGACGTGAAGCCTTAGTTCCAAGTCTTGGTTCTGCTGAAACCCTATACGTTTTAGACGGTTACATTGACCAAGATGTTGACCTAAACATTCAAAAGCTTTTAAACCTTTACCATTCACAAAAACCTGTTTGGCTTGAAACAGACAGTTTCACGATAGCAGGAAAAATTACAGATTTAGAGTTTCCCTATGGGGCTGGTCAGGTTTGGCGTAGGTATAGGCTTGAGTTTACAGAGGTTCCTTTCTGGGGGACAACCGTAATAAACGAGGGTGAAAAAGCTTATCTAGCAGACTTAGACTTTCAGTTTAAAGCTAAACAGGTAATTCCAACGTATGCCTATAATTTCTGATGTGGCTAACGTTAAAATTAGAGGGGAAAACTCGCTACAAATCTATGTTCCTGAAGGAGACTATTCTGCATGGGATATACGTCACCAATACGACACACCACAAAACTGGGGAAGCTATGATTTTCTATGTTTTTGGTGGTATGGAAACAGTACAGGTGCGACTTTAAATGTTGGGCTTTACGATAATCTAGGTAATAGTTGGCATTACATGCTTACTGAGGATTGGGTTGGATGGAGAAGAGTGATTATTCCGCTTAGAAAACCTAGTCAAACCTATGGGACTTTAAACCTAAACCAAATAAAACTTATCCAGATAAGCCATAGGTTTGGAGCAAACCCAACAACAGTCTATATCGACCGTGGAGGCTTAGACCTTGGAAATTGGGTTAAGGTTGAGGTTCAAACACCAGACTTTTTAAGGGCTGATGGTTGGGCAACCATTCTAAGAAGCTATAATCCAAGCTTGGAAGATTGGGATGAGTGGTTTTTAAGGTGGGATGCTGAAACACCAAACCATGGAGACCAGTGGAACATTAAACTAGTATTTTTGGATGGAACAAATGCTGCTGACATAAATCCTTCAGCTGAACAAAATATGGCTGACTATGGGAAGGGTGGAAGAGGAGAAACAAAAAATCCTCTTATGGGAAATGCTGGAAGCCTAACCTACAGCCAAACCTATGGTTGCCAATATAGGATAGGTTTCGCAATAAAAATGCCTCCATGGACAGGAAGCGACAACCTAACAGGAAAATTTGCAATAAATAAGGCTAAACTAAAACTTGAGGTTTACCATGCTGATGAAAAAACAAGTTATGTTGATGGCTCAACCCAAACCTAAAACCTTTAAAGCATCCTCAAAAATTTTTTCATGGTCAAAAGCAAGTTTTTCAGGTTTCTTTTTAAACACAGCAACCTCTTTAGCGTCTGTTGATGCTTTAAGCTCTCCACCTATGGGTTCTGCAAGATAAGCTATAGAAACATAGTGTCCTCTAGGGTCTCTTTTAGGGTCTGAGTATACTCCGATAAGCTTAACAAGCCTAACCTCTAAACCTGTCTCCTCTTTAGCCTCTCTTTTTGCAGCCTCCTCAACAGTTTCCCCATACTCGACAATTCCACCTGGTATAGCCCAATATCCACGGTAGGGTTCATTAGCCCTCCTAACAAAAACAAAACCCTCCTCCACCCTTATCACAACATCAACAGTTAAAACAGGTTTTTTCTCCAACCTAACCACCTAAAAAAGGGGAGGCTATAGAAAACTAAAAAAGGTTTTTTTGATGAATTCAAAGTTTTCTTTAACGTTTTCTCTCCCCCTTATAGGGTTCATATGTCCTGGAAGCAGATATTCTATATCAAGCTTTGAAACTTTTTCTATGGAGTTTTTTAGCTGGGTTGGGTTTCCACCTGGAAAATCTGTTCTTCCAACACTACCCTCAAAAACAAGGTCTCCACAAATCAAAACCTTTAACTCTCCACTGTATAGGCAAATGCTTCCTGGAGAATGTCCTGGTGTATGGATGATTTTCCATCTTATTTTTCCTGTTTTTAGCTCATCTTCAACATAAAAGTCTATTTTAAAGTCTGGTGGTTCTAAACCAAAATATCTAGCCATCTGTTGGCTTATTGGAAGATGTTTAACCTCCTCAGGATGCATAGCTATTTTAGCTTTTGAAACCTCTTTTAACCTTTTGTTTAGGCTACAATGGTCTGGGTGGCTGTGGGTGTTAACTATAAGGTTTATGTCTTTAACGTTAAAACCATCCTTTTCAATCCCTTTAAGCTTGGTTAGGCTTATTCCAGGGTCAACCAGCATAACAATCTCATCCACTATAAGGTAACTGTTACAGTCAAAACCAACCTCAGGATACCAGTAAACGTTTCCAACAATCCTCAAGTTTACCATCCATTTAAGGTTGAAAAATATTTTTCAACGTTAGGCTAAATAAAAAATTTTCTTTTAACAGCCTCAACCAAACCAAAAGTTCCTGTCATCATAACATCCCCAGCAGGGGCTGCAAAATAGGCTTTACCACCACCAATATCGGCTTTTTCAAGAATCCCCCTGTTAGGTCCTGTTACCACAAACCTAAACTTTTCAGGTTTAGCTGGCTTAAAACCTTGAAGATAGAATAAGCCATGTCCACCATCAACCCTCACATCCTCATCACTAATTTTTCCCTCAACAAAACCTTTTAGAAGCTTTTCAGCCTTCCCACCTTTAAGCATTCTTGTATGATGCTCAAAAATTCCTTGGATGTTTTCACCCTCAAAAACTATTGCAGCCATTGTGTGAGCGTTTCCAGCGTTAACAGCTAAAACCTTTTCAGGTTTTTCTTCCTCTATTTTTGGGTCTTTTAGGCATCCTAGGATTGCTGCTGGAGCGGTATCCATAACCAGAATTTTTGTGTTTGGCATCTGTTTCTTTACGGTTTTAACAGCAGACTTCATCCTAAGAAAGTATGGTGGAACCTCATCCTCTTTAAACGCTAAGGCTTCAGGTTTCGGGTTTTTAGATAAAAACTCCCTTATTTTTTGAAGTCTAAACCTACGGTTTTCCACTCCTTTTGGTGCAACACCACTATCCTGAACAGCAACAGCAACAAAATCAACATCAAAAATTTTTTCGTTAAACTTTAAAAGAAACTCCTCCAAAATTTTTAGGTCTAACTCTTTTAACTCTAAAATTTCCCCATCAAATTTTTCCAGCTCGTTTTCATCTTTAACAATTTTAATGCCTAAAGCTTCAACCTCCTCAAGACTGTTTCTTATGGTGTAGGCTGCCTCCTCAGTCATTACAACCTTAAACCCGTTTTTTATATGGTTTAAAAAAAGGTTTTTTAAGGGTCCACCACCAATAATTTCCCCCTTAACCAGAAGATTCCTTTTTTTCCTCATTTTTTCCTCAGCCTTCTCCATGAAGATTTTTGTTGGTGAGGGTAAAACAAGCTTAACACAGTTTTCCAAGTTTTTTCTATCGTCGTAAAGAAGGACGTCTTGGGTTCCAAGACCAATATCAACAGCCAATATTTTCATGTTTCCTCCTCCAAACCTATTTTTCCCTTAAAAATCCAGCATCCCTTAAAGCCATCCTTGTTGTGGTTACAAGCTGAAGCTTATCCAGTTCTTCAGGCTTAAACCAGCCTAAATCTAAAACCTCATGGTTTGGTTTTAGCTTGAAGGTTTTACCTACACCCTCAAAACACACAATTACATATTGACGTTTAACCCTCCCATACTCATCCCTTAAAATCAGGTTATAGACACCAAGAAGCTTTTCAACCTCTACATCAACGTTTGTCTCCTCCTTAACCTCCCTTTTTGCAGTCTCTTCAACAGTTTCCCCATACTCAACCATACCACCAGGTAAAGCCCACCTTCCAGAACCAGGCTCATAACGTCTTCTAACCAACAAAACCTTTCCATTACGTTTTACCAACGCTGAAGCAGCTAAGATTGGTTTTTTATTTTTAAACATTTTTAGCCTATTCCATGGATTGGGAAAATCTTCTTTTTTATTTCTTTAACAACCTCTTTTACTTTTTTAAAGGTTTGTGGGTCTTTTTTAGGTTCAACCTTGTCAAGTATTTTTTCGTATTCTTCCTTGTTTTTAGGTTCAGCCTCAGAAACAGTGATAAACATTACAGCCCAACATCTTGAAACGTTTTTAGGCTCATAGCCTCCACCACCAGTAATCACATATTTTCCACCAGTAAGCTCATGAGCTAAACCATGAAGGGTTTTAGCTATCTCAATGTAGGCTTTGGTTGTTAAAGATAAACCGACAAGAGGGTCTTCATAGTGGCTGTCAACCCCAAACTGGTTTACGATTATTTCAGGCTTGTAGGCTTTAAGCAACGGTGGAACAATCTCATGGAAGGCGTATAGGTAGGCTTCATCATAGGTTCCCATCTGGAGTGGAATGTTTACAGAGTAGCCTTCACCAGCCCCCCTACCAATCTCGTTTACGTTTCCGGTTCCAGGATAAAAAAACCATCCATACCTATGGAAAGAAATTGTTAGGATGGGTTCCTCATAAAAAATTGCTTGGGTTCCGTCTGCATGATGACCGTCAATATCAACAACAGCAATCCGTTTTAAACCATACTTTTTTTGGAGGTATCTAACAACAATAGCCACATCGTTAAAAACACAAAATCCTCCAGCTCTCCCCTCTCTTGCATGGTGGAATCCTCCACTAGGGTTAAACGCATGGTTAACCTCCCCACCCATAACAAGGTCTGCTGCTTTTAACGTTCCCCCAACCCTTATAGATGTAGCCTCATAGACTCCCTTGATTGCAGGTGTATCTCCATAGTCTAGGTAGCCTACACCCTCCAAACTTTTTCTTTTAACAAAATCCACATAGTTTTTTGTGTGAACAAGCATAAGTTCTTCATCCTTAGCCATCCTAGCCTCATAAACCTTCGCCTTACCATCAAAAACTCCAAGCCTTTTAAGCAACTCAAAAGTTTCTTTTTCTCTTGTTGGTTTTAGGGGGTGGCTTGGACCAAAATCATATTTTACATAGTCTTTATGGTAGACAAAACCTGTAACCCCACCCAAAAAACAAACACCACCAACAAAAATTTTTCCATCATAAAATTAATTGGTTTTGGTTATTCTTCAAGCAAAATTTTAACCATTTTTGGGATTATGTTTTTGGCGATGTCGGGTTTTGAGCCTCCACAAAGAACAACAACAAGCTTTCCATCACAAACCTTTTCAGCAACATCTTTAACAAGCTTTGTAAGCCTAATATAGCATTCTTCTGTTAAACCTCTTGAACCATAATCGTTTTTATGGGTGTCGTATCCAAAATGCCAAAAAACCATTTTAGGCTTAAACCTTTCAACGTTAGAAACAAAATTTTCCCTGACAAGTTTAACATAGCCTTCATCTTTAACCGAATATGGTACAGCAACATCAATTTTTGTTCCATCATCAGAGGTTTCGCTACGGCTACAAAAACAGATATGTTGAACGTTTAAATCGTTTTGGAAGATGTCTCTTGTTCCATCACCATGATGACTATCAGTATCTAAAACCGTAAACTTTTCCTTTAAAGCCTTAAACCTCCACCTAAGGTTTTCAATGGCTAAAGCAACATCGTTAAAATAGCAAAAACCCCAAAACCTATCTTTTCCAGCATGATGACCAGCAGTTCCTGTTAAAGCAAAACCGTTATCAAGCTCTCCAACCCAAACCTTTTCAGCCAAAAAAACAACACCTGAGGCAGAAAGTAAAGCAGCCCTATAGTAGACCGTTTCTTTAACAGCCTCAACCATCCCAACACTATGAACCCTTCTAAGCAAATCTTCTTGGATTGGTTTAGGCTTTATAAGAAAAACTTTTTCCAGTAAACCTTCAGCCTTTAAATCTTCAAAGGCAGGTTGGATACGCTCCCTTAAAACAGGATATCCAAACCTAGCAAAATCTTCATGGTAAACAAAACCTGTACGCTTCATTTTAAAGAAAAAATTTTATGCACCAGACTTTATTTCAAGTATTTTTTGTTTTAGGACTGGAAGAACCTTAAAAAGGTCTTCAACTATCCCGTAGTCTGCAACCCTAAATATTGGTGCTTTAGGATCCTTGTTTATCGCAATTATTATCCCTGAACCTTTTATTCCAGCCAAATGTTGGAAGGCTCCACTAACCCCAACAGCTATATAGACTTTTGGTTTAACTGTTTTACCTGAAATTCCAACCTGCCTGTCTTTTGGAAGCCAACCCTTATCAACGATAGGTCTGCTACACGCAAGAACACCACCAACAGCCTTAGCAAACTCCTCAACCATAGGTATATTTTTAGCATCCTTTATTCCACGTCCAACAGAAACAATTATGTCTGCAGCTGAAATATCAACTTCACCTTTAGCCTCCTCAACATACTCAACAAACCTTTTAGAGGCTAAATCCTCATCTGTTAAGGGTGATGGGATACTTATAATTCCCCCACCCATAGGTGGCTCAGGTTTTTCAGGTTGAAACGCTCCTGAACGAACAGTTACCATGTAGGTTTCAGAATCCCTAAAAACAATTTCAGCATTAACCTTCCCACTATAAACCTGTCTGATTGCATAAAGCTTTCCATCCTTAAACTCTAACCCTATACAGTCTGTTGTTAAAGGTAGGTTTAGGGATGTTGCAAGACTTGGAGCCAAATCCATACCTAAGGCTGTATGTCCAACCATGAAAAGCAAAGGTTTACGTTCAACTATAATTTTAGATAAAACCTTTTGGTAGGCTTCAGAATTAAACTCTTTAAGTTTTTCATCCTCAACAACCAAAACCTGTTTAGCGTAGTCTGAAAGTTCCCCTAAAAACTCTTTAACATTCCAGCCAAGCAAAACAGCAACAAGCTCCCCACCGACCTTTTCAGCAATTTTTCTTCCACCAGTCAACATTTCAAAGGTTATATCCCTAATTTCCCCTCTCCTATGCTCAACCAAAACAAGAATTTCTTTTGTCATCCGCCTAAACCACCCCTTTCTCCCTTAAAACGTTTGTAAGCTTAGCTGCAACCTCAGACAAATCTCCACTTAAAATTTCAACCTTTTTTGTTATTTCAGGAACAAAAAGTTTTTCAAGTTTTGTTGGTGAACCTTCCTCACCAACCTCCTCCTTTTTTAACCCAATATCAGCCAAACCCAAAACCTTTATCTCTTTTTTTGCAGCCCTCTTAATACCAGAAATAGAAACATATCTTGGCTCATTAATTCCTGTTTGAATGGTTAAAACTGCTGGAAGCTTAACCTCAACAACCTCTTCAAGTCCACCTTCAAGTTCACGGTTAACCCTAACCCAACCATCCTTAACCTCAACCTTTTTTACGAGGGAAGCATGTTGAACACCAAGAAGCTCAGCTAAAGTAACACCAACCTGAGCGTAACCATCATCCCCAGCCTGAACACCAGTCAAAATTAGGTCAAATTTTAGGTTTTGGGTTTTAATGGTGTTGTAAAGGATTTTTGCGATAGTATAACCGTCTGAACCCTTAACAGCCTCCTCATATACACGTATAGCGTTGTCAGCACCCTTAGCCAAACATTTTCTTAGGGTTTCGTTAGACTCTTCAGAGCCAACAGTTATAACGGTAACATTTCCACCATGTTTTTCCTTTAAAAGAAGAGCCTCCTCTAAAGCATAGTTATCCCACTCGTTTATGTCGAAAGGTAAACCTTCCTTTTTAATGTCTTTCCCAGAAGAATCTATTTTAACTTCAACCTCAGATGTGTCAGGAACATGTAAAGCACAAACAATAATATCCATATTTCATCAACCATATCTAGCCTTTGATTCACTGTTTTTATCAACTTAATTTATACTTTACGTAGATCCCGAGCAGAAACTATAAGGCTTCAACAAGAAACTCAGCCAAATCTAAAACCCTTATTTTTCCCTCCCTACCCGTAGTTTTTACAGCATCCTCAAGGTTTAAAAGACAGAAGGGACATGCAGTTAAAATTATTTCTGCACCAGTCTCCTCAGCCTCCTCAACCCTCTCCTCAGCTAAACGTCTACCTGGAAGGTCAAACCACATCCTACCTCCACCACCCTCACAACATAGGCTTTGAGCCTTACTCCTCCACATCTCAACAAACTTTACCCCCGGAATACTCTCAATAATTTTTCTTGGCTCCTTGTAGATACCGTTTCTTTTACCTAGAAAACATGGGTCATGGTAGGTTACAGTTTTCTCTATTCTCCCTGAAAACCTTAGTTTACCCTTTTCTATTAGGCTTAAAATATACTGTGTGTAATGGTTTACCTCAAAATTTATTCCCTTGTAAAGGTTTTTGAAGGCGTTAAAACAGTGGGGTGAAGTTGTAACCATCCTTCCAATCTCATATTTTTTGAATAGGTTTAGGTTTTCCTCCATAAGCCACTCAAATAAGCCTTTTTCACCCATCCCATAAACTTCGCTTCCACAACAGTTTTCATTATTACCAAGAATCCTAAAATCCTCACCAGCAACCTCAAAAATTTTTACCAAAGCTCTAGCAACATTTTGAACCCTAGGGTCGTAGGCTGCAGTACAACATACAAAATAAAGTAAACCTATTTTTTCACCTTCAGAGGCAACCTTAACGTTTAACCCTTCAGTCCACTCAGACCTTTTAACCCTAGCCCTACCCCAAGGATTCCCATGCTTATAAACACTTTCTAAGGCGTCTCTAAGGGTTGGAGGAATAAAACCTTCCTCAACAAGCCAATTTCTAACATCAATAATAAGCTCAAAAGGTTTAAGTTCTCTTGGACATCTAAGCTCACATGTTGAACATGTTGTACAACCCCAAACATAGTCTTCCCTATGTTCAGGTATCTCTTTTTTGAGTAGGGCTTCCCTAATTATTCTTCTAATGTTAAGCCCAGATTTTAGGGATACCGGACATGAGCCTGTACAAATTCCACACTGCATACATACGGGTAGGTTTAACCTTTGAAGAAAGTTTTCTTGTTGAAGGTTTAAACACAACCTTAGTTTTCCACCACACTAAGCTACCTGTAAAGCTTTTAGTTTAGGTGTCATTTTTAGACATTAAAACTTTTTGTTTTAACCTAAAATGTAAAACCTAAATTTTTTTGTTACCCATTATAAGTTTGTAGGCTGAGTTTTCTATGTTTACCCCTAGAAGGCTTGGGGAGAAAGAGTGTAAGGTTTGCGGTAAAAAGTCTTTAACGGTATCTCAGATTCTTGGTGTTTGTGTTGACTGTGTTAGGGGTAAACCTGAAAAAGCCTACCCCTACATTATGGAAGCCCATAGGGTTAGTAGGGTTAAATATGGTTTACCAGTAAAACCACCAAAAACAGGTGGAGGTATCCCATGTAACCTATGCTCAAACGAATGTATAATTGGGGATGGTGAAAAAGGTTTTTGTGGTTTAAGAGAAAACCAAAACGGAAAACTTAAAAGTTTAACAAGCCAAAATCAGGCTTTACTCTACACCTATAGAGACCCACATGTAACAAACTGTGTGGTTGGAGAGACAAAAGTAATTCTTTCTAATGGTAAAATTGCTAAAATTTCTAGTTTAGTTGAGAAGCACTGTTTAGATGATTTTTCATGTTTTTCAATGGATAATTGGAAAATTAAACCTAACAAGATTATTTTTACCCAGAAATTTAAGGTTTCAAAACTTGTTAAAATTGTAACCGAAAGCGGTCTTAAGCTAATTCTAACACCTGACCATGAGGTTTTGGTTGATGACATTTTTCCTAAGTATGTTAAAGCTGAGGAGTTAAAAGTTGGAGATAAGGTTTTTTGCGTTAAAAAGATTAGTCTAAACAATGTTAATAACATCCCATATATTTTTGACCTTCTTCCAGACTCCATAAAAATTTATGATAAAAACTTTGTTGCTTGGTTAAAGAAAAAAATTCAAAGAAAAAATCTCTCTATAAAGGTTTTATCAAGTAAAATTGGTTTAAATTATTCAACCTTAAAATCGAAGCTAAACCCAAAAACAAATAAACATCTAAGTTTAGGTGAGATGAAAAAGATTGCAAATTTCCTAGGCTTAGACTTAGAAGAGATTAAGAAAAGAATTTATGTGTATGGAGTAAAAAAACCAATAAAACTTGGAAGACTGAAACTTGACGAGAACTATCTATATTTAATGGGTTTAATCTATACTGATGGTCATACCAGGGAGAATAAAAACCTCTTCTGTTTCTCTAACTCTAACGTTAATCTACTAAGTATCTTTAAGGATAAATATAGGAAACTCTTTCCAAATTCTAAATTACACGAGTACAGTAGGCCTTTAGGTGTTAAAAAAGGTAAAGTTAAAACTATAGTAACAAAAAGTAATCTTAAAGTCTTGGAAGACACAAACCCTGTATTTGTATTCGCTTATAAAAACTTAATTCTCAATGATGAAATTCCATTTAATATCGGTTGGCTTCCTAAATCGTATGTAGGGGCATTTATTTCAGGATTGATTGATGGAGATGGAACTTTAACATTTAATCCTCACCCATATCTTATAATACCATTTCAAACTGAAGAAGAAGCTGAGGTACTTAATTTTCTTTTAAGAAAATTAGGTGTTCCAGCTAAAATAAGATTTGATAAACATGTTAAACTTTTTAAGGTTGAGGTTCGTTCAATTAAAAGTTTAAAGGAACTGTCTAAGTGGATTAAATTAAGTTCCGAGAAAAAGTCTAAGCTTAAGACCATCAAAAATATTAAAACTGAGAGAAGTTTAGGTTTTTATGAGAAACTCCCAAAAATTTCTGCAGAAGTTTTAAAAGCCCTTAGAAAACATTACAAGCTACCAAAAAACCATCTTTACAGGTTTCCAGTATCCATAAGTAGGTATGAGAAACATCTACGTAATCCAAATTCTGAGGTTTTAAAAAAGGTTGTGGATAATTTAAGCTCCCTTAAAGGGGATTATGTCTATGAGGGATTAAGAAAAATTTTGAAGTCGAATGTTTATGTTGAGAAAATTAGGAGTATAGAATTTTTAGAGAATTTAAATAGTTACGTTTACGACGTAACTATTGAAAATGCACACAACTTTATAGCAAACTGTATTATTGTAAAAAATTGTTGTGCAGCATGGTTTTGTCCAGCTGGAACAGGTTTAGGCTACCCAAAATATGCATGTAAACCGGGGGCTGAGATAGGCTACTCTAACTATGCTGTCTTTTTTTATGGTTGTAACTTTAACTGTCTTTTCTGTCAAAACTCAGACCATAAAAATTTAGGTCAGGGGAGGCTTGTAGGGGTTGAGGATTTTGTTGGTGAGGTTTTAGAGGATAAACGTTACACCTGTATATGTTATTTTGGAGGTTCTCCTGAGCCTCAACTACCCTTCGCAATTAAAGCTTCAAAAATGGTTTTGGAGGGGAAGGGGAGTAAAAGGATAGTTAGAATATGTTTTGAGTGGAATGGTTGTGGAAACCCTAAACTTGTTAGGGAGGCTGCAGAGCTAGCCCTAGAAAGTGGTGGAAACCTAAAGTTTGACCTTAAAGCTTTTAACCCAAACCTTAGTTTGGCTTTAAGCGGAGTCTCAAATAGGAGGGCTTACGAAAACTTTGAGTTTGTTGCAAGAGAGTTTTATGATAAACGTAGGGAGGTTCCTGTTCTTACAGCAACAACCCTGCTTGTTCCTGGTTATGTTGACCATGTTGAGGTTGAGGGGATAGCAAAGTTTATTTCTGAGCTTAACCCTGAAATCCCATATTCTCTTCTTGTTTTCCATCCAGACTTTATGATGAGGGACCTTCCAATAACACCGGTGAAACAGGTTAAGCTTTGTTATGAGGCTGCTAAAAAACATTTAAGGAATGTTAATATTGGAAATCTTCACCTTTTAGGTTTGAGTGGTGTGGGGTTTTAAACTCTTGGAAAACTCTTTTTTTGTTGAGAGTGAGAGGAAGATTAAAAATCCGGTATGGAAAATTTTTTTGCTTGTTTTGGTTATTTTTGTTTTTTCAGCTTTCTACGGTTATTTTAACGGTGGAAGGTTTCAGCTGATTGTTGAAACATTAAAAAAGATTTATTGGGTGGAAACTTTAAAGGCTAACCCCTTCCTTTTAATGGTTTTTATCTTTTCCAATAATGCTTTTAAAAGTTTTATGGTAATACCCTTAGGAGTTTTTTTGACTCTCCCCCCAATAATCTTTATTGTTTTTAATGGGTTTGTTGTTGGGCTTATGGCTTATGAGGCTGTTAAAAGGCTTGGAGAGCTTGGCTTCATATATTTTGCTGCAGCCATTCTACCTCATGGTGTTTTTGAGCTTCCAGCAGTTTTTCTTAGTGCAGCTTTAGGTATAAGGGTTGGTTTGGCTGTTATAGCCAGATTTAGGGGTGAAAACGGTGTTTTTTTGGCTTGGAGGGATGGCTTAAAAACCTATTTTTCCAGAGTTTTACCCATCCTTTTTATAGCAGCTATCATCGAAGCCTTTATAACACCAAAAATTTTGCAGATACTCTTTTTTACAGAGTAAATTTTATTCAAAACCTCTTGTTTGAAGAGCTAAGGCAAGCTGCTGAGATTTTTCGAGTGTTTTGGAGAGGAGGGGGATAAGGATTGGAGGGTAAACCTTAAAAACGTTTAGGGTTTTAAAGTTTAGTCCTCTGGCTTTTTGGGCGTTTACAATTGTTTTTGCTAGGTCTTCTATTCTTGGAAGCATGTTTAGGGATAACATAAGCATAAAGGATAGTGGGTAGGGTAGAAAACTAAAAGCTTCAACAAGTTTTCTTGTTGGTGTTGTATGAACAAAAATAAAAACAAGTAGGATTAGGGTTAAAAATCTTAAGGCAAAGCTTACACCATAAAATAATCCTTCAAAGCTAAAACCAAAACCAGAGTAGGTAAAGGTTTGAACAGCAAGTATTAGTAAACCAGCTATAACCAAAAATTTTAGCCAGCCTAAAAGCTTCCTATAAACCCTAAAAACAAAGATTGAGGCTAAAACAGAAAAAAATATTGGGGTTATGTAGAGTAGGCTCCATCCTACGATTAGGCTTAAGGTTGAAAGAGCAACCACAACAAAAAGCTTAATTTTTGGTTTCAGCTAAAACCATCCCCTAGGAATTTTTATTCCAAGGTTTTCAAGAAGCCTACAGTCTGAAAAAACCTCCTCTTTAGAGCCGTTTTTCACAATTTTCCCATCGTTTATGACTAATATTTTTTCGGCATATTCAGCTAAAAGGTCTGTGTCATGTTCAACAACAACAATAGTTTTACCCTCCTCCCTATTCAACCTCCTAAGCAAACCATAAACGTTTTTTGTGTTTTTATAGTCTAGGTTTGAGGTAGGCTCATCCAAAAGAATTGTTTTAGGCTGCATAGCAACAACACAAGCAATACAAAGCATCTGTTTTTGACCTTGAGAAAGCCTATAAGGCTCAGCATCCTCAAAACCCTCCAACCCAACAGTTTTTAAGGCTTCCCTAACCCTCTCCTCAACCCTATTCATCCTCAAATTCTTCAACCCAAAAGCAACCTCATCCTTAACGGTTACACTAAAAAGCTGCCAGTCTGGGTCTTGAAAAACAATTCCAACCTTTTTTGCCAACGCTGAAACCTTACAGCTTGTTGTAGGAACACCGTCAACCAAAACTTCACCATAAAATTTTCCCTTAATAGAGTTTGGTATAAGCCCGTTTAAACAGTAGAGGAGGGTTGTTTTACCTGAGCCTGTAGGTCCAACAACCCCTATAAAGTCTCCATCCTCAATTTTTAGGTTTACACCATCCAAAACCTTTTTGCTGCTTCCATGGTAGGTGAAACAAAGGTTTTTTACGGTTATTCCCATGAAGCATACCTCGTCAACCTAAACTTAAACATTAGAACCCATGCAACCAAAACCTCTAAAATACCTTGAATAGTGTTAAGACCAACAATTATATGCCAAGGTATAAACTGCATAGCCTTTTCAGGTGTCCAACCAGTCCATATTGGTATTGCAAAATAGTAGTTTACAGGAACTGTTACCAAGCCTCTAATGATAACACCTAGACAAATAGCCAGCAAAACCACTCTAAGCCTAACAAAGTCTTCAAGTCTAAGCCTCCAAACCTTTTGGAAAATAGCAAGCATAAGCCACATTGGTAGGGTTGCAATCCACTTCATAAAAGCTCCAAGCCATGTTGATGGGGCGACCAACGTAATTATTATTGCACCTAAAACAGAAACTATTAAGGCTCCTCTCCAACGGTAAAAGAAGAAGGCTAAAATCCAGGGGATGGCAACAATATCAATCCACATTCCCCATGGTGTTGGATAGCCTAGATGAACTATCTGGAAAACGGCTGAAATTGCTGCTAAGCCTGCGCATCCTGCAACCTCGTAGGTTTCCATTTTTTGTTCTTAAAGGATAAAAATGTCTAGGTATAAATGAGTTGCTACTCAAAAATGGGTAACTATTTTTTCTGGGGAACCATCTTTGTTTTGCTAACGTTTATTTCGTCTATGCTTCTTATGGCTACCCCATACTCACCCATAACCTTTGAAAGGTTTTCATAGTTTATGTTTGAGCCTCTAATTATGAGTTTAATTGTTTCTGTTTTAGCATCAACCTCGGTAACGGTTATATCTACTTCTTCCACACCAGTAACCTGACATAAAACTCTTGAAAGCTCTATAATAGAGATTTCTCTAGGTTTTAGGGAGTCTAAGACAAGTCTTCTTATGGAAACAGCCATAAACAAGCCTCCAGAAATCCAATAATCAAAATGGTGATGGTTAGATTTAACGATACCTATTAATAGATGGAAAACAAACCCTTCTTTTAGAGAGGATTTAAAGGTAGAATGTCTAGAAAAAAGCTTAACGGGTTAAACCTTTTTCTAAAAAAATCTAAGGAATATATAGAAATTGCAAAGGTTGGAGAAATAGCAAGAAGATACTTTGTTTTAAACGCTTTTGACGGTGCATTAACGGTTTTAGGCATAATAATGGGTTCCTATGTTGTGGGGGTTAAAGACCCTAGAGTTGTTATTGGAGCCTCTTTTGGTGCATGTTTAGCTATGGGTGTTTCAGGTTTTTGGGGAGCCTATATGGCTGAAAGGGCTGAAAGAAAAAGAGCCCTAAAAGACTTGGAGATGGCTTTATTTATCAACCTTAAAAACACCCTACTTGAAAAAGCCTCAAAGGTTGCAACCCTATGGATAGCCTTTATTGATGGTGTATCTCCAACCGTGGTTGCCTTGTCAGCTATAACACCCTTCCTCCTATCCCATGCAAACCTAATAGGTTTTGAGGTTGCATTCTACGCATCGGTAACCATAATTTTGGCTACACTTTTCATTCTAGGAGCTTTTCTTGGAAAAATTTCAAGGGAAAACGTTTTTTTGCATGGGATAAGGATGGTTATTGTGGGTGTGGTTATCTCGTTAATCTTTATAGTTTTAAATGTTACCCTCTAAAACCCTGTTTGAGATGGGAAGTTTGGCTAAAACTAGAAAGGTAAATCCTTCATTCAAAATTTGGCTTGAGGTTGACGGTAAACCTTTAATCGGTAAGGGTGGAATAGAGATTCTTAGGGCGATAGATAGGGAAGGCTCAATAGCTAAAGCAGCAAAAAGTTTGGGTATGTCCTATAGGTATGTTTGGGGATACCTATCAAAAATAGAGAAGGTTTTTGGTGAGCCTGTGGTTAAAACAAGGGTTGGAGGGGTTAAGGGTGGGGGTGCGGAGCTAACAAAAACTGGTAGGTGGCTTGTTAACAAGTATCTAAAACTTGAAGATATTGTTGAAAAAACCCTTAAAAAAGCTTAAATAGCCTTATAGACCAGAAAGGTTTAAAAAATTCAGTATAAAATTCATCATTCACAAAAGGCGGATTAGGAGAATGGCTGAAGGCTTTAGACATATAGTTAGAATACGTGGAACAGACATAGATGGGTCTAAAAAGTTAGCCTATGGACTAGCAAAAATTAGTGGTGTTGGAATAAATTTTGCTAGAGCCGTTATTAAGGCTGCAGGGTTAAATCCAGACCTAAGAATAGGTATGCTTTCAGATGAGGATGTCAAAAAAATCGAGGAAATAATAAGCGACCCAGCTAAAAGCGGTATTCCAAGCTTTCTTTTTAATAGGAGAAAAGATTTGGAGACAGGTTTAGACAAACATTTACACGGCTCAGACTTGGCTATAAGATGGAAGATGGATATAGACTTTTTAAAGTCTATTAAGTGTTGGAGGGGTATACGTCACGCTTTAGGCTTAAAGGTTAGAGGTCAACATACAAGAACAACTGGTAGAAAAGGGAAGACTGTTGGTGTAAGGAGGAAGAGGCAGGTTGGGTGACCCTAAAAAAAGAAGAAAAAAATATGAGACTCCAAGACACCCTTGGGATGTTGATGTTTTAGCTGAGGAGCTTAGGCTTCTTGGGCTTTATGGGCTTAGAAACAAGAGGGAGCTTTGGAGAGCAAAAACAATGTTGAGTAAGATTAGGCATATTGCACGTTCACTACTTGGTATGCCTCAAGAAAAAAGAGTGAAGATTGAGGCTGAGCTTATGGGTAAACTTTATAGGCTTGGCTTGGTTGATAAGGAGGCTACCGTTGAAGATGTTTTAGACTTAAAGGTTGAAGATATTCTTGAAAGAAGACTTCAAACAATGGTTGCAAGACTTGGATTAGCCAAAACAGTTTATCAGGCAAGACATTTTATAACTCACGGACACATATTTGTTGGAGATAAAAAGATTACATCTCCAGGTTATCTTGTTCTTAGGGGGGAAGAATCAAAAATTACTTATAGTCCAGACAGCCCCCTAGCCGACGAAAACCATCCCCTAAGAAAGGCTATGGTTCAGCAGACAAGCTAAAAGGAGGGAAGATAAAATTTGAGTGAGAAAAAAGAGGAGAAGCTTGAAAAGTGGGGTGTAGCCCACATCTACAGCTCCTTTAACAACACAATAGTCCATATAACAGACCTTACAGGAGCTGAAACCATAGCCTTTTGTTCTGGTGGAATGTTTGTTAAGGCTGATAGGCTTGAACCCTCACCCTACGCAGCCATGCAAGCAGCATCAAAAGCAGCACAAATAGCCAAAGATAAGGGTATTGTTGGTGTCCATATTAAGGTTAGAGCTCCTGGTGGACATCTACAAAAAACACCTGGACCTGGTGCTCAACCTGCTATACGTGCTCTTGCTAGGTCTGGTCTTAAGATTGGTAGGATTGAGGATGTAACTCCGCTGCCCCATGATGGGACACGTAGACCTGGTGGTCGTAGGGGTCGTAGGGTTTAGGCTGCTGGCAGAGTGTTTATTAGTTTCCATGTAAACCTTTTAGTGGAAAGTCTTGGGTTATCCTGTTAGACTTATTTCTATAGAGGAAAAGGATAGGCTGATGGAGAAGTATGCTGAAAAAGTTCTTTATGAGGTTAAGTCGGATATTTATGGTTGCTGTATTAAGCTTTTAACAAACCTTAAAAGTGTTAAGGAACGTTGGGAGGAAAACTTTTATGCTATGTCAACCTCTATCCGCTCCCATGGTAGACTTGTTGTTGTTAAAGACCCTGAAGAATCTATGAAGGTTCTTTATGACCCACAGTCTAAAACAGCTTTTCTTTTAAACTTTACCTATTATGGTTGGATTAAGTCTTTGGCTTTAAGTGTGGCGGGGGATGTTCTTGAAGATGAACATTCAACCTACTCTGTTCATGGTGCATGTTTAGATTTTAACGGTTTAGGTGTATGTTTAATAGGTGCTAGCGGCTCAGGGAAAACAACCCAAGCCTACGGGCTTTTAAGAAGTAGGCTTGTACGTGTTGTTGCTGACGACTGGTTTTTTGTAAGGTTTTTTGGGGATGAGGCTTTAGCCTACAGTTCAGAAAAAAACTTCTATATTAGGGCTGACCTTGCAAAAACATGGAGGGAGTTTGAGTGGCTTATTGGAAAGGCTGAGTTTGATGAGGAGGGTAGGGCGATAGTAAACCTACGTTGGGTTATAGGTAAAGGAAGAATTATGCCTATAACAACCCTAAAAAACATTTTTATCCTTAAAAGAGACCCATTAGACAAAGAGTTTTGTAGGAGGCTTAAACCTGAGGAAGCCTTAAAAACTGTTGAGGAAAACAGGTATTTTAACCCTCATTTTCTTGTTGATAACGAGTTTAAAAAAAGGATTAGAAACAGCTTTTTCCTCAACCTATTCAAAAAAACAAACGTTTACCTTGTAAATACCGTTCAGTCTCCAGAGGAAACCCAAACCCTAATAAGGAAAATTTTAGGTTTAGAGGAATAAAACTTAAAACCTTATTAGGTAGAACTATTTTTCTCCTAGATTAGCCTTAAACATGTGGGATGTTTGACTCTTGGAAATAAAAATTTTAGAGTTAACAGAAAATAAGGCTAAGTTTATTCTTTCAGATGTTACCCCAGCATTTGCAAACGCCCTTAGACGTATAGCCATAAGCGAGGTTCCATCAATGGCTATAGACGATGTTTTTGTCTACGAAAACACCTCGGTTTTAACAGATGAGATGATTGCACATAGGTTGGGGCTTATACCCCTAAAAACAGACCTAGACTCCTATGTGCTACCTGAAAAATGTAGCTGTAAAAGTGAGATGGGATGTAATAGGTGTAGGGTTATAGGTTCTCTTAACGTTGAGGCTGAAGATGGGAGAAAAACTGTTTATTCTGGAGACCTAAAATTTGAAGACCCTGAAGTTAAACCAGTCACAGACAAGATTCCAATAGTAAAACTTGAGGCTGGTCAGAGGCTTAAGCTTGAGGTTCATGCTAAACTTGGAACAGGTAAACAACATGCAAAATGGCAGCCTGTATCCACATGTGCCTACAAGTATATGCCCACAATAGAGGTAAACAAGAGGGTTTGTGATGGTTGTGGTAGATGTGTTGAAGCATGCCCAAAAAAGGTTTTAAACGTAGAAAAGGAGAAGGTTGTGGTTGTAGACCTTTTAAGCTGTACCCTATGTATGGAGTGTGTAAAGGTTTGTCCTAAGGAGCCTCCAGCAATAAAAGTTAAGGGTGACGATAAAACCTTTATTTTTACAGTTGAATCTACTGGATGTTTACCTGTAAAAAGGATTTTGGTTGAAGCTGCAAAAATTCTTAAGGATAAGGGTGAAGAATTATCTAGGCAGATTAAGGAGCTGGGATAACAGATGAAACTTCCAATCCAAAACTTTGAAAGAAGAAACTTGGTTAGGCTTTTACGTAAAAAGGCTAAAGAAAACAATTCAAACATTTGGAGGAGGGTTGCTGAGCTTCTTGAAAAGCCTAAAAGAGATAGGGTAGCTGTAAACCTTAGTAGGATAAACAGGTATACCGTAAAAGATGATGTGGTTGTTGTTCCAGGTAAAACTTTAAGTGCTGGTGTTTTAAACCATCCTGTTACTGTTGCAGCCTTCTCCTCTTCTAGGAAGGCTAAGGAAAAGATAGAGAGGGCTGGTGGAAAATGTTTAAAAATTGAGGAGCTTTTAAACCAAAACCCTAAAGGCTCAAACATAAAAATAATTGCCTAGCCTTTTAGGTGAAAACCCTAAGCCTTAACATGACTATAAGGAAGGCTAAACCAAGCCACAACATAACCGATAGGGTTAAACCAACTCCAAACCCAACCCTACTAACAAAAACCGATGCAAAAACCGAGAAAACCATACAAACAGCTAAACCAGCAAGAGTTCCTATAAAATAGTGGCTTAAAAATTCTGAGGTGTATCCTGTTAGAAAAAGTGCAAGTGCTGTGCTAAATATTAGGACTGGAAAGGTTGCTATAACACCACTTATTATAGTTTTTTTGTAAGGTCTGCGGCTAGGGTTGCTATTAAAACTATTGTTCCTCCAAGCATAAACCTTAAAATTAGCTGGGTAAAGTTAGCTGGCATAACAGCTACACCAGAAATATATTATCCTTCTGGTCTTCTTAAAAGGCTATGGGTTAAACCTTTTCCACCTAAAACCTTAAATATTATCCTTATAAACTCTAAACCATCCCTAGGGGTTAGGGTTAGATTTATGGTTACAAAAATTCCTCATGATGCAACAATAGTTGATGCTTCAAACCTTATCATGGGTAGGTTGGCTAGTGTTGTTGCTAAAAGACTTTTAAACGGTGAAAAAATAGCAATTATAAACGCTGAAAACGCTGTTCTTTCAGGTAGGAAGGCTAGTAGGCTTGAAGAGTTTAAACGGTTTTTTGAGGTTAAAAGTAAAACAAACCCTAAATATACACCTCAACATCCACGTAGACCGGACACAATTCTGAGAAGGGTTATTCGTGGAATGCTACCCATGGATAAGGCTAAGGGTAGAAAAGCATTTAAACGTTTAAAGGTTTATGTTGGAGTGCCGGATGAGGCTAAAGGTAGGGAAACCCAAACAATACCTGAAGCCTCAGCCTTAAAACTAAAATGTGGCTATGTATATTTAGGTAAGATAGCTGAAGAGTTGGGTTGGAAGAGGGTTTAAACCCAAAATGCCTGCAAGAAAACTTGGTTTAATTGCTGTAGGTAAAAGAAAAACAGCTATTGCTAGAGCCCTAATTAAGCCTGGAACAGGAGTGGTAAGAATAAACAATGTTCCACTTGAAATTTGGCAGCCTGAGGTTGCAAAATGGAAGATTATGGAGCCTCTGCTTTTGGTTGGAGACCTATGGAAACAGGTGGATATAGATGTAAAGGTTAGGGGTGGAGGTTTTATGGGTCAGGCTGAAGCTGTTAGGATGAGTATAGCTAGAGGGCTTGTAAACTGGTTTAAAAGTTCAAGACTAAAAAAGCTTCTTATAAACTATGACCGTTCAATGATTGCTGGAGACCCAAGAAAGAAGGAAATGAAAACCTTTGGTGGACCTGGTGCAAGAAGAAGAAGACAAAAGTCTTATAGGTAAAGCTTGTTTTGGCTTATATAGCCTAAACAGTTTATAGGGTGTGGTAGAGTTTATAATTCCCGTTAGATGTTTCACGTGTGGAGCTGTAATTGGGGATAAATGGGAGGAGTTTAGTAGAAGGGTTAAGGCTGGAGAAGACCCTGGAAAAGTTTTGGATGAGCTTGGAGTAAAAAAATATTGTTGTCGTAGGATGCTTTTATCCCATGTTGAGGTTATAGATGAAATTTTAGAGTTTTCAAAGTTTAAAGGTGAAATTAAAAAGGAACCTTGGTAAGCAAACCTTTTTATTAGAGAGGGAATAAAGATTTGGCTTCACTCTCCATAATAACTGGTTTAAAGGCTAGAAAAATCTTTAACAGTCGTGGAGAAGAAACCGTGGAGGTTGAGGTTAAAACTTTAGGTGGGTTTGGATGTGCAGCAGCACCTTCGGGTAAAAGCCGTGGAAAATACGAGGTTGTGCCTTTTCCTGAGGGTGGGGTTGAAAAGGCAGTTGAAAGGTTTGAAAGCCATGTTAAACCTAAAATTTTAGGTTTGGATGCTGACAACCAAGAGCTTATAGATAAAACTCTTCATGAGGTTGATGGAACAGAAAACTTTGGTTTTATTGGTGGAAATTTGGCTTATGCTGTTTCCTTGGCTGTTGCTGAGGCTTCAGCCTCAACCCATCATCAACCACTTTTTGCAAGGTTTGGTGGGGTTAAACGTTTGCTTCCAGTCCCCCTTGGAAATGTTTTGGGTGGTGGGAAGCATGCTGGTAGGGGTGCTCCAGATATTCAAGAGTTTTTGGTTTTACCTTTTGGATGTAAAAGCTTTTCTGAAGCCTACACGGCTAATACAAGAATCCATAGGAGGCTTGGAAGTCTTTTAGGGGAGAAGGTTTTAGGGTTTACTGGTGGTAAGGGTGATGAGGGTGCTTGGGCTCCACCCTTAACCAACGAAAAAGCTCTTGAGTTTGTTTTAAAGGTTGTTGAGGAAGTTTCAGGTGAGATGGGTGTTAAGGTTGGTGTTGGATTGGATGTTGCAGCCTCCTCCCTTTGGAACCCTAAAAAAGGTGTTTATGAATATGTTGGTGAGGGGAAAAATAGGGATAAAGGTGAACAGCTAGAATACATTCTCAGCCTAATTAAAAAGTTTAAACTTGTATATGTTGAGGATCCTTTCCATGAAGACGACTTTGAAAGTTTTTCTGAGCTTACAGGAAAGGTGAATAAATGTCTTATTTGTGGAGACGACCTATTTGTAACCAACAGGGAAAAGCTTAGTTTTGGTGTGAAGGTTAAGGCTGCAAACTCGCTTATAATTAAGCCAAACCAAGTTGGAACTGTTACAGACACCTATAAAACTATAGTTTTAGCTAAAAGTTCTGGCTATGTTCCTGTTATGTCTCATAGGTCTGGTGAAACAACAAACACCCATATAGCCCATCTTGCTGTTGGTTTTGGCTGTCCAATTATTAAGACTGGTGTTGTTGGAGGGGAAAGAATAGCAAAACTAAACGAGCTTCTAAGAATTGAGGAAACCTCGAAAGGCAAAATTCCGTTTGCAAAACTGAACCTTTAAACTGGTTAAATGTTGTAAACTTTTTTGGGTTTGTATAGGGTAGAATGGAGTTTTCTCCAAAAATATTTTAACATAAAAAGGCTAAGATAATCCTAAAAGGTTTGTGGAGTAGAAGAATCATGATTAGCCTTGATGAAATACGTGAAACTGTTAAAAGGTATAAGAATCCTATAGGGGTTGTTTTAGGCTCCCATTCAGCCTTAGATGCTATGGCTGGACTTAGAAACTATGGGATTAAAGGCTTAGTCTACACAACCAAACAAAGAGCTGAAATCTATCTTAGAGAACCTAGAGTTGGAAAACCTGAAGAAATAATTGAGGATTTGCCTTCAACCGTTAAAAGAGACCTTTACGTTTCAAACGACATAAAAGATATTGTGAAAAAAAGGGATAGGTGGACAGAGGCTATCCTAATCCTAGACAGATACGATGAAATCTTAAAACCTGAAAACATAGACGCCCTACTAGAGCTTGAAGGAATTCAAATTCCAAACAGGGCTTTCGCGGTTTATGTTGGTGGTGAAAAATGTGAAAAAATAGAAAAAAATTTTCCGATACCAATTCTTGGCTCTAGAAGTCTTCTTAAAATAGAGGATAGGGAAACAGTCGAAAAAAACTATTACTGGTATTTGGAGAAGGCTGGAATTCCCCACCCAAAAGGTTTTGAGTATGAGGTTGTTAAGGATGGGATAAGGCTTAAAGAGGAGATAAACCAGCCTTTAGTGCTTAAAATTCCACATGCTGCTAGAAGACTTGAAAGAGGATTTATTTTTGCAGCAGACAGTAAAAGTTTAGAGGAAAAAGTGAAA
Organism: Candidatus Hecatellales archaeon; assembly: GCA_003661965.1. Taxonomy (GTDB): domain Archaea; phylum Thermoproteota; class Bathyarchaeia; order Hecatellales; family Hecatellaceae; genus EX4484-218. The sequence continues at coordinate 23,604 of QMXD01000009.1, forward strand.
AAAGAGCTTGAAAACGGAAACATTCTTCATGAAGACCTAAAAATGGGTAGGGTTGAAGAATATGTTCCAGGTGTAACAGCAAACTTCAACTTCTTCTATTCACCCCTCTACGCTGAGGAGGATTGGGGTGAACTAGAAAAATATGTTGACAGGAAAAGGCTTGCAAACGAGTTTCTCTCGATAGATGAGAGACGTGAAACAACCCATGATGGAATCCTAAGAATGCTTGCTGAAGACCAGTTAAAGGTTGACTGGAGTAAAACACCATACCCTGTAAGCTTTGAGGTTACAGCCCACTCAATGATAAGCCTAAGAGAATCCATCCTAAGAAAAATCTATCCTATAGCTGATGCTTTTGTCGAGTTAACCCAGAAAACAGACCCTCCAGGTATGATTGGAGCCTATTGTATTCAAACCCTAATAACATTCGAAAAACAACCTTTGGTTGAGGCTGTTTCTCAGGGTGTTTATGATGCTAGTGGACAAATCCTATACGATTTTGTTCCAAAAACTCAGGATGTTGCTGTTAGACATGGTGGTGGAACAAACGTTCATCAGGGTATAGGCTCCCA
>QMXD01000010.1 GCA_003661965.1 Candidatus Hecatellales archaeon
GAATCTCAGCCAAAACACGACTATAACTCACCTTACCAACCAAGCCGTCCACCCTAAAACTAAACTAAACCCCATCATTTAAATACCCTAATCCAAATATCAGAAAAATACCGGAGGAAACCCCTATGAAAAAACCATCCAAGAAAAAGCCCGACACGACCCGGGTTCAAATCCCGGCCAGGGCGTCAAAAATCTTCCCAGGTCTGAGTTAGCTGCTTTTTCTTTATGGCTTAAACGGAAGAATTTAAGCAATGAGGTTGCTTATGAGTATCCGCGGATTTTGAGGAGGCTTTTTGGTTGGGGGGTTAATGTTGAGGATTCTTTGGCTGTTATGGATTTGGTTAATGTTAAGCTTAGGGATAGGAGTGTTGGGTATAGGGAAAAAATTGTTCATGCTGTTAATAGGTGGCTTGAATTTAAAGGTAAGCCTAAGCTGGCTTTAAAGTTTAAACGAGAGAGAAAAATTCCGGAGGTTCCGCTGGAGAAAGATTTAGATGCTTTAATTAATGCGTTGCCTTTAAGCTGTAGCTGTTTATGTAGGCTGCTGAAGGAAACCGCTTTTAGACCTGGGGAAGCTTTGAGGCTTAGGGTTAAAGACATAGATTTTGAGAGGGGAATTATAACTTTAAACAAGCCTGAAAAGGGGAGTAATTCGAGACAAGTTAAAATTTCTCATCAGCTGCAGGCTCAACTGAAAACTTTAATTAGCAGGAAAAACTTGGGGTTAGAGGATAGGATTTGGAATGGAACTGTTGATGGGTTAAGCAGCAGATTTAGAAAATGGAGGAAGAGGATAGCTGAGAAACTTGGAAACCCAAGAATTTTAAAGATTAGCTGGTATAGTTTTAGGCATTGGAAAGCAACCATGGAATACCATAAAACAAAAGATATTCTTTATGTTAAGGAGCTGCTGGGACATAAAAACATTAACAATACATTGGTCTACACACATATGGTTGACTGGAAGGAGGAAGACTATATCGTGAAGGTTGCAGCCAGCCTAGAGGAGGCTGTTAAACTGTTGGAAGCTGGATTTGAATACGTAACAGACTGGGAAAACAAAAAACTCTTCAGAAAAAGGAAATAAGCCTTTTTCCTATTAGAACCTGTTAGGTTTTAATATGTGTTTTACGTTTTTAGGCTTATGCGGAGAGGTAAGGCTGTAACCATTTGGTTGCCTATGGACCTGCTTAAGGCTATTGATGAGGTTAGGGGGAATATTAGCCGTTCAAGTTTTATTGTTTGGCTGGTTGAGGATGCAATAAAAAGCTATAAACCTGAGCCTAAGAAAACGGTTTTAAGGTTTGTTAAGCAGGGAACCTATAGGCAAAAAAACGGTTAAACAACATTTAACCTATGGCTGAGCAGCTGTGAAAAGATGGAGAAGGGTTAGTGTAGCAGACATTTTTTTGCCGACAGGTTATCCTATAAAATCTGTTAGCCAAAACCTTGAAGACCCTCAAAAGATAAGGGTTATAACCTATTTATGGGGATAAAATAGCGCTTCTAACAGCTGGACAATTACAAAAGCTTCAAGCAGCAAACCAGTTTTTGCATCAGCTGGGAATAAAACCAGCATTTAAAACAGTTAACCTTGAGGAGCTAACAAAAACTTTAACTGGATTAGCTGAGCTGCTTAAAAAAAGCAGCTATGAGATAAACCAAAGCCTAGAGGAGCTTAAACTTTTAACAAATGTTTTGTCGATTCAGCTTAGACGGTTAGGTGTTTTAAAAACCTGATTGTTAACCCTGAAGACTTTAGGGTTTTCTGTTGGAACAAGAAACTCCTCGTTAAGCATTAGGTTAAGGTAGCGGTTTATTGTTTTAGGATTTCTTTTGAGTAGAAGGCTTTATCCTGGTTTTCTGAGAGAAATTTTAGGATTAGCCTAGCCTTATTTTCAGGTTTAGGTCTACGTTTATCAAGATATTTTTCATCCCAACTAACAAACCTAACCCCATTAATTACCACTTCGTTTTGGTTTTTGAAGCTGTTGTATATGTAGAGGTAGTAGGTTTTGTTAATTTCTTTTAAGCCTGTCCGACCCCTAAAAACTTTAACCTTCTCAATTATAGGTTTCTCAGACCTTAAAACTAGGCCTTTCTTCCAACATCTACCCAAACAAGACCATAAAGCCTGAGCCTCTATCCCCGTCTCCAAACCTATCTGATATGCAGACCTAGGCAAACCATCAGCTAAACAACCAATTACCTTATCTTCAGTAGGATGCCAAAACGAACCCAAAACCCACTCAAGAATATCTGAAGATGGAAACCCTTATAAACGATAGTTTGAACACAGAAGCAAAATTCAAACCCCAACAGAAAAAATAACCAAAAAATAGCGGCCAAATAGCCAAAAAAAGCCCAGAAAAAGCCTAAACAGAAGAAATTTGTTGGTGGGCCGGGCAGGATTCGAACCTGCGACCACCACCTCGTAAGGGTGGTATCATAGCCGCTAGACCACCGGCCCTTTTTGGCTAATGTTCTCCAATAGTTTTTGTAGGTTAACCAAAACTTATTTATTATGTTTTGGTGTTTCATTGTTTTGTGGTTGTTTTTGGAGGATAAAACTAAAGAGTTTATTAGCCAATACAGCCAATATTTGGTGACAAGTTTTAGCAGGATTTTTCCTTTGGTTATTGTTGAGGGTAGGGATGTTTTCGTATACGATTTGGAGGGTAAACGTTATCTTGATTTTTGGGCTGGGATAGCAACTGTAAATATGGGGCATGGAAATCCTAAGGTTCAAGAGGCTGTTAGGAGGCAGATGGATAGGCTTGTCCATATAGCCTCCCATGCATACTATACTGTTCCACCGTTAAACCTTGCAAAAAGGTTGGCTGAAATAGCCCCATTTGACTCGTGTAAGTCTGTTTTTTGTACAAGTGGTTCTGAGGCTATAGAGGTTTCTGTTAAGATAGCAAGAAGGTTTACCAGGAAACATGACATATTATCGCTTTATGGCTCCTACCATGGGAGAACCTATGCAGCTCAAACCGTTGGTAGTACACCTGGATGCTACGGTAAATCTTATGTTGTTGGACCTTACCTTCTAGGTTTTGTTCATGTTCCAACACCCTACTGTTACCGTTGTAGTCTTGGATATGAGTATCCTTCATGCAACCTTCAATGTGTAAAAATTCTTGAGGATTTGATAAATTTTGCAACAACAAGGGAGGTTGCAGCCTATATTGCTGAACCTATTCTTGGGGTTGGTGGTATTGTAACACCTCCAAACGAGTATTTTAGGGAGGTTAAAAAGGTTTTAGACAGGTATGGTATCCTTATGGTTTTGGATGAGGTTCAGACAGGTTTGGGTAGGACCGGAAAAATTTGGGGTTCTGAAACCTATAACGTTAAACCAGACATGATTGTTTTGGGTAAGGCTCTTGGAAACGGTTGGCCTATTTCAGCTGTTCTTACGCGTGGTGAGGTTGGGGATTCTCTTGAGGTTGGAGATTTTTTTGCAACTTGGGGTGCTCATCCTGTTATGTGTGCTGCTGCTGAGGCGACTGTAGACTATCTTTTAAGGTTTAGGCTTTGGGAGAATGCTGAGAGGATGGGTAGTTTAATGTTGAAGGGTTTGAAGGAGTTTGAGGAGAGGTTTGAGTTTGTTGGTGAGGTTAGGGGTAAAGGTTTAATGGTTGGTGTTGAAATCGTGAAAACTAAAAGGGGTAAGGAGCCTGACAGTGAGGCTACGGTTAAGATTAGGGAAGGTTTAGCTAAAAATGGGCTTCTTGTTGGTTTGGGTGGTTGGTGGGGGAATGTTTTAAGGATTCAGCCACCTCTAACCATTAAAAGGGAACATGTAGAAGAAGCTTTAAACATTTTTGAAAAAACTTTCAAGGAGTTTGAAGGCTTATAGGAAACTTGCTTATGTGACACATAAATCAGCCTCCTAAAACCCTGTTTAAACCACAAAAAATTTTACTTGTATATGTTAATCCCCAGGAAAAATTGGGTTAGGTAGAGGAAACTGTCTAAGATGGTTTATGTTAACATAAACGTTTTTGTTTAGGTGGACTTGGAAACCTATTTTCAAGATTTTTTGCAAAACTTTGACTAGTTTGGGAGACTAGTTTTTTGTTGGTGGGTTTATGGGTAGCCATAAAAACCTTTACCGTAAGCTTTTGAAACGTGAGCTTAAAAAGGTTTTTATGAGGCTTTTCATGATAGAGAGAAGGCTGAGTTTGTTGCTTTAAACAATTATCCTTTGCTTAACATTGGGAGGGGTGAGGTTCTTAAAAACCCAACCTATCTACATCCATCCCTAGCTAAACTTCAAGCTTACCTATCCTGAGGAAGGTTTCCGATGATGAGTAGCCTAATTGAGGCTAAAAGGCTTGAGCTTGAAAGGCTTAAAAAACAGCTCACTCTCCTAGAGTATCCGAAAACCTTAGCCTTAGAAGAGGCTGTAAAAGTTTTGTTTTATTTTCTTGGAAAGCATGGGTTTAACTTTGAAAAGGAAAAAGCTGAACTTGAAGAAAAAATTTTTAGTCTTAAAAAAAGGATTGAAAGGATTAGGTTTGAGGAGGAAGAGTTTAGAAGGAAGGTTGAAACTAAAAGGTTTAAAGACCAGTTTAAACTTTTAACAAAAAATTTTTGTTGGATGTTGAAGGCTTAAAAAACCTAAACCTTGAAAAGCTTAAAGCAGAATTGGAATGTCCAAGTTGTGGTTTAAAGTTTTCACTAAATTTTTTAAGGAAACCTTCCGAGCTTAAAGACTTTCTTGAGGGTAGGTCTGAAGCTTTCCAAGGTGAAGCCCTATGTCCAAACTGTGGATACAGCATACCCTACAGGTTAAGGTTTAAAAGAATTTTAGTGTAAACTTTTAACTGTTAAGCCAAAATTTTATGGTTAACCCCATACCTACCACAAATTTTTACTGTTTTTTCTTCAAGTCTTCTTTGATATTCTTTTGATGGCTGGAAAGAGTTTCCGTATAGGCTTTTATATTTTGGTATAAGTTCAGGATAATATTTCTCCAAAAAATTGTAGTAGAGGGTTTTACAGTCTGTTTGTTTACCCCCAAAAAGTGTTAAAGCCCCAACCAAAACAAATTTTGCACCATAAGCCTTAGCAGCTTCAACCATCCTATCCAACTCCTTCTCAGAGTCGGATATGTAGGGTAGGACAGGAATAAAAACCACACCAACCAAAAAACCCTCCTCCCCACATTTTTTTTCATAGCCTCCAACCTTTCTTTTGGTGGGGGTGCCCCAGGCTCAACAACCTCAGCCAATTTTTTGTTTAGGGTGGAAATAGAAAAAGAGATTATAACTCCTCTTCTAAGTTTTTGTTTTAGATCCCAAGGTAAAACTGCTTTTTCATCTATTTTTCTTAGCAGGTCTAGGTCTCTTAAAACTAGGGTTGACTTTGTTAAAATGTGAGTTGGAAAACGGTTTTTTAGAATTGTTTTAAGTATTTTTCTTGTTAACCCTAAACTTTCCTCTATTGGTGGGTAGGCTTCTGTTGAGGAGGAAAGAAGAATTATACCGTATTCACCCTTTTTAGCTTTTAGCCTTAACTGTTTTTCTAGGATTGTTGGAGCGTTTATTTTTGCTGTTAAAGTTTTTGCCATATCAGCCCCATATTTGCTTCCTCTAATATAGCAGTAGACACAGTTAAACGGACATCCAAAATATGGGTTTACAGAATAATCATCCAAAAACCATTCATCACGTTTTTTATGCTTATTCAAAACAGATTTTACCCAATACACTTTTAACCATCCTCCCAACCTCAAAAAACTTAAAACATGGCTTAAACCTAAAACAAACCTAAAATTTTTTGCTTTCCCCATGTTAATCCCCCTATATAACCTCCCCATAAAACGTTTTCCATAGGGGCTTTATGTTAACACAAACAATTTAGAATACACCATCCTTTTACATGTTTGTTTACAAAACCTTTGAGTAAAACCCTTTAACAATAATTTCTCTCAGAAAAAAGGCTTCCAAAAAAATTTTGGTTTGGGTAGGTCTGCTGGAGCCACCCTTTTTCTGGGTGGTGATGAGGCAGCTTCCGTTTAACCCTAGCCTTAAACCTACCTACAAAACACAGTTACATTTTTTGGGTAGGTTTAAGGTTTGAACAACATCCACGGTTTCTTTGCATAGGCTTATGGGTTTAACCTTTAGGTTTTCAAGCATAAACCTATACATTTTTAAACGTAAAGGTTTTATCAGCCTTAAACGTCTATCCACACATTTTCAAACCTAAAACTAAAAACAGTTTTATCCCTTCTACTAAAAGCCTCAACAAAAGGATAAAACCTTAAACTTCCAAGAGTTACCCTTTCAGGTTTTAACCTATTAACCTCTAGGGCTAATTCCCTGTAAAAGTCTTCCCAACCTTCAACAGGAATCATTGGGTCTATCCTAACACGGATAGGGTATCCTGCATCCAAACATTTTTCAATAGCCTCTAAACGTTTGCTTGTTGGTGGTGCTCCAACCTCAAATTTTTCCGCCACCTTTTCAGGGTTTAGGCTGAAGCTTACAATAGTCTGCCTATTATGGTTTAACCCTAAAATTTCATCCACCCTATCAGACTTTGTCACTATTAAAAGCTTATGTTTTTCCTGTTTAGCAAACCTTTCAATAAGCTTAACAATCACCTTTCTTGTTATAGCTAAACTGTCTGAAAGTTCACCTGTATTAAGAATTTTTGGGTTTGGATTTTTAAGCCAAACCTCAACCTCCCTAAAAAGCTTATCAAGGTTTGAAAAAACTGTAGGCTCTGTTTTACCCTTAAACGTCCCCTGAAGATAACAGTAGGTGCATTGGTAGGGGCATCCGTCAGCCCAAGCTAAAAGCCAAAGTTTGGGCAAACTATTCCTTTTGGAGTTTTATTGAATAAACGTATAAACCTAGATTTTCTTGGACGTGTTTTATAGGTTAACTCTTCTTCTAGGAGGGTTTTTTGGGTCATTTTTCTGTTTTATAATAGGTTTGTTTTGGTTAAAACTGTTGTTTAAAATTTAAATCTAGCCTAGATTGGTGGGTTTCTTTTTGAAAACCCGTTGGAGTTTACCTAAAAAACTTTTTCAGGGTCCAGCCTATGAGGGTTTGGGTGGTCCTCTTTCTGTTGAGGCTGATAGGGATAAGGTTGATTTAAGGCTTCAGGTTTATAGGATGTTTCCTCAAAAGGTTGTTTTAGACCTTTTTGCTGGGAAGGGTTATTTGGCTTGGCTTTATGCTAAACATGGCTGTGAAAAAATTGTTTGTGTTGAAAAAAACAAGAAGTATTTTGAGGTTTTGAAGAGGAATATGGCTGAGTTTGATGGTAGGATTGTTCTTGTAAACATGGATAATTTGGAGTGGCTTGAGGAGAAGCTTAACCCGGATGAGCAGATAACCTATGTTGATTTTGATGCTTTTGGTGTTCCTACACCCCAAATAAAAAAGTTTTTTATGAGGTATCCTATAAGACATGGTTTAATCGTTTCTATTACCGACGGTTTAATCTACAATTTTAGAAGGATGAGTAATGTTGACCTGAGAAAACATTATCTTCAAGATTTTTATTTGGATGTTGAGGCTGGTAAACCTAAAAGCATCCAAAACCTTGGAGAATACTGTATCCAAATCCAAAAACAGTTTATGGATATTCTTTGTATGCGTTATAATGCTCAAGCTTTTCCGCTTTACTTTAAGGTTAACAGTAGACATGCAGCTGTTTATAGTAGCTACCTAATTTTGCCTAAGCTTGTTGGAGTTACCGATTTTAAACGTTATGTTGGGTTGAGGGTTGTTAAACATGGGACAGTATTATCCACCTCAAGAAGTTTTAAAGGTTTTGGGGAAGCTTAACCCTGACCATTATGTTGAGGTTAGATGGATTGATGCATGTGAGATTAGGGATGCGTCTGAGAAGGATGTTGAACGTGGTTTTGAAACACCTGTTAAGGCTATTGGGAGAGTTTATGGTGTTAAAAAAGACTATTTAATCCTTGTTGTTGAATCTTCACCTGTTCTTGGTTTTCGTGTTTTAAGTATTCCCATCGGATGTATTAGAAAAATCAGAATTTTAACACGTAAACCATCCAAGAAAAAACCTCTAAGAATAGAGAAGACTTCCCAACCCTATAAGCTGGTGTATGTCTATGTTAAAACCGGAAAAATTCCTCAACTCCGTACGAAATCGTTTTTGGTTGAGGAGAAGGATTGGAAGGGTTTGGTGGCTTTAACGGTTTCCTTAGGCTACGTTATACTTTTGGTTTTACGTGTTCCAAACACAGAGAATTTGGGTGTTGCTGTTGGCTTGATTGTAGGCTGGTATTTTAGTGATAGAAGGGGAAGGGAGAAAAGTAGACTGTTTAAGCTTCCAAGGGCTTCTGAAAAACATCCAGACTTTAAAAGGATTAGGGGTATGCTTGTTGAGGCTTTAAAAAAGACTGAAACCTATAACCCTGCCTACGACGATTTGCTTGTTGAGGAGATAGCCAAAACCGTTATCGACATTAGGAGGGTTGATAGGGAGATAGATAAGGCTGAAAACCTTACCAAGCTTAAACAGGCTGTTTCTGTTAAGGCTGTTTTGCTTGAAATGCTTGAGGACTCTGTTGAGGCTTTAGCTATCTCTAGGAGGAGTAGACTTAAACGTGGTGAAGCCAAACTTGTAAAAGACACAATGATGGAAAGACTAAAAAACTAGTCTTAGAGAGTGCATGACAGTGCAATGCAGCGCATTACACATTTAGTGTCAGCTATTTATAGCAGATCTGACATTAAAATATCTAAACATAGGGGTTTTATTAGGTTTGCAACTTAAGATTGGTGAGAGGTTTCGTGGTAAGGTTATTAAGGATGTTGTAACTCTACCTAACGGTTGGTGTGTTATTAAAACCGAAAACAAAAAGTCTCCTCAGGATTTTAAGGTTAAAGTCGTTTTTTCATTAAAACCATTACGTTTTCTTACACCTAAACACGCCCATTTTGCTATTGACTTTTACGGTAAGCTATGTGCAGATAGAGAGAAAGCATTAAAACTGTTTAGTGCAATTATTGAGGTTTGGAATAGCAAACCTGTAGACAAGGTGGTTAGGAAATATAAGAGTGAGGTTAATGGTTTGCCTGGTTATGACCTTGAGTATATTTTGTATACTTTAAAGTGGATTCTTGAGCAGGAGGATATTAATTTTACAGGAAGACCTGCTAAAAGACAGGAATTGCTGGATAAAATCTGTGAGAAGGTTGGTGTTAAGGTTCCTGAGGGAAGAAAGGGTAGCCAGTTAGCAGTTTCAGTGTTATGTGATATAGTTGGAGGGGTTCATCCGGTAGAGGCTTTATTAAGGGCTAATTTAGATATTCAGCCTAGAAGGAAACTAGCCTAACTACCACCATTTTACACTTAACTTATAGTTCTTTAAGTTTTCATCTTTTTTAGGTTTCCTAAAAACAAAAAGATGTTCATGATAGATTAGTAGAAAGTCTGTCCAGTATTTTTTGCCTTCAGGTTTTTCAACCCAACACTCTTCAGCCGTTTTTGCAAGTCCAACCCATGTTTCCTCACTTTTTTTAACGTTCCACTGACACTTTATAATATCCTCCCTAAGAATGAAGCCTACATCTAAAAATTGTTGCATTACTCTAAAGGCTATAGGAACATAGTGTCTATGCTTTCTAGTGTCACCTATAAGGATACAACAAAATCTTCCAGGTTTAAGAACACGAAAACTTTCCTCCGCTATTTTATGCATCCCTTGAAGATATTCATCTAAACTATAAACCTTGGATAGGTCACCTTCAATTCTTTTACTTTTTGAATATGGGATTATATTTGCGTAAGGTGGATGTGTAGCGATTAGGTCTATTGATTCATCCTTTATGAGGTCTAGGTTTCTAGCATCTCCGTGATATACTTTAATATCAGGCTCTTTCCAGTTTGGGTCGAGTGGATTATACTTAAAATTTAGTCTATCAAGTGTTAGAATACATGCATCATAGTTAATGTCCACCCCAATAGCATTTCTACTAAGAAGTTTACACTCAACTAATGTTGTTCCACCACCACACATCTGGTCTAAAACAAGCTCTTCAGGTTTGCTATAACGAATTATAAGGTTTCTAGCTACCTGTGGAGCCCAATTTCCTCTGTAATCGCCTTTATGTGTTGCCCAATCTCCACGTTCAGGAAAACTCCAAACGGTTGTTGTTTCTAGGGTAAATTTTTTAGGCTGATAGTCTTTTACATCGTATTTTTTACCTATTTGTATTGTTGTGTCTTCAATAGTTACCTCTTTATGGTTTTTAACGTATTCTAAATATTCTTCAAAAGTCACTAGACGCATTTCCTACTCCTATAACGGTTCTCCCTATGCAAGAAAGACCACTGTCTCATTTAACTTTAACTCTTTTGGGTTTTGAGGTTGAAAAAGAGAAAAAGATTTTCTATAACGGTAACTTTGTCTAGGGTTTTGGTTGGGGCTATTGATGAGGTTAGGGGTTGTATTCCACGTAGCAGGTTTATTGAGTTTCTTGTTGAGGAGGGTTTGAAGGCTTATGGGTCTAAGTCTAGAGGAGGCTTGGATAAAAGCAAAAAATGATCCTGTGTTTTTTGCTAGGTGGCTTTTGGGTTTTAATCCTACAGATTATCAGGCTAGGCTTTTAAGAGATAATTCTAAACGTGTGGTTATTAGGTGGTGTAGGCAAAGTGGGAAATCTACAACTTTGGCTGTTAAGGCTTTATGGTTTGCTGTTTTTCACCCTAACACAACAACCTTGATAGTTTCTCCTAGTCTTCGTCAATCGGTAAATTTGAGGGACATTGTTGCTGGTTTGATTGGTAGGATGCCTGAGGATGCTAGGGGGATGGTTGTTTGTAGGGTTTTAAGAACAACAATCTATTTTTGGGGGGATAGTAGGATTGTTGCTTTACCTGCAAACCCAGAAACCCTTAGAGGTTACACAGCCCACATGATTCTTGTTGATGAGGCTGACTTTTTTCAAGACCCAGAAACAATTTTTTATGGAACCCTATATCCAATGTTAACCTCAACAGATGGTTGGCTTATAGTTTCAAGCACACCATGGTCTAAAAAAGGATTCTTCTACAAGATTTGTCATAGTAATGTTTTTAGTCAGCATGTTGTAGGTTGGGTGGATGCTGTTAAGGCTGGGATAGCAAAAAGGGAGGTTGTTGAGGAGGCTAAAACAACACTTCCACCAGAACTTTTTAAACGTGAATATCTTTGTGAGTTTGTTGAGGCTTCTGATGTTTTTCTTCCAAGCGACCTAATCGCTAAATGTGTGGATTCAAAACCTTTGGATGGTGGATGGGACTATTATCCGTTAGAAGCAAAACCTAAAGGAAACTTTTATGTTGGATGTGACTTTGGAAAAAAACAAGACTATAGTGTTGTGGCTGTTTTTGATAAAAGGGAGGATGAAACCCTAAGACTTGTTCATCTTCACCGTTTTCAGCTTGAAACACCCTACTCTTCGGTGATAGGCTACATAAAAACCCTATGTGAAAACTTTAGGGATGTTTATGCTGTCTACTGTGACGTTACAGGTGTTGGTGAATATATTGTTGAGGAGATGCAAAGGATAGGGATACCAAACGTTTTTGGTGTAAACTTTACAAGACAAAGTAAGGAGGCTATGGCGATACCGTTTAAACAAGCAATGTTAAACGGAAAAATAAGGATACCCTACGATAGAAACCTCATAAACGAGTTAAACATCGAAAAATATGAGGTTACAAAGGATGGACACTACATTTTTAGCCATCCGGAGGGAAGCCACGACGACCAGTTTTGGGCTTTAGTTTTGGCTTACACAGCAAGCCTAAAAAGTTCTGGTGGAATCCTTATAGGTGGAATGAAAAAACCAAGTTTACCTTAAAACTTATAGAAGAGGTTTTTGTTTAAGTTTAGTTTAGAAGGTCTTTCGGTGTAAAAACTTGAGTTTGGTTGTTCATGTTTCACCTGAGGAAGCTATCAGCCCCTATAAGGCTCTAAAAAAAGCTTTTGAAAACTTTAACCTAGAAGCCTTTAAAGATAAAACCGTAGCCATAAAACTCCACATGGGTGAAAGAGGAAACAGAACCCATCTCCACCCATCCTATGCAGCAGCCCTAGTAAAAATTTTGCAGGAGTTTAACTGTAAACCTTTCCTAACAGACACAACAACCCTATACATAGGCTCAAGACTTACAGGTTTAGGCTACCTAAAAACCGCAACCGAAAACGGTTTTTCACCTGCAACCGTCGGTGCACCAATAATTATTGCTGATGGTCTTTATGGTGAAGAAACCATAAAAATAGAGTCTGGAGAGGTTGAGGTTAAAGATGCTTCTATGGGTAGAGCCCTTTATGAGGCTGAGGGGATAATTGTTTTAAGCCATGTTAAAGGACATGACCTAACAGGTTTTGCTGGTGCAATAAAAAACGTTGGTATGGGTTTTGCCTCAAGAAGCTTTAAACGGTATATGCATAAGGTTATAGAGCCTATCATAGCCCATCCTGAAAGATGTGTTGGATGTGGTATATGTGCAAAAAGCTGTCCAGGTAAAGCAATCACAATAGTTTCTGGGAAACCAAAAATAGACCTTGAAAAATGTATTGGATGTAAGGTTTGCACAATAAAATGTCCAAACCAGGTTATGGAGGTTTCAGAAAAACTTGTTGAAGAGTTTAATGTTAGGCTTGGAGAATGTGCAGCGGTAATCCTTAAGGCTTTAAACAAAAAACCAATCCTCTATGTTAACGTTGCTGAAAAAATAACAAAACATTGTGATTGTGTCTCAGAACCAGCAAAACTTGTTGCTGAAGACTCAGGAATATATGTTTCTGAAGACCCTGTCGCCATAGATACAGCCTCATTTAAAGATGTTGAAAAAAACCTAACAAAAACAAAAAACCTTAAAGAGGTAAACGATGTAGACCCATGGCTCCACCTAAAAACAGCTGAAAAATTTGGGATTGGGAAAACAAGCTATACGATTAAAACAATCTAACCCTTTTATTTTTTCACCCAACCTGCACACGTTCTTTTCCTTCCTGTTTTGTTGTTAGCTGGATAGAGTAGGTTTTAGGGGTGATTTTTTGGTTAGCCTACTTAAAAAGCTAAAAAACTTTTTAAACGGTAGGTCTAGGGTTTTTGCTGAAGCTAAACCTTTAGGTTTTGTTGCAGGTGTTCCCTCGGTTTAGGGTAGGGGCAAAAAGCACCATTCAGCTTCCGTTTATGTTTTGAAAGATATGAGAATGTTGGCTTAGTTACAGCTGCTGTAGACTCAACAGTTGAAATGATTGTTGGTCCAGGATACCATACCGTTGCTTCTAACGTTGAGGCTAAAAATCTTGTTGACAGTTTTGCTGAGGAGGTTAACCTAGACGGTTTACTTATGGATGCAATTTTAGACTGTGCAATTTGTGGAAACGCTTGGATTGAGAAGGTTTATGAGGATGGGAGGCTTGTAAGCCTAAACTATCTTGACCCTTTAACCATGGAGCAAAGCATAGTTTTAAGAAGGGCTCCTGAAAACCCAAGCCTATACCTTCCAAAGGTTGAACGTTATGTTCAAGTTATAAATGGTAGGGTTGTTGCCTCATGGTCTCCTGAAAAAATAATTCATTTAACTTGGAATCGTCCCCACAACAGCCTTTACGGTGTTGGTATGGTTAAACCTATCGAAAGATACCTTCAAACAATTTTGGAGGCTGAGGAGGATATGGGAAAAATAATTAAACGTTATGCTGCACCAAAAATTGCTTGGATGCTTGAAAACGCATCAAAAGACACTTTTTTAGCTGTAAAAAACCAGCTTTCAACAATCCAGCCTGACGAAGACTATGTTATAGCAACAACAGGAAACACAAAAATTTCAGCTGAGGTAATCCAGATAGACCCAAGAAGCAGATTTGAATACTTTTTTAACCATTTGATGAATGGGATTATGGCTGGGCTTGAATGTCCAATAACCTTTCTTTTCCGTGGGGATGTTCGTGTAAGTGACGCTTCAGCAACAGCAATGCTACAAGCCTTTGACAGAAAAATTAGGATGAAACAAAGAAAATTTAAAAGGATAATTGAGGCTGAAATTTTTAGACCCTTGGTTAGGCAGGAAGGCTTAGATGAGGTTCCACGTCTTGTTTGGGGTGCACTTGAGGTTGAAAAGTTTGAGGATAAGGTTAGAAAATGGATAGGCTTACTTGACTCAAAAATCCAGATAACCGATACAACACGTAGAGACATTGAAAACGAGCTTAGAAGAGATATGGGGCTTCAACCCCTACCAGAAACACCTTTTAATGAGGGGAGGTGAAAAATCTTTGCCGAGACATCCAGAGTTTGAAAAAATTTACTGGGATTTTATTAGCAGATATGGGGTTGAAAAGGGTGAAAAACTCTATTATGCTTGGCTTAAAAAGTATGGGTTTGATGACACAAAAAGTTTTAGCAGCCAAAAACATAAGCTTGAAGAAAGTTTTGAGTGGATAAGCCCAATCGAATGGTTTGGTTTGGAGAGGAGGATTAAAGGTTTAGCTTTAACTCCAAAATGTAGCCTAAACGGAAACTGTTATGTTGAGGAGGAGCTTGTTAAGGCTGCAAGAACCCTAGCTGACAAACCCATCTACATAAACCATGTTTATGATAGGGTTGTTGTTCCGGGTCAGGTTAAACCTCAGGTTGGATGGGTTGTTGATGCTGAGTATGTGGTTGGGAAGGGTATTGAGTATGTTGGTTATGTTGAGGATGAGGCTGTTTGGGAGCTTATAAAAAAGGTGAGATTAAAAACGTTAGTGTTGCTGGAAGATACCGTGAGGCTGAACCTTTTGGTGGGGGAGTAAAACCTTTAGGTTTAAGGTTTGACGAGTTAAGCCTTCTTTATGGTGAGGTTGAACCTGGAATACCTGAAGCCTATGTTAAGGTTTGGGAGAGGATGATTTTGGAGAGGATTGTGGAAAGCCATGAAAAAGATAAAAGCCAAAACCTTGATGAGCAGTTGAAAAGGCTTGTTGCTGAGGTTGATGAGCTTAAAAAGGAGAATATGCTTCTAAAACAAAAAATTGCTAGGTTTGAGTCTATGGGTGGTTCTGGTGTTTATGGTAGGGTTTCCGACGGTAACCCATTGGATAGGCTTAGCCAAGAGGAAAAAACCTTGTTTTAAGGTTTAAGCTTAGGGAGATACCTTTAAAGGATGTTGTGGATTTTGATTTGAGGAGGGGTGTTTTAAAGAGGAGGTTTTAGTTTATTTATTTACGTTTTTGACAATATTTCCATAAAAATATATATAATATGTCACTTATCTTCAAAAAGTATATATTTTCGTTTGAAGATACAAATAGTGAGATGGCTTTAACATATCAAACCCTCCAAGTAGAATTAAAACAAAAATTTGAAAACTCTGTTCAAAGGTTTGTTAAACTTTGTAGAGAACATTTTGGAGATAGCCTTTTGGCAATCCTAGTTTTTGGCTCCTATGTTAAAAACGTTTTCAGGAAGGGTTCTGATATAGACTTCATAGTTATCCATGAAGCCTCAAAAGAAACAGTAAAAAGTTTTGAAAAATCCCTTCCAAACTATGCAAGGTTTAAACCACACCCAACCTTTGGACACATGCAAAAAATGAAGTTTGATGAGGAAAATGATATTCCATGGCACATCTTCTACATGACACCATTAGCATTCTACTTTTTTATCGAAAAATCAAACCTAACTTTTAAGGTTGTTTATAGGAAAAAAGGGGAAGAAGAAAGGCTAAACATGCTTCTTAACCCTAAAGAGTTTTAACCCACAAGATTCCCCGATTTCCCATTTCCTTAACCTTTTCCCCTTTTTTACAGTCACCGTTCTGGTGGCAAACAAAAAAATTTGGGGGTGAAAACAGGTGGCTACAGATAAATGGCCTAGCGAGGAAGGTTTAATTGTTTCAGGTTCTGTTTTAGCCTTTTTTAAGGCTGCAACAAGCCTAGCAAAAGGGGATGTTGTCTATCTTAGTGGAGACCTAGAGGTTTCTAGGACAGATTCTTCTGGTAGGGTTGATGTGGTTGGTGTAGCCTTAAAATCAGCATCAACAGGTGAAAACGTTCCGGTAGCAACGGTTTTTACGGCTGTTGTTAAGGTTAGGGCTGCTGGAGCTGTTTCAGCAGGTTCACTTGTGGTTTCTTCTGCTGATGGGAAGGTTGAAGCCTACCCTGAAACACCAACAGCTGGAGATGAGCAGAAGATTCTTGGTAGAGCTTTACAGTCAGCTTCAACCGATGGTGACGAGATTCTTGTAGGTTTAATTTAGGGTTGGAGGTGGGAAAATGTATAGTTTTCAGGAGATTAAAAGGATTGAGGAGAAGCTTGGTAAACCTTTAAGGGAGTTTTCTCTTAAGGAGGTTGCTCTCACAGACCAAACTATAGTTCCTGTAAAGGTTCATGAGCTTATAAATGAGGGTGCAAAGTTTGGAGACCCATCGGTGGGTAGAAGAATATGTTTGGTTCACTATATGGATGCTCCGCTTAAAAAGTATCCTAAGATTTCTCCAAACGCTTTTAACGTTTACCATGTTAGCGAGATAGATAAGACTCCGATGGAGGCTATAGAGTTTGACAGCTACACCTTAGACTGTACAGGAAACTGTGGCTACCATAAGGTAAACATTGCTGTTTCAAAGGCTATGGTTAAAGACAGCCAGTTTGATGTTATAGAGGCAAACCTTAAAAGAGCTGGAGAAGCCATGGGTTGGCATATGACAGAAGAAATAATTGATGCTATAGATGAGAATGCAGGTTTAACCGTTGAAACAGGAACAACAAACTGGGATAGGCTTGTTCAAGCCATAGGAGAAATACGTTCAGCAGGATTTACACCAAACGCAATAGTTATCCATCCACAGGAGGAGGCAAAACTTCTCCAGCTAAACCAGTTTACTACAGCCTACCAGCTAGACCCAACAGGAGAGTTTAGAAAAACAGGTCAAATAGGACAAATTTTAGGTATACCAGTATATTCAACACCAAAAGCAAACAAAGGCTACATGTATGTTTTAGACACAAACAATGCTTATGCTTTAGGTATATGGCAAGACCTAGAAATAGAAAACTATGACGACCCGTTGGAAGGGCTTGTTGGAGCTGTTGTCTCGATGAGGTATGATTATACTTTGATTTGGGCTGAGGCTATCTGTAAGGTTACAGCCGTCTAAAGAGAGGTTTAGCCTTGCAGATTGTTAAATGTGAGGTTTGTGGACGTAGATGGGTTGTTGTTGAGCCACCCTACAAGGTTATCTGCGACTGTCTAGAACACTGTAAACTTTGCGGCTGGAAACTTGAAAAATACAAAAACCCAGAAAACCTTCAAACCCTATACTGGTGTGTTAACCCATCATGCCCAAACTACCATAAAACAAGCCTAGATAGGCTTAAAAAACCTCCAGTTGAAGCCTCTAAAAGGGTTGAGTATTCTCCACCTGTTCCACCAAAACCCTAAACCCATTTTTTTGGAGGTTTCTTTTTGAAGCTTATTCTTGTTGAGGATAAAGACCCTAAAAAGAAGGCTGAACTTCTAAAAAAATGTGACCTAATTTCTTTCCGTTATTATGATGGTAAAATTCGGATGTTTGCAGTTTTCCTAGGAAAAAACGATAAAAAATAGGTTTGGGGTGAAAAATTTTTGGGTTATTCAACCATCCAAATGGTTAAAGAAAGACCTGGAATACCTGAAACAAACACAGAATACGACCAAGTTTTGGAGGATAAGATTAGGGCTGCAGACAGCCTAATAGATAATAGGCTTAAACGCTACACAAAAGTTCCTCTTGAAAACCCACCAGAAATAATAGCTGAAATTAGTGCAG
This sequence comes from Candidatus Hecatellales archaeon, assembly GCA_003661965.1. GTDB lineage: Archaea > Thermoproteota > Bathyarchaeia > Hecatellales > Hecatellaceae > EX4484-218. The sequence continues at coordinate 17,795 of QMXD01000010.1, forward strand.
ATTTGGCTGCAGCCCTATTTAGAGAAGACCAAGCACCACCAAACGAGTCTAACGTTTTCCGTGGAAGGGCTGAAAAAGCTTTAGAAGCCTATATTCGTGAAACCTACCTCCACATAGGTTTTACAAAAACTGGTTAGGGTGAACTTTTTGGCTTTAACCGTGGATGTTAAAACAGAGGATTTCTATAGGCTTATGGGGAGGCTTAAGGAGAAAGGAAAAAACTTTACGGTGAATATCTTGAAAAAGCCTCAAAAATTGTTGTTGAGGAGATGCGTAGGAGGACTCCAAGAAAAACTGGGAGGCTTCAAGCAAGCATAAAGGTTTTTAGGTTTCCAGGTTTTGTAAGGGTTTCACCCACAGCCCCCTATGCCTCCTTTGTTGAGATGGGTGTTAAACCACATAAAATTCAGCCTAGAAAAGCTAAAACCCTAAAATTTAAAGTTGACGGTAAAAACGTTTTTGCTAAAACTGTCAGCCATCCAGGTTTTTCTGGAAGGTTTTTTGTTAGGAGGACTGGTGAGGCTGTCCACCCTAAGCTTAGAGAGCTTCTTTTAAGGATGGTTTTTGGGAGGTGAATTTTTGGTGTATAGGGAGATTGTTGAAAAGGTTATTGAGATTCTTAAGTCAAACCCAGACCTTTCTGAACCTGAAAAAATTAAACGTTACTATTTTGGTTTTCCAGCCAAAATTGATGTTTACCCTTTTATTTCTGTTAGGTGGGTTGGATGTACAATAACAATTCAAACGGTAAAAAGGAGAAGGTATGAGGTTAACCTTGAAATTTTTGTTGCAGACCAATCTACGGTTGAAGATTTAGCTGAAAAGTCTGTTATGGGTTTAACAGAAAAAATTGATGAGGTTTTAAGCCAAAACCCAACCTTGGATGGGCTTGTTGACGAATCCTACCTTTTAGGTGTTGAAAGTGAATCTATGGTTATGGGAACCTATACGGTTGCTGGTGTAAGAATACTTTTTAGAGCGTTTAAACTTAAAACCTAAACTTTTTGGAGGTGAAAAATACGATAAAGATAGAGTTTGTTGAGCTGGATTCTGAAAACCCTAAAAACGTTATTGTTAGTTTTAGCTATACGGTTAACGAAACGGTTGAAAAATCCTCCCTAAAACTACCTTTAACAGCTTCTATCCAAGAGGATATTAGGAAGGCTGTAAAAGCCTTTGTTGAAAAAAGAAGGGTTGAAAACCTTTTTAGTTTGGCAAAAGAGGTTGAAGGTGAATTTCTTGAAACATAACATTTTTTGGGGGTGAGAAGGTTTGGCTAGATTTATAGGTGTAGGTGAAGAATCAGCCTACGGAGTTTCAGCAACACCAACAAGATACATAGATATCCTAAGAGAAAAACTTGTTTTTGATAGGGGGATAACACCAGTTGAAACTGTTTATGGTAGGGCTATCCAAAAATATGTTGAGGGTAAGGCTTCAGTTACAGGCTCAATAGACTTTGTTGTTGAACCTGAAAACTGTGGAGAGTTTTTTAAGTGGGCTTTAGGCTCTGTTGAAACATCTGGGGAGGGACCCTACACCCACACCTTTAAACCCTCAGACACGATTAAAAGCTTTACTTTGATTGTTGTTAGTGAGGGTATTCAAAGAAGGATTGTTGGCTGTCTTGTTAACAGGCTTGAAATCGAGTCAGCCCTAGATGTTGTAACAGGCTCCCTAGAAATTTTAGCCTCAAAAGAGGAGAAGGATCTTGGAAGCTATACACCAACAATTTCAACACTTACACCCTTTGTTTTTAAGGATGGCACCCTAACCCTTGCTGGAGAAGATAAAAGTGGCTGTCTTAAAGCTTTTAGGCTTAGAATAAACAACAACATTCCGACAGATGACCTATACGGTTTTGGAAGCAAATATCCGCAAAGAATTCTTGTTCGTGGTAGAACTGTTGAATGTGAACTTGAACTTGTTTTTGAAGACACATCAGAATATGACAGGTTTTTGGCTGGTGAAGAGTTTTCTTTAAACCTAAAGTTTGCCTATGGAGACTACGAGTTTGAGGTTAACCTTCCAAGAATAGTTTATACAAGCGATGTCGCACCCCACCTAGACAAACGTGAACCTTTAAGGGTTACAGCCCCACTACAAGCCTTCTATGAGCCTTCAACCGGCTACGAGGTTGCATTAAAACTTAAAAACCAAGTTTCAAGCTACTAGAGGAGGGAAAAAATTTTTGGCTGGAAAAATTGTTAGCCTAGAAGAGTATAGGAAGCGTCTAGTAAAAACCTTTGTAACCAGAAACGGGTTAAACGTAAAGGTTAAAGTTTTAACAAGCACAATCCCCTTCCTAAAAACCGTTAAAAAGCTTGGGCTTGAAAAACCTGAAACCCTAGACCTTGTTGAGCTTGCAGAAAAAACAGAAAACCTATACCATGAGCTTTTCAAAGAATACCTTTTAGAGCCTAAAATAGATGTTGACCTAAAGTTTGAGGAGATGCTTGAAGAAGATAAAATCGAAATTTTTCAGGCTATAGTTGGAGAGTTAACGTTTTTTCGGCTACCAGCCAAACCAGATAGCATCCAATCTACTCTTGACAGCTGGAGTTTTGGCTAAGGAGTATGGGCAACTACCATCCAAAATCTTGGATAGACCACCAGAAACCCTAATCCTAGACCTAGCCTGCCTAAAAATTTTTAAGGAAACTTTTGAGTTAGACTTAAAAAGCTAGCATCTTTCAAACCAGATAAAACAAAAAAGAAGAATGTTAGGCTTAGTTGTTTAACTAAAAAACTATTTGTTTTAGAGTTGTAAACCCTACAACAGAATTTTTACTTCTGACTCTTAAAGGTGAGAAGGGATATGAGTGTAAGTGAGACAAAGGTTGCTGTTGTTTTAGAGGCTATAGATAAGACTAGGCAGGGTTTAGAGCAGGCTAGAAGAAACGTTCAACAGTTTGAACGTCAAGCTGAACAGGCAAACAGAAACCTACGTCAAACATTTAGGGGGACAATGGTAGGTATAGCTAACGTAGCAAGCTCAGCTATGAACCTTTATAATGCATATGACCGTTTAGGTGCTGTTCAGGCTAGGCTTATGAGTTTGGAGGCTTCACGTCAATCTGCTCAAGCAACCGTGATTAGGCTTCAACAAAGACTTAATAAGCTAGTTGCTGAAGGTAAAACAGGAACAGAAGAATATGTTCGTGTCCAAAAACAGCTTGAAGCAGCACAACTAAGACTCCAACAATACACACTACAACTTGAGGATGCTCAAGATGAAATTCAAAAAACCTATATTCAAATGGCTCTTTCAACAGTCCCAATTCTTACAACAACCTTAGACAAGCTAAGTTTAACAACTGTTGCTAAAGCTATTCCTGCCATTCAAGGTATGGGTTTGGCTTTTAAGGGGCTTATGGTTTCTATGGGTCCGATAGGTTGGACCCTTTTAGCCGTAACAACAGCCGTAACAGCCTTTTCTGTTGCATGGATAAACAATTGGGGTGGGATAAGGGAAAAAACTCAAGCTTTTCTGGAGTGGTTTAGGGGAATCTACGAATCCTACATTAAACCTGTTTTAGATGCTATTGTTGGAGGTTTTGGTTGGCTTAGTGAAAAGGTTAACATGTTTTGGGAAAACAGTATAGGTAGGATTGTTAGGGTTTCAGAGTGGCTTTATAAAACCCTTGTTGGAGGCTCAATTTTTCCTGAGCTTATGGATAGGCTTAAAAAAACAACCCTAGAAGGCTTAAACCAGACAGTTCTCCTATGGGAAAAAGCATCAAACCAGATTGAAGCCTTAACAGGAAAAATTTTAGCCTCAATGGAGGTTTCAAAAAAAGCAGCCTCAACCTTGGCTGGTGAAATAGCAGGTTTTCGTGGGGTTTCAGTTGTAACTCCAACTGGGGTTGTTAAAGGTTATGGTGGTTATGGGAGTGTTGAAGAGGTTATTGCAAGCTATGAGCGTAATATAGCCTTAACCAAGAAGGTTTTTGGTTGGGGTGAGGAACATCCAGCCATAAAAACCTACAGACATGAAATCGAGGTTTTGAAGGCTAGCAGACCAATAAACATCTACAATGAAAACCACATCTACAGTAATGTTGATGTTGAAAGACTTTCAACAAAAATAGCCTCAAAAGTTGCTGCTGTCACAGGTGGACTCTAAAATGGTTAACTACAAAGTTAAAATTGGAAATGTGGAATATCCTTTTGTTAGGCTTCAAATTGTTAGAAATGTTAAGGCTCCAGAAGAGTTTGAGGTTGTTTTACCTTCAATTGAAAAGGTGAATATTGGGGATAGAGTTGACATTTACCGAAACAACCTTAAAATTTTTAGTGGATTAATTGAAAAGAAGACAGCTTGTCTTGGTGAGGATGGTTTAAGTTTAACGGTTTGGGGAAGAGACCTTTCCCAAAAGCTTTTCAGGAAGCTTACAGGACAAACAACCTATGTTGAAACAAAAGTTAAAACAATCCTTGAAAACCTGCTTACAGATACAGGTTTAACGGTTGGAGAGATTGAGGAGCCTATCCCTGTTTGGCATAAATGGTTTCAAACTTCAGACACAGACTTTTCAAATGATAGTTTAACAAGAACAAAAATTGAGGGTTCAGGTGAAGATGCAAAAATTGTTTTGGATCCAACACCACTATTAGATAGTCAACAAACAGACACAAGCTATGGTAACGATATATCTGGTTCAAGATGGAGAGCAGACGATTTTACAATTCAAAATTATGATGGATGGATAACAAAAGTTCAACTTTACCTTCAATCAGATGGGGCTTCAACAGTTACTGTTTCTATTCGTTCAAGCCTTACAGGTTCAGACTTATGTTCAGCATCAAAAACAGTTACATCTGGTGGTTGGTACGAGTTTATCTTCTCTTCTCCTACCCATGTAAACAAAAATGAAACCTACTATCTAGTTGTTAGAGTTACTTCTGGTGATATTGCTTATTGGTCTGCTGGAACATCGGGAACATGTTGGGTTTCAGATGATAATGGTTCTACATGGACCGAGATAAGTGGAAACCATGCATTTAAGATTTTTATTCAACCTGATAACGGTAACATAGTTTCAGAGCTTATCCAACCGACAAACCTAGTTAACTTTTTCAGATTTAATGCAACAACAGTCTTAAACGGTCAAACCTTAACTTTTGACATTTTAGATTCAGTAGATAACGTTCTAATAAGCGGTATAACACCAAGTCAGCTTCCCTACAGTTTGGAAAGTTTAACTGTTTCAGCAATAAAGGTAAGAGCAAATTTTTAAGACAACAGATAAAGATGTTACACCAGAGCTTCATGATTGGCTTGTAAGCTTCTATACGGACTATGTTGATTTTACAGTTGACTATGAGGCTGTTTTTGATGCAATAAAAAGGCTTGCAGAAATTGTAAACCGAGAATTTTGGGTTGACCAAGATGGAAAATTCTATTTTAAGCTTGAACGTGGAACAGACAAATCTTCAACCCTAATCTTAGACAGCCTAAAAGACTATTTTACGGTTGAAAGAAACCTTGACGGCTTAAAAATAGCAAACAAAATTA
>QMXD01000011.1 GCA_003661965.1 Candidatus Hecatellales archaeon
TAGTTGCATCACATATAACCTGAACTCTATGAGCCTCCCCGCCAACCTTCCCCCATGAAACAGCCTCCTCTAAGGTTGCACCGGACAAACCTCCAGGTTCAGGTCTATCCATGGTTATTTGGATTACATACTCGTAGGGTTTACCAAGCTTAAATGCAGCTTGAAAAGCATAGTTTTTGGGTACACCTCCACCAACGAGTAGGGCTCCAAGCTTTTCAGCCCTTCCAACAAGGTTAAGAAAGTCTATAACACCCTTAAACGCATCAACAACTATACGTTTACCACAATGTTTTTCAACATATTCTTGGACAGCTAAACCAAAACATGAGTCTTGGATTGCTGGAACAAAAATTGGGACACCATGTTTATAGGCGTTATAAACTATGGAGTTTTCATCCCTAATCCTTTTACCAATCTCCATGATAAATTCTGCTGTTGAAAAAACCTTATCCCCATTCTCCCTTAAAATATCGTTAAAAATTTCCATGAGAGGCTTATCAAACTTGTTTTTAAAATCATCCTCAGAAATAAAAACATCATAAACCCTGTCAACCCCAGCCTCGTAAAGAAGCCTATCACTAATGTAGGGTGTACCCTTATAGTGGACTCCACCAAAAACCTCTAAAACATCATGGACAAGGTTTGCTCCTGTGCTAACAATAACATGAACCATTTTACGTTTAATCATTTCAATAACAACCTTTTTCATTCCAGCTGGAACCATAGCACCAGCAAAACCTAAAACTATTGTTGCACCCTCCCTAATCATTTTTTCATAAATGTTTACTGCTTGAGCAAGCCTTCCAGCACCAAAAGAACCTGACCTTGACATTTCAAGGATAAGCTCGTTAACAGTCATTTTCGGTTTAAGCCTTAAAGGTTTTACAGGCTCCCTACATATTTCACTAGCTTTTACCAAGATTTATCACTATCCTAATCGTTTATTTTCCCACACGATAAAAATTTTTCCTAAAAATGGAAACCTTAATCTAGAAAGAAAAATCCTAAAATTTTTTGGGTTTAGAATGTGAAGGTTAAGGTTTCAAGGGAGAAAAAAATTCTTCTGGCAACCCTTACCATAAACTTTATCCTAGCAGTTTTAGCCACAAAAATTTTTTCCGACGGTTACCCTTTAGGTATGGATACCTTTTCCCATCTTCCAAAAACCCTTTACCTTTCAACCCACGGTTTTACCCAATGGTTTTTTGATTGGTATTGTGGTTTCCCATACCTAATTTCCTACGCACCCCTAGCCTACATCCTCACCTACAGCCTATCAATATTTAACATAAACCCTCTCTTATCCTACAAGCTTACCGAAACAATTTTCCTAATGTTAACTCCGATAGTCTTCTATAAGCTTGTTAAAACCCTTGGTTTTAGCGGTGAAAAAGCAGCATACGCAACCCTATTTTTTACGGTTTTCCCTTCAACAATCCAAAACCCCATAATTTTTGGTAGGTTTACAAACATTGTTAGCTACCCCTTTTTTATCTTAACCCTAATTTTTGTGTTTAAAACTTTAAACTGTAAACGTTCACGCTGGAAAAACCTTTTTTTTGCATCAATATTTTTTGGTTTAACAGTTTTAACCCACCATTTCTCAGCCTACATCCTCCTACTTACAATGGCTATTTTGTTTCTTACCCTAATCCAAGAAAAAACCATACAAACAAAAATTTTAACGGTTATAGCAAAGTTTTTTGGCATAGCTTTCCTTGGATGTGTTTTTTCGGGTTTTTGGCTTCTACCCTTCTACCTATACCGGGAATATTGGGTTTTAACCTATACAAAAGAAAACTTTTTGCTTTTAGTCTCCATAACCCTATTCGTTTTAATGGTTGTTTTGGTAGGGATAACCGTTAAAAAGCTTTTTAAACCAAAAAATTTTAACAGTCTTTTTGTTTCTGTTTGGATGATTATTTTTATAGTTTTAGGTTCAGGTCTCCTACCATTAAAATATTTTCTCCCCCTTGGTGGGGAGGTTGACTTTTTAAGGTTTCAGCTTTACCTAGCTATACCATCAACAATTCTGCTTGTTAACCTTAAAAACTACTCTTTTGGTAGGCTGGGGAAAAAGCTTTCCCTACAGCAAAAACTCGACAAACCAAAAATATGGATTCTAGTATTCCTAATTTTAAACGTTTTAACCGTAGGAATACTTTTTCAGGTTTTTCCTGTGGTTTTGGCTGAGGAGGTTTATCCTGAAGACCCCCCACCCCAGCTAATTCAATATATTAAGGGGGAAAAAGGGTGGGGTAGAATCCTCCCAATAGACTGCCCATTCTGGGTTTATATCCTCCCCTACCAAACAGGAAAACCCCTAGTGGACGGCTGGTATCCTCAAGGCTGTATTCTTCCAACCCTAAAATCCATAACAAAAAAAACCATAAACCATTATTCAAAAGAAGAAGCCCTAAAAAACCTAATAGCCAACTCTAAAACCTACGGGATAAAATGGGTTATCGTAGGAAACCATTCAAAACTTTATCTTTTTAACAACAGCACCTTTAAAAAGGTTTTAAAAGTTTCAAGGTTTACAGTCTACAAAAACAGTTTAAACATCACCTATATTGAAACAAACCCAAAAACAAAGGTTAAGTTTTGGCAAAAAGGAGACTCCATCCTAATAGCTTTTAAAACAAACAACAATAAGACAAGGGTTTTGGTTAGAGAAGCCTATTTTCCAGGATGGTTTGCATACGAAAAATCTGAGAAAATAAACGTTCAAAAGGATGGAAACGGGTTTATCTGTTTTAACGTTTATGGTGTTGGTGAACATAGGATTAGGCTGACATTCAACCCATACAAAAAAATTCTAGGAGACAGTTTTCCCTGTATCATCTAAAACTATTATCCCGTTAACCTTTTCCTTAACCTTCTCCCTAAACTCCTTAGACCTTAAAACCTCAAGAAAACTTTGAACCTCAACCTTATCCATCCTATCAACCCTAAAAACAAAATCGTATTGGGCTTCAGTTAAACCTATAAAATCTAAACCGTAACGTTTAGCATACCCCTCAAACCCAAAACCAACATCAACCCTCCCATCCAAAATCGCTGAAACACAACCCTGATAGGAGCCAACCCTAAAATCGTATCCCTTAACCCTTAAAACCAAATCTTTAAACTCCAACCCAACCCTTTCAGCCAACCCTTTAAACAAAAAATCTAAAAGTTTTCTCTCCTCCAAACCATAACCCCAATTAACCATAACAACATCATCCCTCAAAAAATCCTCCAAACCACAAACCTTTTTTGGGTTACCCTTCCCAACAAAAATCCCGTAACGTCTCCTATAACCCCTAACCAAAACAGCCTCACCCTTAACCCCATAAACCTCAAGAAAAGGAAAATTATAGCTTCCAGTCTTCTCGTCTAAAAGGCTTATTCCAGCAAAATCAGCCCCACCCTTTTTTAGGCTAAGCAAACCTCCAGAAGAACCAACATTAAAAGTTTTAATTTTCCACCCTGGATTTTTTAAAGCCAAAATTTCTAGTATAACATCCAAACCTAAACAAGGTAAACCTGCAAAAACAAGGTTTGAAGGTTTAGCTTCAGAGTCAAAAAGTTTAACCTCAAAGGTTTCACCCTCCTCCACAATAGGCTTATTTTCAGGTATAACAATATAACCGTCAGCCTTAGCCAAAGTTGTAACCGCACCTGAACCTGTTGGTAGAGAAAAAGCTTTTAACCCATCCTTGGTCCTGATAAGGTTTACAGCCAAAAAGTTTCTTCTACCAGCACTAGCAAAAATTTTTTCACCAACCTTAACCCTTAAAACCTTGGTAGGCTTAAACCCTAAACCAGCCATCTCCATAAGAACAGGACGCACAAAAAGGTCAAAAACCATTAAGGCTGAGGTTGGATATCCAGGTAAACCAAAAACAGGTTTCCCATCTATAACAGCTAAAAGTGTTGGTTTTCCAGGCTTTATAAAAACTCCATGAACGATTATTCCAGGTTTTCCAAGCCTATCCACAACCCTATAAACTATGTCTCCAACACCAGCAGAAGTTCCACCAGAAACAATAATTGCATCTGCAACCTTTAAAGCCTCTTTAAGCTTCCCACCAATAGAATCAAAGCTATCTTCAACAACACCTAAAAAAATAGGTTCACATCCACAATCTTTAACAGAACAAGAGACAGTATAACTGTTTACATCATAAATTTTGCCAACATCCAAAGGTTTTCCAGGTGGAACAATCTCCCCACCAGTAGAAACAACAGCAACCTTAGGCTTCCTAAAACACGGAACATCCATAAAACCTGAGGCTGCAAGCAACCCTATCTCTCTTACACCAAGCAAGGTTCCCCTTCTCAGAAGAAGCTCCCCAAACCTAACATCCGAACCTGCAACCATAATGTTTTCGTTTGGTGAAACAGGCTTATAGATATAAACAAATTCCCCCTCCTGCCTAGTATACTCAACCATAACCACAGCATCAGCACCTAAAGGTATTGGTGCACCAGTAGAAATTTCAGCAGCCTCCCCCTCACCAATCTTTAGGCTTGGTTTTTCTCCAGCAGCTATTTTTCCAACAACCCTAAGCCTAACAGGGTTTACCTCTCCAGCCCTAAAAGTGTCTTTTGCTTTAACCGCATATCCGTCAACAGTAGCCCTATCAAAAAAGGGGACATCAACCAAACAAAAAACATCAGAGGCTAAAACCCTACCATAAGCCTCAACCAATGAAACCTTTTCCACACCCAAAGGTTTAGGCTTAAAAAAACTGTAAAACCTTTTTTTAGCCTCCTCAACAGATAAAAGCTTATGAAAAATTTCTCTTTCCAAACTTTTTCTCCCCAAACTAGGTTAAACGTTAGAATAGGATAACTTCTACCTCCTCCCCCTCTTTTAAACCTTCCCTATCCTCAGCCACAACAACAAAACCGTCAGCCTTAACCATCGAAGAAATAACACCAGCACCTGAAATTCTAACAGGCTCAACATAAACCTCTTCCCCAACCTTTCGTAAAGAAACCCTAACAAAATCTCTTGTTCCAAGATTTGAAGGAACACTACGTATAATTTTCCCTTTAACCACACATAGGTTTTCTAGTTGGGGAGAATCAAGCATCCTACAAAAAATCTTTCTAACAAAAAGATGGAAACCAACCATTGCTGAAACAGGATAACCTGGAAGTAAAACAGCAGGTTTACCGTTAACAGAGGCTAAGGCTACAGGTTTACCAGGTCTTATTGAAACCCCATGAACAACTATTTTTGAGTTTGGAGTTTGGCTGACAGCCTTAGGAACAAGGTCTTTTTCACCAACAGATGTTCCTCCACAAACAATTGTTAGGTCTGCTTTGCTAGAAGCCTCTAAAAGCTTAAGCCTAACCTTTTCAACATCATCCCCAACAATTCCAAGGTCTAAAGCCTCCCCACCAATGTTTTTGATGGCTGAAAGCAAAAAATACCTGTTTGAGTCGAATATTTTCCCGTTTAAAAGCCTCCTGTTTTCCCCCAAATCTGTAAGCTCATCTCCAACAGAAAAAACAGCAACCTTTGGTTTGCGGAAAACCTTAACCTTTTTAAAGCCTAAAGCTGCAAGTAAACCTAGATCATGAGGATTTAAAACAGTTCCTTTAGACAAAACCTTTTCTCCAGCCTTAACATCCTCCCCAGCCTTTGAAACATTAGCCCCAACATAAACAGGAGAATAAACAACAAGTTTTTCTCCATCCAAAACCTCAGTATACTCAACCATAACCACAGCATCAGCATTTTTTGGCATAACCGCTCCTGTTGAAACCTTAACAGCCTCCATATCCCCAACAACAACATTTGAAGACTTACCTGCCTCAACACTACCAACCACCCTAAGAATAACAGGGTTTGTTTTTGAGGCTCCAAAAGTGTTTTCTGCTTTTACCGCATACCCATCCATTGCAGCCCTATTAAAGGGAGGAATATTGAAAGGGCTAAAAACATCAAAGGCTAAAACCCTGTTTAGGCTTTGAAGAATATCAACCTCTTCAACCTCCATTTTTTTGATGTTTACGTTTTCGGTAAACCTTTTCCAAGCCTCCTCAACACTTAAAGTTTCAGTAAAACCTCTCATCCTAACATCTTTCCCAAAGCTAAAACCCAAAATTACCACCAAGAGTTAGGCTTAGGTTTAGCTTAACCCATACTCCCTAAGAATCTTTTTAAACTTTACAGCATCCTCTTCAAGTATAGGACTTTCAGAAATAATCACTCCACTAACATTATACTCTTTTAGGGCTTCAGCCAAAAACCTAAAGTTTAGGTCTCCCTCCTCAAAAACAAGATGTTTTTTCTCGTCACCAGACGGAGAATACTGAACCTGGGTAAAATGTTGGTGAAGATTTTTAAGTGCACTAGAACCAAGCTCATCCTCTATTAGGCTAAGAATCCTTGTAAAATCCTCCTTTGTTTTAAGACATCCAGCACAACGTGCATGAATATGAGCCCAATCCACAACTATCCTTTGACCTGTTTCACGAACAATTTTTAAAACATCCTCGACAGGTCCAACTTGGGATTGGCGACCCATAGTTTCAATTCCTATGGGGATGGGGCATTTGTCAGCTATCTCGTTTATGGCTTTAATAACCATCTTGTTAGCTTCTTCCCTTGAAAGCTTCCCATAGTAGGCTGGATGAACAACAGCTAACTCAGCATTATAAAGACTTCCAATCTCACATGTTTCAATTATCCTTTGTTGAGACTTTTTTATTGTTGTTTTATCTCCACAAAGGTTGATAAAGTATGGTGCATGACATGAAAGTTTAACATCAAACTCTTTAGAGTAGTCTTTAAGTTTTAAGGCTACATCCCTACCCATTTTAACACCACGAACATACTGAACCTCAAGAGCATCCAAACCTATTTTTCTACAGTATTCTAAGGCTTCTCTGTAACCCTTACCCTTCATAGCTAAAGGTATACCTGCAGGTCCAACCCTAATCAAAAATTACAGTCCTCCAAATAGAATGGTTAAAGTTTAGGCAAAAATATGTTTTCTTGTTTAGGAGGCTAACTCTCTTAATGCTTTCAGCCTTTTAACAATGTTTGGGTGGGTTGAAAAAATCTCCATTATCCTATCAACCAAAGTTATCTTTCTCGACAAAATCCTGTTTACAAGCTGCTGGTCTGAAAACCTTCTAAAACCTGAAACCTCCAAACTATCCTTTTCAGCCCTATCAGGATCAGAGATAAAAAGTGTTTTAAAACTGCTTAAGTTTCCAAGTTCACTACGTCGATAGTAGCTTTTAAGCCTACCAGTATGGTAAACTATTTTTGCTAAAGCCTCCGAAAGTTTACGTGGGCCATCCTCAATGTTAAGTGCACTTTCCCTATCAGCATAATATTCACGGTATCGGCTTAAACCTAAAACAAACAGGGACAAAAACCAGTATATGGCTAAACATACACCTCCAAGAGCTAAGGCTGCTAAAGCACCACCACCCTCCTCATCTCTAGCCCCATAACCTCCACCAAACCATCCTGAAAGTAGGAGGGAGTAGCCTAAAAAGTAGAAGATTGCAGGTAAAACAGAGGCAAACATCATTATTTGAACATCTCTATGTTTAAGATGTCCAAGCTCATGTCCAACCACAGCTTCGACCTCCTCATCCTCTAAAACCCTTAAAAGCTCTGTTGTAACAGCAACCCTATTACCTGTTAAAGGTGAACCGTAGGCAAAAGCGTTTGGTATGGGTAGGTTTGCAACCATAATTTTAGGTATTTTTTTAAACCCCATTTTTCTGCTTAAACCTTCAACAATCCTATAAAGCTTAGGATTCTCGTTTGGTTTAACCTCATGTACACGATATAATGCTCCAATCATTTTTGGAGCGAAAAGCCATTGGAGAACGTTAAAAACGGTAACGATAAAGGCTAAAGCAAAAAGGTTTAAAAAACCAATCCATGTTAGGATTGCTGCAAAAAAGAGGGTTGAGATGGCTATAAGAACCGCAAGCGTACCATACATTGATAGGTACAGCTTATAGCTTCCCATAAACCCACCCTATCCAAAAATTAAGAGTATTTGGGGGAGATATAACCTTTAACCCTAAACCTACCAAAACTATGTTTTAGCTTCTTTTTTCCCAAGAAAAAGTATTCTTGCCGCAAGTAATGCAGCGTTTTCCCCGTTGTCTATTCCAACACATGCAACAGGAACACCTTTAGGCATTTGAACTATTGAAAGTAGGGCATCTAAACCTCCAAGCTTTACGTTTACAGGAACACCTATAACAGGTTTATCCGTTCTTGAAGCTATAAATCCTGGAAGATGGGCTGAAAGACCAGCTATAGCAATAAAAACCTTAGCATCACATTTTCCAATGTATTCTTCAAGCTCCTTAGGGTTACGGTGGGCTGAAAGAACCTTAACCTCATAGGTTAAATTAAGTTTTTCAAGGGTTTTAGCTGATTTTTCAGCTATAGGTTTATCACTTTCACTCCCAACAACTATCGCCACATCAACCATTCTTTCCACATATCCTCCCCTAGGCTAACTGTTAAGTCTCCAAAACTATTTTTCCTCTTTTAGGTATCCACTCGATTGTTTTACCTATAAGACCCTTTTTAGCCCTATAACGGTAAACAGCCCTAATCAGGTTTGCCTGCTCAATTCTTCTTTCTAAAAGCTGTTTTGAGCCTATGTCGCTTCTATGGAAAACCCCCCAACCATCCTCAAGCCAAACGTAGGGTATACAAGCCTCAACCTTTTCTCCTGCCTCAGGTATGGTTTTACCCTTACCAAAAATTTCTACAAGCCTAGAACCACCAGAAAAAATTTTTCCGTCAGGTTTTAGGTCTGTTGAGGCAAAATAGACTTTACAACCCTTTTTCTCGATGGATTTAACATCAACATGGACAGGGTGACCTTTAGCCAAATTTCTTTCTTCAGGATAACCTTTTGGAGCAATACATTTAACAACTGTTGCAACATCCTCAAACTCAAGCTTAACCTTGTTTAGCCTCTCATCTATAATGGCTTCACAAACCTCTATAAGGTCTGTTTTAAGAATTGGAAGAACGTTTACAGCTTCAGGGTCTCCAAGCCTACTATAAAACTCTATGATTGTAGGACCCCATGAAGGTGTACACATCATTTGACCTGAAACAATCCCCTTATACTTTTCACCAGTCTCCTTTTCCACAGCCCTAACACATCTTCTAACAATTTCAACAGACCTTTCAAACTCTTCTCTAGTTATGAATGGGAGAAACGTCCCCTTACCAGCTATAGAACCCATACCACCTGTTTCAGGTCCAATATCCATCTCAAAAGCATTCTTGTTATCTTGAACCAAAGGTAAAGGTTTAACTGTTCTCCCATCCGTAAAAGTTTGAAGGGTGTATTCTGGTCCCTCAACCCTCTCCTCAATAAGAATCCTATCCTCTATGTCGGTATAGTCTTTCATGTATTTTTCATGGATAGCCTTAGTATGCTCCTCTTTAACATGAGCTTTTTCTTGGCTTAGGTAGGCTTGAAGGTCAGCTATAACCTTAACACCCTTCCCACCAGCCTGTCTAGCAGGCTTTAAAGCCACACTCTCAGCATACTCATGAATATAGGCAACAGCATCCTCAACATTCTTAAAAGCCTTAAACCTAAGCCTTCCAGGAATCCTATACTTCCACATAAGCCTCCTCATAAAAGCCTTAGACATTTCAAGCTCAGCACAACCACGTTTAGCACCAACACAAGGAATACCCTCCCTCTCCAACTCGTCAGAAACCCCGTGAAACAAGGGTTCCTCAGGACCTACAAAAACAAAGTCAACCCTAAACTTTTTAGCAGCCTCAACAACAGCCTTTGGGTCTTGGGAGTTTCCAAGAATAACCTCACCGTTTGTGGCTTTACAAAGGGAGGCTATACCAGGATTATTTAACCTCATAATAGCGTAAAGTTTAGGGTTATGGTTACTCCTACATAGGGCTTCAGCTATTGCATGTTCACGTGCAGCTTCACCAACAAGTAAAACCTTAACCATATTTTTCCATCCTCCCTTAACCAGCTAAAACAGGATATTTACCTGTAAAACATCCTAGACAAAGGTTTTTTCTAGGTATACCTATCGACCTAACAAGTCCTTTTAGGCTTAGCCAGTGGAAGGTATCAGCTCCAACAACCTTACTTACCTCTTCAGCGTTAAGATGAACAGCTATAAGCTCATCTTTTGGAGGAACATCCGTTCCAAAGGGGCATTGGGCTATAAGTCTTGGGCTTCCAATTCTTACATGAACCTCTTTTGCACCCATCTTGTTACGCATAAGGTTTACAGTGTTTTTTGTTGTTGTCCCCCTAACAACACTATCATCAACCAAAACAACCTTTTTTCCAGCTATAGCCGCCCTTATAGGGTTTAGTTTTAACTGAACACCAACAATCCTTTCAAACTCTGTTGGTTTAATAGCGCTTCTAACCCTTCTACCAGTTTGAACAAAACCTATCCCTAAAGGCGTCCTAGTCTTATTTGAGTAGGCTACAGCAAAAGGTATGGCTGTTTCAGGAACACCAAGAACAACCTCACCACCATTCACCCTATGTTCTTTTGCAAGCTCCTCCCCAATCTTCATCCTAACCTCATAAATACTTTTACCGTTGATTATGGAGTCAGGTCTTGCATAGTAAACGTATTCAAAAGCACAAAACCTTGGGTTAGGCTTTAAAACCTGTCTTCTCTCAATACTGTGTTCGTCGAAAATGTAGGCTTCACCAGGTTGAATATCGTTTTTAAAGTCTGCACCTATAACATCCATAACACAGCTTTCAGAAGCCACAACACCATAATCAAAACCAAAACTTCCAATGGTTAAAGGTTTAACTCCACACCTGTCACGAGCAACAACCATCTCCCCTCTTCCAGTTAAGGCTATAAGAGAGTATGCTCCTTTAACCTTCCCCATAAAACTAGCTATAGCCTCCATAGGTTTCCCTGTTTTCTCCAACTCAACAGAAAAAAGCCTAGCCAAAAATTCTGCTTCATCCTCACAGTTTATACCCTCTTTTTCAGCAAGCTCCCTAAAATTAAGTATTTTTCCGTCATAGCATAGGGCTATGGGGATAGGCTCCCACACGATAACAGGCTGAATTTTTTCAGGGTTTTCCTGTGAAATCGAGGATACACTTCCAATACCAATCCATCCTTGAAGCTTCTCCAAGGTTTCAGGTTTAGAAAAAACTTGGTCTACAAACCCTGAGCCTTTATAGTAGTTTAGGGTTTCACCGTTAAAGGTTACTATCCCACAGTTTTCCTGTCCACGATGTTGGAGGGCTAGAAGCGAATAGTAGATGAATCTTGCCATCCTCCACTCCTTACTAAAACCGTATACTCCAACAACTCCTCCCAAACCTATCCTCTCCCAAACTTAAAAACAAAATTCAACGTATCTCCCTTTAACATGGTAGGGTTTAACCTTCATCATGTCAGCAAGCTTTTGAGCTTTAGGTGTTGGATATTCACCTGTTAAACATGCTAAACAAAGGTTTTCTTTTTCTATCCCTATCGCATCAACAAGTTTTTCTATTGTCTGGTAGCCTAAAGAATCAGCACCTATACTTTTACATATTTCCTCAACAGACTTTTTTGAGGCTATAAGTTCACCGTGGGTTGCAATATCTATACCGTAAAAACATGGGGAAACTATTGGTGGACAAGTTATTCTTACATGAACCTCTTTTGCACCAGCCCTTCTAACCATTTGAACTATGTTTTTAATGGTTGTCCCCCTTACAATACTATCATCAATAAGTATAATCTTTTTGTCTTTAAGAACAGACCTAAGAGGGTTAAGCTTAACCTTAACAGCATTCTCCCTCAAATTTTGTTTTGGCATAATAAAGGTTCTATAAATATACCTGTTTTTTATTAAGCCTTCAGCAACAGGCAAACCTGTAACCCTAGCCATACCCTCAGCAGCAGGTCTTGAAGTGTCTGGAACAGGAACAATAACATCAGCATCCCCACAACCATAGGTTTTTGCAAGATTCATCCCAAGCTTTAATCTAACATCATAAACACTCCTACCCTCAATTATAGAGTCTGGACGGCTAAAATAAACAAACTCAAACATACAATAAGATTTTCTTTTAGATTTTGCAAAACATTTTCTTTCAACACCAGAATCAGAAACAAGAATAGCTTCCCCAGGTTTAACGTCGGATACAAGTTTTCCACCAAGCATATCTATAGCAACACTTTCAGAAGCTCCCATGAAAGACCTTTCAGTTTCACCAAAACATAGAGGTTTAAACCCTAAAGGATCCCTAAAAATAAGAATTTTCTCGTCACCTGTAAGACAGACAGCAGAATAAGCCCCCTCAACATACTTTGAAAGCTCTGAAAGAGCATCAAAATAGTCTCCCTCCTCCCTAACCTCACGTAGCAAAATGTTTAGTAGAAGCTCAGCATCAGAGGTTGAGGTAAAATAGACTCCGCTTCTTCTAAGCCTCTCCTTAAGCTCAACATAGTTTACTATTGTTCCATTGTAGGCTAAGGCTGTACTGTCAAGGTTGAAGGGTTGAGCATCTGTTAGGCTTAGGCTTCCAACCGTCGAGTATCTTACATGACCTATCCCAAACCTACTTTTAAGCATTGAAAGCTCTGTTAGGGATAAGGCTTCACTAACAAGCCCCATATTCTTCCTAAGAAGAATGCTTCCATTACCTGTTGTTAGAGCTATTCCAGCAGACTCCTGTCCACGATGCTGGAGAGCCATAAGCCCATAAAAAATGTTTTCCGCAACGTTTCCATCCTTATCATGGATTCCTATTACTCCACAAGCCTCTTTTAAACCCAACCTCATTCAGCCTCCTCCCCCATAGCTTTTGGTATGGTTTCCCTCCAAACCTTCTCCATTAGGCTAACAGAACATTCAACAGTCTTTTTTAAACCCATCATAAGAGTAAACCTATCATCATCAACAGTTTCACCTATAATGTTTGCTGGAGCACCATTTTTCCCCGCAATCTTCAATATTTTTTTGGCTGAGTCTAGGTTTGGAGCTGTTAAAACAATTCTTGCATAGGATTCTGAAAAAAGAAGTTCATCCATCCTTATAGGCTTGGAGGATGGAACCTTTGAAAGGTCTACCTTAACACCCATTTTCCCCTTTATAGCCATTAGGGCTAAGGCTATGGCAAGCCCACCCTTAGAACAGTCGTGGGCTGAGGTTACAAAACCGTTTCTAATAGCCTCCATAACCGTTTTAACTGTTGCCTTTTCTTTTTTACCATCAGCTTTTGGAGGTTTACCGCCAGTTAAACCATGGATTTCATGGTAGTATTCTGAGCCTCCAAGCTCAGGATAGGTTTTACCAACCAAAACTATGGGTTCACCATACCCCTTAAAAGCCATAGTGGTCACCCATTCAAGGTTCTCAACCAAACCAAGCATCACAACCACAATACTTGGTTTAACAGCAACCCTAGTATTCTCATCCTCATTATAGAAGCTAACGTTTCCACCTACACATGGAACCCCTAAAGCTCTACTCATATAGGCTAAACCTTCAACCCCACGTTTAAACTGCCAAAAAACCTCAGGATTTTCAGGGTTTCCAAAGTTACAGCAGTCTGTGTAGGCTAAAGGTTCACCACCAACACAAACAACGTTTCTTACAGCCTCAGCAAGAGCACCAGCAGAACCGTTAAACGGGTCTAGATAGCTGTGGCGGCTGTTACAATCAGCCTTTACAGCAATCCCCCTACCAGTTTCAAGAATCCTAAGAACAGCAGCATCAGCCTCTCCAGGCTTTAAAACAGTTCTAACACCAACCTCATGGTCATACTGCCTATAAACCCACTCTTTACAGGCTATGTTTGGCGCTTCTAAAAGCCTATAAACGGTTTCTGACAGGTTTTTAGGCTCCCTAGGCTTTTTAACCTTTAAAACCTTCCTAAGGTAGGATGGTTTTTTTGCTTTCCTCCTAACTACTGGTGTTTCAGCCAAATATTTTGGTGGGATTGAGGCTACAACCTTACCATTAAACTTTGCAACAAGTAAACCTGTATCTGTAACCCTCCCAATAATTGAATATGGAATCTCATATTTTTCTAGGATTTTTTTAACCTCATCCACACCTTTAGGGTCAACAGCAAGAAGCATCCTTTCCTGAGACTCCGAAAGTAGAAGTTCATAGGGTGTCATACCCTCCTCACGAACATGAACCTTATCCAACTCGATTTCAACACCTGTTCCACCCTTAGCAGCCATCTCTGAGGTTGCACATGTTAAGCCTCCACCACCAAGGTCTTTAATCCCATGAACATAACCTGTCTCCAAAATTTCAAGCACAGTTTCAATAAGAAGCTTTTTTGTGAAGGGGTCTCCAATTTGAACAGCAGGTCTATCCTCCTCAGACTTTTCACCTATGGTTTTTGATGCAAAGGTAACTCCATGAATTCCATCTCTCCCCGTTGAACCACCAATAAGGATAAGTATGTCTCCAGGGTTGTCAAACCTAGCTAAAAATATCTTATCCTTTTTTGCAACACCATAACAAGCAACATTAACCAAACAGTTTGTTTCAAAACTTTCATCAAACTCAACCTCACCAGCAACCGTTGGAACACCTATACAGTTCCCATAATCCCCTATACCCTTCACAACATAACGGAAAAGCCATTTTGTACGGCTGCTTTCAAGCCTACCAAACCTTAATGGGTCTATAAGCAAAATTGGACGTGCACCTATGGCAAGAACATCCCTAACAATACCACCTATACCTGTTGCAGCCCCATTATAGGGTTCTATGGCTGAAGGATGGTTATGGCTTTCAACCTTAAACGCAACAACATAACCATCCCCAACATCAACAATCCCTGAGTCGTAGCCAGGTCCAACAACAACCCTTGGTGAGGATGTTGGAAGCTTTTTAAGGATTGGTCTACTACTCTTATAGGAGCAGTGTTCAGACCACATAATATCAAACATTCCCCATTCTTCAAGGGTAGGCTCCCTACCCATCAACCTCCTAATAACCCTAATCTCCTTTTTTGAAAGGTTTACCTTAACAGGGATAGCTTTAGTTCTTCCCATCACCCAACCCTTTTTTAGCTTTTCAAAAACCTAACCATAGACTTAAAAAGCAAAATTCCATCACAGTCTTTATAGGGGCTTAAAACCTTTTCTGATGCTCTTTCAGGATGGGGCATAAGACCTACAACATTCCCCTTAACATTACAAACAGAAGCTATATTTTCCACGGAGCCATTCGGGTTTGCCTTAGAATTCACCTCACCCTTCTCATCAACATACCTAAAAACTATTTGACGGTTTTCCCTCATTTTTTCCAGTTCTTCCCTAGTGTTAAAATATCTTCCTTCCCTATGGGCTATAGGTATATGTAGAAGCCTACCCTCAGGAATCATACATGTAAAGGCTGTTCCGCTTGTTTCACATTTTAAAGTCACCCATTTACAAACAAATTTTAGACAGTCGTTAGGCATAAGCGCCCCTGGAAGAAGCCCAGCCTCAATAAGAATCTGGAAACCGTTACATATACCAAGCACAGGTCTTCCATCCTCAGCAATCTTTTTAACTTCTTCCATGGCTGGACTATGGGAGGCTATTGCACCACTCCTTAAATAGTCTCCATAGGAAAAACCTCCTGGAAGAATAACAGCATCATAAACATCACCCTTAAAAAACTTGTGCCAAACAAGGTCTGTTGGAACACCTAAAACATTTTTTAACACATAAACAACATCATAATCACAGTTTGAACCTGGAAACTGGATAACCGCAAACCTCACCCTTTTTCAGCCTCTAACACGAATCTTATGGGTGTGGATAACAGGATTATAGATTCTTAAAGCGTTACACATATCAAAAACAATTTTTTCAGCCTCTTTTCTCCCATTAGCATCAACCAAAATCTTAAGATATTTTCCAGTCCTAACAGACTTAATTTTTTCATAGCCACCCTTAAGAATCAAATCCTTATAGATTGTTTCACCTTCAGGGTCTCTTGCAGCAGGCTTGTTTTCTATGATAACCTCAACCGTATAATGTTTTGTTTTCATTTTGGCTCCTCACCCACAATCAACCTATAAGTTTGAATATAGGTTTGAAGAACACTGTCTAAGGGTTTCCCCTCCCTATAAACATCCTTATCCATAGACTCACCAGTTTTAAGACTCCAAAGCCTCATACAGTCAATGTTTAACTCGTCACCAACCCTAAGCTTCCCCCTCCTATCCCTACCAAACTCAAGCTTAAAATCAACAAGCTGTAAGCCAAGCTTCCTCATAAAACCAGACAAAACCCTGTTAACCTTAAAAGTAATCTTTTTAACTTCCTCAATCTCCCTTTTAGCCATTAAACCAAAAACTTTTAGATGTTCCTCTGAAAGAAGAGGGTCATGGAAAAGGTCGTTTTTAAGATAAAACTCTACTAGTGGAGTTTTAAGTTTTTCACCCCTCTTAAAAAACGGATAGTTTTTTACAAGATGTCCAGCAGCAATATTTCTACACACAACCTCAACAGGAATCATTTTAAGTTTTCTAACCCTCATAGTTGAGGAGTCAACCATACTGATAAAGTGGGTTGGGATACCCTTCTTCTCAAGTAAACTAAAAATTTTTGCTGAAACACCAGCGTTTATAGCACCCTTTCCAGGGAGAACATCGTGTTTTTCTCCGTCTAAGGCTGTAACATCATCTTTAAACTTTAGCAGAACCTCGTCTTTTGAAGATGAAGCATAAACTATTTTTGTTTTGCCTTCAGCAATCTTTTTAGGCAATGTTTTTCACAACTAAAGATTGACTAATACCTATAAAAAAATTTTTGACTAAAAAATTTTACTTGTATCCAAAATTTTACATGAATATGTAAAATGGGTTAAGAAAAACATAGTTACAAGTAGAATAAAATAGAGTTAACCAGACAGCAAACCACATTTAAGCGAAAACTATTATTAAAGCAAAAATCTAAATATTCCTTAAGTATAGGTTGTTTCGTGCATACAAACCTAGTGGGAGAATAGGAATGGCAAGTGAAACAATAAAAAAACCAATAGTCTTTTTGATGAAAAATATACAAAACAACGTTAGAGTAAAACTAAAAAACGATTTAGAATATCGTGGAAGACTTATCCAATGTGACAACTACATGAATCTAATAATTGATGATGCGACAGAATACCATAACGGAGACCCTGTTGCAGACTACGGTAACATCTTTATCAGAGGAAACAACATAATCTTTATCTCTTTTGAATAAAGAAACAAAAAATTTAGTAACCAACATCCAAGTGAGAGAATGTGAAAAGAACCCTTATAGAAAAACTTACAGGGAAACCTGTTACAAAACAAAACATAGAAATTGTTGAGAGAAAGGGAAGAGGACATCCAGACTATATTGCTGACGTATCAGCTGAAAAATGTAGCCAAAAACTTTGTGAATACTATCTTGAAAACTTTGGTGTGATTTTGCATCATAATGTTGATAAGGGGCTTGTTGTCGGCGGAAAATCAAACCCTAGGTTTGGTGGAGGAGAAGTTTTAGAACCTATAGAGATAATAATTGCTGGAAGAGCCTTAACCCAAGCAAAAAAAGGAAATGAGGTTGTTAACGTTCCTGTTGAAGAGTTAAGTGTTAACGCCATAAAAGAGTTTTTAAAGGAAAACTTTAGGTTTTTAGACCCTGAAAAACATGTAAAAATAAGCTGTAAAATTAGACCTGGCTCAACAGACCTAGTAAAAATTTTTGAGGCAAAAAAGACTATTCCACTAGCTAACGACACCTCTTTTGGTGTTTCTTTTGCACCCTTAACTCCAACAGAAAAGCTTGTTCTTGAAACAGAGAGGTATTTAAACTCTGAAAAGCTGAAAAAAGAGCTTCCAGAGGTTGGGGAAGATGTTAAGGTTATGGGTTTAAGACAAAAAAACAGGATAAGGCTTACTGTTTCAGCAGCCATGATAAGCAGTTTAATCCCAGATAAAAACCACTATTTAAGCATAAAAGAAGAGTTATGTAACAAGATTAAAGATTTTGCCTCAAAAACTGTGGATATGGATGTTGAGGTTTATGTGAATACTGGAGATAACCCTAGAAAAGGAATATTTTATCTTACTGTTACAGGAACTTCTGCTGAGCAGGGTGATGATGGAAACCCTGGTAGAGGTAACAGGATTAACGGTTTGATAACACCGTGTAGACCTATGAGTCTTGAGGCTACCGCTGGAAAAAACCCTGTTAACCATGTTGGAAAAATTTATAATGTTCTTGCAAAGGTTATGGCTGAAAAAATTTATAGGGAGGTTAAAGGTTTAGAGGAGGTCTATGTAAGAATTCTTAGCCAAATAGGTAAACCTATAAACCAACCTCAAATTACAAACGTTCAGGTTGCCCTAGAAAAAGGTTTTACCCTAACAAACGTTGCTGCTGACATAAAGTCTATTGTTGACGAGGAAATCGCGAACCTTTCAAAGCTTACAGACCAAATCGTTAAAGGAAAATTTGAGCTTTTCTAATTTTCCCTCCAGCCTTAATAAGGCTTAAAGAATTTTCAACCGAAACTTTCAGCTTAAATCTACGCCAAAAATATTTTGCAAGATTTTCGATATCCCTTCTAAGAAGAATTTCTGCTTGGGGATGGTTTAAGGTTACATATTGAGGCCAATCTATTATTTGAACTTCTTCTTCCTCTGTAACCAAAACGTTGTATTCGCTAAGGTCTGTATGGATAATTTTGGCTTTTACATAGGCTTTTTGAACGTTTTTAAGTATGTTTAAAAAAACTTTTTCAGGGTTTTCTATGGATTTAAGCTCGTTTAACTGAACACCCAAAATTTTACCCATAAGAACAGCATGCCTATTTTGGGCTACTGGTTTTGGAACTGAAACCTCACAACTATAAAGCCTTTTTAATGCTTCATACTCTTTTTCAGCAGCAGCCTTTGAACGGAAAATCCAGAAAGTTTTTTGTTTTGTGTAGTCTCTAAATTTTGCTGTTTGTCTAAAGCTTATTCTTCCAAGCCTATGAAACTTTAAGGCTACCTCCTCATTTTTTGGTGTTAAAGCCTCATAAACATCTGCTTCTTTCCCCAAACCTAAACAGTTTCCAACAGCAGACAAAAAACCTGACCTAACAAAAAAGTTTAGGGCTAAAAAATCGTAGCCCATATAGTTTAACGAGTATCCCTCATAGGGAACAGTTATTCTTCTTACTAGTCTCAGCTTATGAACCCTACTAATCCTGTAGGTTGCCTCCTCTTTTGGAAGACCTGAATAGCCTACAATCTTGTTTGTTGGGACATACCCATAGGTTTTCATCCCTTTTTCAACAGCTAAAAGTATACGGAAGTCTTCAGCCTCAAGCTCCCTAAACTTCTCCATAAAAAACTTAAAAGACAATTTTTAAACCAAAAAAGAAAGGAAGAAAGTTAAACTAAAATTTTTTCTCCATACTTTCTTTTTAGACATGCAGAAATAAACCCGTAAAAAACAGGGCTTGGTCTGTTAGGTCTACTTTTAAACTCTGGGTGAAACTGGGTTCCAACATGAAAACTGTTTTTTGGAAATTCAAGAACCTCGATTCTTCTACCATCAGAGCTTTTCCCAGAAAAAACCAAACCATTTTTTTCTAGGATTTCCCAATATTCAGGGTTAACTTCAAATCTATGTCTATGTCTCTCATAAATAGTGTCCACACCGTAAAGCTTATGGATTAGGGTTCCATGTTTAAGATGAATCTCATGAGCCCCAAGCCTCATTGTTCCACCTATCATTTTAATGTTTTTTTGTTCAGGTAGGTAGTCTAAAACTGGGTGTGGGGTGTTGGGGTCGTTTTCAACACTGTTTGCATCTTTTAAGCCACAAACGTTTCTTGCAAACTCAACAACAGCCATCTGAAAACCAAAACATATTCCAAGAAAAGGAATATTCTTTTCCCTCGCATAACTAATAGCCAAAATTTTTCCTTCAGTCCCTCTTGCACCAAAACCTGGAGGAACCAAAATTCCATCATAAACGTTTAAAACCTCAAGTTTTGAGGGGTCCTCTTCAAAAGTTTCTGTTTCAATCCAGTCTATGTTGACACTTGCATGAAAAGTAGCACCAGCATGTCTTAAAGCCTCATTTATGCTTATATAGGAGTCTGAAAGTTTAGCATATTTACCGCACATAGCAACCTTAACCTCATATTTTGGGTTTAGGTATCCCTCCAAAGTTTTAGTCCAAGAATCCCAAACAGGTTTTCTTTCAGGTAAACCCATCCTTCTACAAATATAGCTTCCCATCCCCTGCTTATCAAAAATTAAAGGCAACTCGTAAATGCATTTTATGGTTGGAGAGCAAAAAACACCTTTTTCCTCAACGTTAGCAAATAAGGCTATCTTTTTTTTAACCTCATGCTCAATCATTACACTACATCTTGCAACAATAATGTCAGGTTGGATACCTATCCTTCTAAGCTCGTTAACACTATGTTGGAGAGGTTTTGTTTTTTGTTCTTTTGTTGTTTCCAAGATTGGGACAAGAGCAACATGAACAAAAAGGGTATCTAGAGACCCCTCTTCAAGTTTAAGTTGTCTGGCAGCCTCAAGAAAAGGTAAACCTTCAATATCACCTGTTGTTCCACCAATCTCCGTTAAAACAACATCCGCCCTTGTTTTTTCAGCAACCCTTCTTATCCTCATCTTTATTTCGTCTGTTATATGGGGGATTATCTGAACACATTTACCAAGATATTCTCCACGCCTCTCCTTTTCTATTACGCTTCCATAAATTTGTCCCGTTGTTATATAGTGGTCTTTTGTCATTGAAACATCCAAAAACCTTTCATACCATCCAAGGTTTAGGTCTGTTTCACTTCCATCATCCGTCACAAAAACTTCTCCATGCATAAAAGGATTCATTGTTCCTGCGTCAACGTTTACGTATGGGTCTATTTTTATAACCGTAACATTGTATCCTCTTACTTGAAGCATTTTACCTATGGAGGATGCTGTTACCCCTTTACCTACGCTTGAAAGCACCCCTCCAGTAACAAAAATGTATTTTACCAAAGTAAGTAGCCCTCTATAATTAACCCTATTTTAACACATAAATTTTGCTTAACGTTAGTTAAATTTTTTAGACCAGTTTATGTAAAAATTGATATTGAAAGGTTTTGGAGGAGTCTGTTTTGGGTTTGGAAATGAAATGTAAGATGGTTTCGTGGGAGGAGGTTTACCGTTTATGCAAGGATTTGGCTAGGAAGGTTGAGGAGTCTGGTTATAAGCCTGAAACAATTATAGGGTTAGCTAGAAGCGGTTTTGTTCCTTCACGTCTGCTTTCAGATTTTCTTGGTATAACAGACCTTGTATGTTTAAAGGTTGAACATTGGCTTGACACAACAGGTGAACATAAGGATGAAGCCACAATACCCTACAAGATTCCGTTTAAAATTGAGGGGAAAAACATTCTGGTTGTGGATGATATTGTGGATACAGGGAAAAGCATGAACATTTCGATAGACTATATTAAAATGTTTAAGCCTAAAGAGGTTAGGTCTGCTGTTATGCAGTACATTACATCATCCCAGCATATACCAGACTACTATGTGGTAAAGGTGTCGGATTGGACATGGTTTATTTACCCATGGAATAGGGTTGAAGACCTATGCAATCTAACCCTACGTTTACTTAAAAGCTCCGGGAAGGGGTTAAACCTAGAAGAAATTAGGGAAGGATTTAAAGAAAAGTTTGGGTTAGAAGTTAAAATTGAAGATTTAGGTGAAATAGTTGAAACCTTAAAAAAGAGGGGGAAAGCTGTTTTTACGGATGGCTTATGGAAAAACATCCACTAGATTTGGGCGTTTTTTAATGCCTCCCCACAACTACAACCACGTTTTCTCGGAATCCTCGGCACAACCTCATAAATTAGCTTTTTAACGTTTTCCACGTTTTTAGCTAAGGTTTCAGCCAGCTCTTTTGCACTTAAAGGTCTAGGATGCCAAACATCATAATCTGTTACAAGAGAAATATTCGCATAACAAATTTCAAGCTCCCTAGCTAAAACAACCTCGGGATACTGGGTCATGTTGATAACCTCCCAGCCAAAACTTTTAAACCATTGGCTTTCAGCCTTAGTGCTAAACCTTGGACCCTGAATAACAACAACAGTTCCCTTCTCATGAATTCTTAACCCAAGCTTTTTCCCAGTTTTAACTATGATTTTTCTAAGCTCTGGACAGTAGGGTTCAGCCATCGAAATATGGGTTGTTAAAGGTCCATCGTAGAAGGTTTCTTCTCTACCTGTTGTTCTATTAACAAACTGGTCGCAAACAACAAAATCTCCTATTTTAATGTGTGGTTGGAGGCTTCCAACAGCACAAGGTGCAATTATCCTTTTAACTCCAAGCTTTTTTAATGCCCAAAGGTTAGCCCTATAGGGAATCTTGTGTGGTGGATATTGATGGTGTCTACCATGTCTTGGTAGGAAAGCCACCTTTCTTTTTGAGATTTCACCTATGGCTACCCTGTCTGAGGGTGAACCGTAGGGTGTGTCAACCTTAACTTCAATAGGGTTTTCTAGGAGACTGTAAAGTCCTGTTCCACCTATAATCGCTATTTCAGCCTTTTCCACAACATCATCCCTCAAACAAAAAATATTTTTGTTTGAAACATAAAAACTATGTCAAAACTA
>QMXD01000012.1 GCA_003661965.1 Candidatus Hecatellales archaeon
GCTCCAGCAAAAAAGTTTGTGCATCCAATAAACCTTTTCATGGTTTTTCTAGACCTTAAAATTATAAGTTTTCCACTCCCACATTTTGGACATGGTCCAACAATCCTTTTCCTTAAAAATTCTGTTTTAATTGCTTCTGAAAGGTCTGAGCCAACCTCTTTTTCCACGTTTTTTAGACGGGTTAGAACAGGTTTTAGCTGGTTTACAGCTTCAACCAAAACGTTTTTACGGTTTTCTAAACCCTTTTCAATCTTTTCCATTTTTTCTTCAAGGTTTCTTGTTAACTCTATGGAGGTTATTTCAGGGCAATACTTGTTTAGGGTTTCAATAACTTTAAACCCTAATTCTGTTGCAACCATTTTTTCGTCTCTAACATAGCCTCTACCATAAAGCGTATCTATGATTTCTGCTCTTGTAGCCTTCGTCCCAATATTGTTTTCCTCCATAACCCTTAGAAGGCTTGCAGGATTATAACGTGGAGGAGGCTCTGTAAACTTTGTTACACACCTAACATTTTTCAACAAAACATCTTGACCAACCCTAACCTTAGGCAAAATTTTTTCTTCAGCCTCAATGTATGGGCTGTAGAAAACCATCCAACCTTCATCAACAATCCTGCCACCATAAAGGAAAAACCTGTAACCGTTACATTCAACAGAAACCTTTACACTAAGCCTTTTTGCAGGCTTACCAAAGGTAGCCATAAACCTTCTTACAACCAAATCATAAATTTTTTGTTCATCTGGTGTAAGCTCTCTTTCAGGAGGGTTTCCAGTTGGATAGATTGCAGGATGGGCTGGGTCCTCCTTTTTCCCCTCTCTTGGTTTTAGGTTTTCTTGGTTGAGGAGAAGTTTTGCCTCTTTTTGGTAGGCTGGGTTTTTTGATAAGCCTTCCAATATCCCTTTATAGTTTATGGTTGGTGGAAGTTTTTGGCTGCTTGTTCTAGGGTAGGAGATTAAGGCTTCTAGGTAAAGTCTTTCAGCAACATCTAAAGCTCTTTTTGGTGTAAAACCAAAAAACCTGTATGCTTCTCTTTGTAGGGCACCCAAGTCGAAGGGTTCAGGAGGATTTCTTTTAATCTCCCTCTCGTTAATGGCTGTTATTTTTCCAAGTTTACCAGAGCATTCTTCTACAACCTTTTCAGCTTCAACCTTTCTCTCAATTTTTTCTTTTTCAAATTTTAGCTCATACTCTTTTCCATCCATTTCTGCTAAGGCTTTTATCTCCCAGTAGGGTGTTGGAACAAAACTTCTTATCTCAATTTCTCTTTGAATAATAAACTTTAACGTTGGACCTTGAACTCTTCCTATACTTAGGGTTGTATATTTTCCGTTTTGTTTAAAGGCTGAAAGGGTTAAGGCTCTTGAAAGGTTAACACCGTAAAGCCAGTCAACCTCATGTCTTGTTTTACCAGCCTCAACAAGCTCAAAATCAAGATGAGGTAAAAGATTTTCATAAGCATAGTTTAACTCTTCTTTTGTTAGGGTTGAAAACTTCATTCTTTTTGCTTCGTTTTCTCTACCGTTAAAGGCATACTTTATAATTGTGTAGCCTATAAGGCTTCCCTCAATATCGTAGTCTGCAGCGTTTATAAGCTCCTTAGCATTTTTACTCAGCCTTTTAAACAAAGATATTATTCTTTTTGTTCTTTTAGCCCCCTTTTCAGCCTCATATTTTGGAGCCCAATTAAACGTGAAAACAGGATAATAGTTTCTTCCACCAACGGTTTGGGTAACAGTATAAAGATGACCTAAAGCAGGAACAACAAGAATTTTTTTCCCATCTCTTTCAAGCTCATAGTAGGTTGTTCTAAATTCAGCTTTTCTTTTTGGGGTTGAGTTTAAGGCTAATGCTGAGGCTATACGTTCAGCAGCATCAGGTTTTTCAGCGATAATCACAGTATACCCGTCAACCATTTCTCTCTCACATAACAGCAACAGTCCGTTAAACTAAAATTTTAAACGTTAAATAAAAAGTTATTTTATTTTTTTAAGGTAAACCTAAAGCCTAACAATCAAAAGTTTATCTAGAGGAGTGTTCTACTTTAAAACAGTCTAAAACATGGTTGGAGGGTAGATGATGCCTCAAACGATTCTTTGTAAGGGTTGCGGTCATGTTCTTTATAGGGGGGTTGAACTTAGACCACCAATAGAGATAATCCAACGTAACGGTGGAGTTTGCCCTAAATGTGGAAAAAAACTTCAATTTAGAATTGAAGACATAGAAATCTTGCCAGTTAAAGAAGAGTAGGTTTTCTTGTTAAACAAAAATTTTTTCCAACATTATCTTTATCTTTTCATCTTCAATAAGCCACTCCCTAAGATAAGAGTTTTCCCTAGGCTTAACCTCATCTAAACCTACTAAGCTAAGCCTTCTAATCCTAACCTCTGTTTTAAGATAGTCCTCCATGGTTTTTAAAAGCCTTAACGACTCCGAATCCTCACATCCAACAAAAGCATCAACATACTCATCTATCCTAAGACTCATCTCCTTCCTCATCAACTGTGCTCTTCTAACAACCTCCTTAGCCAAAGCCTCAGCAGCAATTTCAGGTGTTTTTTCTGTGTCAACAAAAACAGTTCCATAGGCAAAATCTTCCCTAGAAATTGTGTTAGGCATTTCCTCGATAATCCTAAAATCCTCCTTTTTCAAAGTAAATTTTTCACCATCAACCCTAACCACAACCTCACCCTTCTCAAGAATCTCCCTAACCAAAACATCGGCTTCAAGCCTACCAATCTCCTCCAAAACCTTCGGAGTTAAAGATTTAAACTTTACACCTATACTTGGGAAAGGCTTAACAGAAACACTAATAAAGGGTGGTTTTTCCCCAACCTCTAAAACCTTCACCTCCTTAGCGTTAACTTGGCTTCTTAAAACATTTTCAAGCCTAAGAAGAGAATCCCTAACCTCAACGTTAGCAGGCAAAATATAAACTGTTTTTACAGGCCATCTTAGCTTAAACCTTTTTCTTTGTCTTGCTGTTAAAGCAGCCTTTACAGCCTCCCTACAAACCCTAAAATCTTCCTCAAGCCTTTTATCGATAAGGTTTTGGTCTGCTTTAGGCCATTCAGCCATATGGATGCTTTCAATTTCTTCTGTGGAAATAAACTTGTGTAGGGCTTCGGTGAAGTGTGGGGTGAAGGGGCTCATCAGCTTTAAGGTTTCAGTCATGATTTTGTAGAGGGTTACGTAGGCTGCAAACTTACCTATTTCTTTTGTTTCAACCCATGTTCTTCTACGTATAAGCCTAATATAGAGTCTGCTTACATCCTCAACCATAAAATCAAAAATTTCTCTTAAAGCCTTATGTAGCTGAAGTTTTTCAAGGTTTTCTGTTACGTTTGCTATCATGTTTTGGCATCTTGAAAGAATCCATCTGTCTTCTGGTTGAAGGTTTTCCCAAACATCTTTAAGAGACCATTCTTTAGGGTTAAACTCGTCAAGAACCATGTAGGTTGTTGCAAAAGTGTAAACATTCCATATTATACTTAAAATCCTTTTTATCTGTTTAAGCTCGTCAAGGTCAAAGTGGAGGGTGTCTTCCGGTGCAGCCTTCCAGATAAGGTATGCTCTTAAAACATCAGCCCCATAATCCCTTAAAACATCCTCAACCCAAACAACGTTTCCACGAGACTTAGACATTTTTTGTCCAAGCTTATCAAGCACATGCCCCTGACATAAAACCCTCCTATAGGGTGAACTGTCAAAAAGTATTGTTGCTGTTACAAGTAAAGAGTAAAACCATCCTCTAGTTTGGTCTACAGCCTCAGTAATAAACTGGTAGGGGTAAAGCCTATCAAACAACTCCCTACTTTTAAGATAGTTTAGGCTTGCAGCATGAGCAACACCAGAATCAAGCCAACAGTCAACAACAAAAGGAACCCTAACCATTTCATCCCCACATTTTTCACATTGAAGAATTACTTGGTCTATCCATGGACGGTGAAGCTCAAACCTTTCAGGAATTTTTTTAGCAGCCTTTTTTAACTCCTCTCTTGTTCCAACAACCCTAACGTTTCCACAGCTTCTACATTTCCAAATGTTTAAGGGTGAACCCCAAACCCTAGCCCTTGAAATACACCAGTCTTCAGCGTTAGCCAACCATTCACCAAATCTGTTTTCTCCAGCCCATCTTGGAGTCCAGTTTACACCCCTATTTTTTTCAACAAGTTTTTCTCTTAAACTTGAAACCTTTAAAAACCATTGTTTATCAACCCTATAGATTAAAGGTGTTTCACATCTCCAACATAAAGGATACTCATGTTCAATTTCACCACCATAAACAAGTAAACCCTTCTTTTTTAAATCCTCCAAAATGATGGGGTTAGCATCCCTAAAATATAAACCACAATATTTTCCACCATCCCCAGTAAAATGTCCAGTTTGGTCTATTGGACAAAAAATTTGAATCCCATATTTTACTCCAATTTCAAAGTCTTCAGGTCCGTGGGCTGGGGCTGTATGAACACATCCTGTTCCCTCTTCTAGGGTTACATGCTCCCCACAAATTATTGCATGGTCAAAACGGTTTTTATGGTTTTTATGGGTTGGTGTTTCCTCGATTAATGGGTGAACATACTTTATTCCTTCTAAAGACTTACCCTTAAAAGTTTCAATAACCCTATAGTTTTTTATTCCAAGTTCACCCATAACCCTTTCAACAAGCTTTTCACCAATAATCCATTTTTCCCCGTTAACCTCAACCTTTACGTAGTCTGCTTCAGGATGAACAGCAACAGCCTCGTTTCCTGGAAGCGTCCATGGGGTTGTTGTCCAAATTAAAACGTATTCTTCTGGTTTATCTTTAAGCCTAAACTTTACGTAGATTGATGGGTCTTTTACCCTTGTATATCCTAGGCTTACCTCATGGTCTGAGAGTGGTGTTTCACATCTTGGACATGTTGGAACAACCTTTAAATCCTCCTTTAATAAGCCTTTCTCATAGGCTTTTTTTACAAACCACCAAACAAACTCTATGTAGTCGTCTTTTCTTGTCTCATATGCGTTATCATAGTCAAGCCAAACAGCAAGTCTTTCAGAGTTTTTTCTCCAATGTTGAATGTAAAAGTCTACAAGCCTATTACACTCCTCAACAAAAACATCCAAACCTATTTTTTCAATATCACGTTTAGACTTTATTTTCAGTCTTTTCTCCACCTCAATTTCTACTGGGAGTCCTTGACAATCCCATCCAGCCATACGCCAAACGTTTTTTCCAGTCATGGTTTTAAACCGTAGAATTATGTCTTTCATTGTTCTGCCTCTAGCATGTCCAATATGCATAAAACCGTTTGCTGTTGGTGGTCCCTCAAGAAAACTAAAGGTTTCCCCTTTTTGGTGAAGCCTAAAAACCTTTTCTTGGATACCGTTTTTTCTCCACCATTCTTGAATTTCTTCTTCAAGCCTAATAGGGTCGTAGGGTTCTTTAATCTCCTTCATGGTTAAACCTCAAATCTCCACCTAAAGGTTTTCTTTAGGATAAACAACCCAAAAAATTTTATATTTCCCTAATATGCCTTACTCAAACCTACACGTAACACAAATAATATATTGGGGGTTTCTACTTAACTTTAAAGTTGACTGTAGCGAGGAAAACCATGGTATGAGGCTTAAGGATAGGATAGGTTTCCCAAAAAACGTTTTAACGTTTTTAATCCATCTGGTTTGTCTTATCCTAATACTTTTTATTGCGTTTACCGTTAGAATTTTACCTTTAAAATGGGGTGCATACCTAAACGAGTTCGACCCTTTTTGGCATTGGTATGTTGCAAAACATATAGTTGAAAACGGTGTAGACTGGATTTTTAAAAATAGTTGGGTAGATTTAAGAACATGGTTTCCCTATGGGAGACATGTAGCCTCCACAACACCCATGGGTTTACCTTTAACAGCAGCAGTCTTCTACCTAACACTTAAAAGTTTAGGGTTAAACGTTTCACTTTTAAATGTTGCAATATATCTTCCACCTTTTATGGCTGCTGTAACATGTTTAACCCTATATTTTTGGGGTAGGGATGTTGGGGGACGTGAAACAGGAATTCTTGCAGGGCTTTTTTTAGCCTTAAACACAGCCTACATTGGAAGAACAACCTTAGGCTTTTTTAAACATGAAAGCGTCGGGATTTTTGCTATAGTTCTTTTTAGCCTCCTCTTTTTTAAAGCCCTAAACCCTGAAAAACCGTTAAAAACAACGATTCTATACTCGGTTTTTGCAGGTTTAACTTTAGCCTACCTAAACATTTCATGGGGAGCATTCTACTATATGCTTGGACTTATCCCCCTTTTTGTCTTCCTTCTACTCCTAACCCAAAAATATACAGAAAAACTTTTTATCACCTACACAATAGTCATGGTTTTAAGCACAATTTTAACCATACCTTTCCCAAGACCAGGTTATAGACTGTTAACAAGCATGGGTTTTCTCCCAGTAGTCGGAGGTTTTCTTTTACTGGGGGTTTATGAGGGCTTAATAAAACGTTTTAGGTTTAGGTTTCTTTTTCTCCCCATCACCATAACCATAATTGTTGTTGCCTTGTTAGGCTTATATTTTGCAGGGATTGTATCTCCACTAGCCACAAAAATCTTAACTGCCATGAATCCTATCCTAAGAAGAACATCACCCCTAGCACCTGTGGTTGAATCTGTTGCTGAACATAAAATGAGTACATGGGCTACCTTTTACCGCGGATTTGGAGTTTTACCGTTTTTTATGGTTTTAGGGATGTATTTTGCTTTTAAACGTAGAAGACCTGTTGACATATACCTCATAGTTTTCGGTTTAACCTCAGTTTATGCAGCAGCATCCTTTATTAGGTTAAACCTAATCCTTGCTCCTGTTGCTTGTCTGCTTGCAGCCTATGGAATAACCGAGATGGTAAAACCTTTAACGGCAGCAATAAAAAATTCTTTAGCCTCATCTAAGGAAAAACGGAAAACAGTTCCTTTAATAAACCCGATTATAGGGTTAGTTTTTATCGTTATTCTTGTGTTATCTATTGTGCCAAGTTTTATGGAGGCTGTTAATAGTGCCTATATGCCTGTAACCATAGCCTCAGCAAGCGTTCCCATCCGTGAATATAGGGCAGACTGGTTTGACGCCTTAAAATGGATAAGTAAAAACGTTCCAGTAGGGACTCCTGTTGTTTGTTGGTGGGATTATGGGTATTGGGTTGCTATCGGTGGAAACAGCACAACAGTAGCGGATAACGCAACCATAAACACAACCCAAATAGCTAATGTAGGTCAAGTTTTACTTTCAAACGAAACCACAGCCCTAAAACTTTCAAGAAAATATTTTAGGTCAGACTACATCCTTGTCTTTATAACAACCTTTCCTGTGGGTGGAAGACATCAGCCTTGGGGTTACGGGGATGAAGGAAAATGGATTTGGATGTATAGGATAGCCCACCTATACCATCCAAACCTAAAACTAGAAAACATAGACAAAGACAGAAACAGACTACCAGACAAAAACACCCTACTCGGAAAACTAATCTACTGGGCCTGCGGTATACCAGTCAAATTTGAAAAGTTTAAGGTTGTTTATGCTTCCCCATCCCACCAATACGTTTTAAACGGAACAGTCATCCCAACAACCCAAGTAATAATAGTTAAAGGAATAGACTAAAACAAAAAATTTTAACGTGTAATGTAGTGTAGTGCGGTGTAATACACACTTTTAATGGGAAGCTTCTAAACGTTTTTTTGCTTCTTCCCTCATAATCCTACGATACTTTGCATACCTATCATCTGGAGAAAATTTTGGTGGGATGGGTATGTAGACTTCTCCACCACACCTTGGACATTTAAGCTGGTTTAAGGTGTATTCTCCACATTTCCTACATTTTCTTAGAAGAGTTGGGCTCAAGAAGTTTTCACTTAAAACCTAAAAATTTTTAACGTTTAAATTCTCCCTCTCCACCAACAGACTTAATCTCTTTTAAAGCGTAGGAAACTACCTCTTGAAGAACCTTTTCAGCATCCTTATAGTTTTTAGCTTCAACCTCAACCATATATTTTGGGGCTCCAACAGTATAAATATCAATTTTTACCTTTCTAGGCTTTTTTACAGACTTACATCCGAGAAGAATCTTTTTGATTATTTCAATTCCATTTGGGGCTGTTGTGGTTAATTGGAGAACACCCTTAACCTTCACCCTTGGAGGCTTAATTTTTAGACGGGCAACCTCAAAAATGGCTTTAACCCATTCTTTTGGAAGCCTAACCTTTTCCGCAACATTCTCACCTTTTTCCACAACCTCCTCCAAACCAGAATAAACAGTTTCAAACTTTTCTTCAAAAGCAGAAATAACCTTATCAACAAACTCTTTAGGGTCTAAACCAACCTTTTCCGCTGCAACCTCAATTATGGCTTCAGCCTTCTTCCTTTTTTTCCATTCAGCCATCTTCTCCTGTTTTTCCTTTTTACTAACCCTCCTCAAAGAAAGGTCTATGTGTCCCCTTTCCCTATCAACCCTTAAAACCTTTAAAACAAGCTTTTGTTTTTCATGAATATGGTCTTCAATGTTTTTAACCCATCCTGAGGATATTTCAGAAATATGAAGTAAACCTTCAACCCCACCATACTCGTCTAGGCTTATATAGGCTCCATAATCCGTTATTCTGGCTACAGTTCCAACTACCAGTTCACCAACTTCCGGAAACTGTTTTAATGTTTCTTCTTCCTCACCCAAACCTAAACCCTACTAAAACTTTTAGCCTAACTCCTCAACAACTCCTCCCTTAACTATGGCTTTTCCACCTGAAGGTTCAACAAGCACAGCCCCACAAACATTACACTTAACCTTCATGGCAGCCTTGTTAAAGGTTATCTGCTCATTTCCACACTCAGGACACTTCACCTTTATAAAATTGCTTCTAGGCTGTGGAATTAGCTCCCTAAACCTATCCACCATAAACCATCACCCTTTTTCCTCCTCAAGTTTTTATTGTAGCCTTTCTTAGCCTAACACCCTTCTTATGCAAAATATAACCACACTGTTTACATGTAAGCTTTAAAACAACCTTTTTCGTTGTTTTAGCGGTTCTTTTAAGCTCAGGATATTTTTGTCCACCATACCCATGTTTTTCCCACTCATGTCTTCTTGCTCCAGCAGCTAAAGCCCTATCCCTACCCTTCCTATAAATTGAAACTGTGTGGATGGTGTGGGTTCTACATCTTGGACAATAGGTTCTAAGTGTTTTTGGAAGGTTAATTTTTCCGTCACCCTTCACATGTTCTTTAGCTGTTTCCTTCTAGGTTAGGTTTTCACACCTAAATATTCTTTTTGCCTACTTTTTCTTTTACCAAACCTAAACGAATATTTTTTTGGCTATGTTGTGGCTAATTAGGTTTTCCACGTTTTTTAGTGGAGCTGAAACAACATCCTCAGCCTTAAACGGACCGTAAACCTTTAGGTTAACACCAACGATTGAGGGTGTATCCTTTAAAAACCTTAAAATAGGTTTTTCCTCCCCCTCTCCACCCAAACTTTGAGTTTTTCCTTCAAGAACACTTTTAACTATTTTTTGGGCTTCCTCAAAAGCCTTCTTTAAACACCTATAAACCTCCCTTTCCTCCACAGTTAAAAGGTTTAAGGGTATGTCGGTTTTTTCCTCAAAAACCTTTTTAACAATTTTTTTCAGCCTTTTTTCTGTTAGACTTTCTACAAGCCAAACAGTCTTCTCCAACTCATGGTGTTTTAGTTTTGCTCTTAAAGACTTTTCATCTAAACCCCTAACCTCAACCTTTAACTCCCTAATATAAACTGAAACTTTTTTGAAGAAATCTTCTGGTAAAGGTTGAATTTCAACCCTTTCCTCCTCCCTCAACCAAGCATCATAAAGACTCTTATACATCACCCTTCAACCAGCTGGTGTTGCTTTCCCCCTACAAACATAAAACATGGCAACAGGCATAGGTAAACCAACAACCTCATCCTTATAGGGTCCATAGGTTTCTCCACCAATTCTAATCTTTTTCGCGTTTTTAACTTTAACCTTTATTTTTTCGTCTGACGGGAAGGCTAAAGCATCGTTTAAAGGGTTAAACTCGTAAAGTTTTTCTAGGCTTAAAGGAACAACCCTAAACCCTGTTTTTCCATGGAGAGTTTTTGGAAGCCTTATAAGCCTATGAATATCCGTTGTAACAACAGTATCTATGGGAACTGAAGCCTCCCGGAAAGCCTTCTCAAAAACTTCTCTCCAAACAGTTTTCCCAAGAAGCTTTTCAACCTCCCCTTTTTCACCACCAAAAACAAGCAAATCCAAAATTTGGCTTCTTTTTTCAACAATCTTTTTAACGGTTTTTTCCCTTAAACCGATGGAGGCTAATTCTTCAGGTTTTTTTAGGCATAGGTCGTAAAGGGTTTTTGCCAGCCTTCCAGACCAACCTGTTTTTGAAACATCTAGGTTTTGAAGCATGTTTAGCTTTAACCCAGCACCAGTAATATAGTCTGTTATTTCTTTTCTCTCCTCAGCCTCAAGCTTAACCAGATCCTTGTTTTCAACATGAACATGGTAGCCTCTATGACCTGAAAAAACTATTCCAACAGTTTTTTCT
The DNA here is from genome assembly GCA_003661965.1 of Candidatus Hecatellales archaeon. Taxonomy (GTDB): domain Archaea; phylum Thermoproteota; class Bathyarchaeia; order Hecatellales; family Hecatellaceae; genus EX4484-218. The sequence goes on from QMXD01000012.1 coordinate 10,565, forward strand.
GATATACCAAAATCCTCCTCCAAAATTTTAAGAAGTTTTAAGACTTCTTTTTTTGCCGCATCCAAACATTCTTCACAAATCCATTTTTCCTCATCAACCTTTTCAGAGCCACAGTTTAAACATTTTTTTGTTGGACTGCTAAAAACCTCACCACAATCTAAACAAACCCAGCTGTCATGCTCCTTTTTACATGGTGTTTGAATATGGTCACAGTCAATATCGAATATTAGGTCTGCTCCAAGCCAACCTTTTTCAGCCATTTTTTCTTCGGATGGGTTTTTGTAGTAGGCTGAGGAGTAGTATGCGTCTGAGGGGACAAAGGTTTTAATAAAGTCTTGAAGCTTTTTTTGGTTTTCAAACCCCCTATGTCTAATCATGGTTTTTTCTTTTCTAAAAGGAACAAAACCAAACTCCCTTTTTTCAACAAAGGTTGGAGCCTTAATTTCATTTACACTTTCAGCATAGTAAAGCCTAAACTTTTCTCTGATAAAGTCAATGGGATTCATGTTTTACCCGTTTACCCCTAACAGCAACCCTCCTATAGTAGGCTAAAGGATTCTTAACCTTCTGACAAACCTCATCCCTACCCACACACAACCCATGGGTTTGCATACTTTCACAGTTTAAAGGCTTATATCTTGTCCTACCACCAACAAGCCCAGCAATATGTTCAACCTGATACCTTGTAATCCTCTCATCAAAGTCTGTTGCTGAAGTGTAAAGCTTAACTATATCATCAATATTCATACCGATTTGGATTAGGAAGGCTGTTAACGTAAACCTACCAATATGAGAAACGTTTTTCCCACCCAGAATATCAGTATAAATGTTTTTTATGCATGGAGGGAAAAACTTAAAATCAACCCTACCAAAACTCTCCTCCGGAAGACTCTTCTTCTGTTTTCTAAGAAACTCTTTAAGCTCCTCAACCTTCTCTAAAACAGGCTTAGGAAGCTCCAAAACAACCTTTTCATCAATTTTTGACTGGATATGTCTTCTTATTTCCTCCTCTAAAAGTCTGGCAGCCTCAGCCTTTGTAACATAAACATCCCCATATTCAAGATAACGGTTTACAAGCTTCCACTTATCCTCCCGTAGTTTTGAGGCGTTTCTAAGGTAGTCTGTAAAACGTATTTTTAACATTCCAGAAAAGCTTCCATCAACCTTAAAAATTTTCCATCCAAAACTTTTTCTAGCAACCTCTAAAAGCTTCTCCACATCCTCGTTTTCAAGGTTTGAGGAAGCCTTTTTAGCCTCAAACAAGGCAAACCTTCTCTGAAAATATGGGTCATCAACAACCTTCATCATAATGATGGCGAGTGGAAAAGAGAGGATTTCAACATCAACATCATCAACTTTTTCTTTTAAGGTTTGAATACTTTTTAGGGGTGTTAAAACAGACCTTTTTATTCTTAGAATAGCCTTTTCTATTACAGGCTCATAGTTTGGGTTAAAAAGCTCCTCTAAACCAAGCCTCCCAAGCCTTTTTTCAACATAGCTTGAAGCCTCAACAGTAAAAGGATATTTTACAAGGTCTGCAGTTGTTAGTCTACTCTCCTTAAACATCAAAATATACCGAAGGTTTTGTTAAAGAAAAAGTTTTACTCTATTCTTGGAGCCAAATAGTAGGTTAGTTTCCCCTGCAGGGGAAGCTCAAAATCTATTTTAACAGGCTTATCTGTTGAAAATTCTATGGTTGAAATTTTTGATGAAGCCTTTCCAGCCTTAATCATGTCTTCAAGAAAACTTATACCATAAAGAGCTTTAGACTCCTGTTGAACCTGAAACTCTATAACAGAACTACTATCCTTCTCAAAATCTATCGTAACATTACCTGTTTCACCAACACCACTTAAGGTAAGCTTTTCAGGGTTAGCCTCAAACTTTACCTGTTCACTTACAGTAGCAATATCGGCTATAGCATCACTTAAACTGTCAGCATCAAGCTTAACCCTAGCATCAAAACTAATTTTTGGGGTTGGAATTTCTGTTGTGGATGGTTGAAGTAGTGGAAGAGAAAAACGTCTTGTATATTTTCCAGAAATCTTCATTGAAAGCCTTCCAGCAGCCTTATCTAGGGAAAGTTCAAGAGATTCTCCAGCCTCAACCCTCTTTAAAAGCTTTAACATGTCACCTATGTTAACACAAAGTTTTGTTGGCTCTGGGCACTCATACTCTTGGAAGGCTGTTTTAGGATATTCAAAGTCAACCATAGCCACATGGGAGGGGTCCATTGCTCTAAGCTTCATCCCTTCGGGTGTAACATCAAAACTTGCTTCCTCAATAAGTGTTGAGATTGCGTTCATAAGGTTTTTCCATGTTTTTGAGTCTGGGATAACTATTTTAAACATAACTATCAGCTTCCCTACTATTTCCTTTATGCTGGGCAATTTAAGCTTTAAACACTATGATTCTATTGGGAAACCTAATAAAAAACTTTTATTTAGGGTGATTCTTAAAAACAAGAAACGGTTAACCCAAAAAATTTAATGGATGTTGAGGGTTTCTGATGGAAAAACCGAAGATAAGCGTTTTTATACCCATCTATAAGGAGTCGTTTATGCTTAAAGACCTTTTAAAAAGCCTAACCTTAGAAGAGTATGAGCCTAAAGAGATTATTGTTGTGGTTGATGAGCCAACAGAAAAAACAAGAAGGCTTGCGGAAGAAATAAAAAATGTTAGGTTTATTTTTAATGGGCATAGGCTTGGAAAGGTAAACGCATTAAACGAGGCTGTAAAAAAATCCGATGGAGAAATTCTCCTCTTTCTTGATGGAGATGTTAAAATAGGGGAAAACTGTGAAGGATTTTTAAAAACACTTGTTAAAGAAATGGTTGACACAGACCTACTCGAAATAAAAAAGAAAATAATTAGGGAAAACTTTCTTACAAAAGTTATCTACTACGACTATTTAAGCTCAAACGTTGTAAGCTGGCTTTTTTCTAAAGGCTTAAAAAAGTCTCTAGGTTTAAACGGTTCAGCCTTCGCAATAAAAAGAAAAACTTTCATGGAGCTTGGAGGATTTAGAAACGTTGTTGCTGAAGACCTAGACCTAGCCACACGTTCATTCCTAAAAAATTTTAGGTTTAAGTATTCGAAGAAGCTTGAGGTTTTTGTTAAAACACCCTCTAGGTGGAAACAGGTTTATAGGCAGAGGAAACGTTGGGGGATTGGTGGAGCCCAATGGATAAAAGAATATTATAGGGATTTGGCAAAAACAGCTTTAAGGTTTCCCAAGTTTCTTTTACCAGCAATCCCAATAATTTTTCCATCGTTAATTCTTTTTCTTTTATGCTCTCTAATCCCCGACGCCTTAATCTACAAGTCTATAATGGTTTTTATTTTGTTTGCTGCTGTAAAGATAGGTTTTCTTTTACATCCATTCTTTTTGTCTGTTGTTACCATAGCTTTGGTTAAAAACCTTGTAGCTTCCCTCCTAAGTTTTGTGGTTTTTGCCTCCCTATTCTATGTTTTTGCGAGGAAGCTTGGCTACAGTTTTAACCCTTTAGAGTTTCTTGTATTCTACTTTATTTTTTCACCCTTCTGGCTTTCGATAGTGGTTACAAGTATAATTAGGGTTGTTATACAGAAGGGTGAGGTTAAACTGTCGGATTGGAAGTTTTAAAGGTTAAGGTTACGTTATAAATACTAAAAACATAAAAACGTATCCTAAAATATTATAACCTTGTTTTATGTGGTAAGCCATGCGTAGGTTTCACGTAGCCTCAGATGAAGAAATAAAAAACGGTAAAACAACAGACATCTACTTTGTTAGAGCAAAAAAAGTTTTAGAAACAAAAAACCTTGATAAGGTTAAGGTTATAGCCGAAATTACTGTTGGAAGCCTACCGGAAAACTGGGTTTGGGGTGTTTTATGTGGGGTTGAGGAGGCTGTTAGGCTTCTTGAAGGATACCCCATAAACCTATACAGCCTCCCTGAGGGAAGCATATTTTTCCCTGAAGACTTTTTTGGTTTTAAAGAGCCTGTTATGGTTGTTGAGGGAGCCTATGGAGATTTTTGTCCGCTTGAAACTCCTCTACTTGGGTTAATATGTCAAGCTTCAGGTATTGCAACAAAAGCAGCTAGAATAAAAAGGATAGCATGGGATAGGCTTCTAGTATCCTTTGGGACTAGGAGGATGCATCCTGCAATCTCACCAATGATTGATAGAGCAGCCTATATTGGAGGTTTTGATGCTGTATCCTCGCTTCTTGGAGCTGAGCTGATAGGTAAAAAACCTGTTGGAACGATGCCTCATGCTTTAATAATAGTTTTTGGGGGGCAGGTTGAGGCTTGGAAGGCTTTTGATGAGGTTATTGAGGCTGAGGTTCCACGTATAGCCCTAATAGACACCTTTTACGATGAAAAGTTTGAGGCTATTTTGGCTGCTGAGGCTTTACGTGAAAAGCTTTATGCTGTTAGGCTTGACACACCATCCTCAAGAAGGGGAGATTTTTCTGAGATAATTAGGGAGGTTAGATGGGAGCTTAACCTAAGAGGGTTTAAACATGTAAAAATAATGGTTTCTGGTGGGATAAACGAGGAAACTGTTAAACAGCTTAAAGATTTTGTGGATGGTTTTGGTGTTGGAACATCGCTTAGTGCAGCACCAGTAATAGATTTTGCTTTAGACATTGTTGAAAAGGAGGGGGAACCTGTTGCAAAACGTGGGAAGCTTGGTGGAAGAAAAAACGTTTGGAGGTGTTTTAACTGTATGGTTGATGTTGTAAAACCTTTTAATGAGCCTCAGCCTTCCTGCCCAAAATGTGGGAAACCCATGGAGTCTATGCTAAAACCCCTAATAAAAAACGGTAAAATTGTTGGGGGGCTTCCTCCACCAGAAAAAATTAGAGACTATCTGCTTAAACAGCTTAAAAACGTTAGCCTCTAAACTAGCTTAAACCTTCTTTTCCACACCAAAGCATATCTAAGAGTATTCACGCCAAGTAAAACCACATTTTGTGCATCTAAAGAATTGGGTTGAAGATTCGTCTGTTCCTCTTGTTTGAACAAGCCAAACATAGGCTTCCATGTTTCCACATGCTGGACATTCAACTTTTACTGTTGGTAGTGTCTTAATTTTCGCCTCTTTTTCACCAATAACAACAACAGACTCTGTTGGAGGTTTTTCCATTCTTTTAGCTATAACTGGAGATGTTTTTTTGGATCTAACCTCATAACCACAGTTTGGACATTTTAAGACTAGTTTTGAGCCTCCCTTACCTTTTGGTGTAAGAATAAGCCTCATACCACATTTAGGGCAAAACTCCATCTAGACTTATTTTCCTCCTAGTAGTCTGGTATTTTCCTAACATCTCAAAAAAGAAATTTAAATGTTTTGGATTTTAGGTTTTAAGCCTATTTAGGGATAAAGCCACCAGTCTTGCAACCCTTAAAGGCTCTGGAAGCGTATTTTTTAGGGTAATCTCCAAAATTTTTTCAGCATCAAACCTTTCAACACCAAACAAAAGCATCCAAAAATCTTTACCAATCCTCAAAAATTCTTTTTTAAGGTTTTCTAAAACCCTTAACTTTTCAGTTTCGTTTTTTGTGTCTTTAACCCTTAGTTTAAGTCTACCCATGTTTAACGGTTTCCTCATAAAAACAATAACTGGTCTTTTAACACCCCTAAAAACTTTTTCTACATCAACGATGTTTGACCTGCCAAAACAAATTTTTGTTAACATTAAAACACGTATCTGCCCATAATGGTTTGACTCCCTAACCATTTTAACAATCTTTTTTGTTGCATCAAAACCATCAACATCTATCTTCGTTCTTAAAACACCATCAACCCATTCTCCACCCCTAAAAACAACACCAACCAAGTTAACCTTACCCACACCTCTAAGAAAAAAATTTCCATCATCTATTCCAACAACCCTAATCTCACGTTTTACCCCATGAAGCCTAAAAAAACTCAAATTTTCCACCCATATTTTCCTCGAAGAGGAACAAAAGCAACACCACAAACCTCAAAAACCTCGGTTTTTCCGTCAAAATGTTTTCTTAGCTTTTTTAGTGTCTGGTAGAAGTGGGGTTCTCCAACAGGAGCAACCAAAACACCCCCAGGGTTTAACTGTTCAATTAGTGGGGGTGGAATTTTTGGTGCTGCTGCTGTTAAAAGTATCTTGTCGTAGGGGGCGTATTCTGGAAGCCCTAAGGTTCCATCCCCACAAAAAACCGTTACATGTTTACTATAGGATGTTTTTTCAAGGTTTTTTCTTGCAAATTCAGCAAGCTCTTTAACAATTTCGATGGTGTAAACATGTCCTGGGTTTTCAGCGTTTTCTGGTGCAACAATTTCTTTGATAACAGCAGCATGGTATCCGCTTCCAGCCCCAACCTCTAAAACCTTGTCTCCAACCTTAAGCTCCAAATATTCACACATCATAGCAACCATGTGGGGTGCTGAGATTGTTTGACCGTAGCCTATGGGTAGTGGTGTGTCTGTGTAGGCGCTATTCCTAAGGTTTTCTGGAACAAATTCTTCTCTTGGAACTTTTCTCATAGCCTCAATAACTTTTTTGTCTCTAAGAAAACCTTCCTCAATAAGTCTTTTAACAAGCCTTTCTCTTTCAGCTTTAAAGTCTCTATTCATCAATATTCCTCTTTTATGGTGAGCTTATTTAGGGTTAGCCTCCTAGATAATTTTTGGATGTTGAGGTATATGAGGGTGGTTGAAGACTTTTTTGCTTTTGGACATAAACTAATAAAGGCAACCCATCCAACAACCCTAGAAATAACAAGAGAAACCAAGCTTACAGAAAGGGGAGACTGTATTGTTGCTGTTGCATCCTCTAAGGGGGCTTTAGACCTAAACGAAAACTTTAAAAAAATAGCGAAAAGTAGGGATACACGAATAACCCTTATTCTTAGGGTTAATGGGCTTGTTGAGGTTGTAAACGGTTTCGGCTCCCCAAACCTAACCTTCACCCATCCAACAGACCTAGTTGTAAGAAAAAGCGAATACACATGTCCAAGAACGGTTATGGTTAAGGCTGATAAGGCTGCAATAAACCTTTCAAGAAAATTTGTTTCAAAAATTAAAAACCCAAAAACAAAAATTTTTGTTAGACTGGTGGCTGAAAAAGTTTAGTTTTTTAGGAGTATATCCAACCCAACCATCCATCTTCTAGGTGCAATCTCCTTTACAAGCCTACCAAAAACAATTTTACAGTTTCCACCAAAACCCTCTACAACCTCTCTAACCTTCCCAGAAGCCTTTTCAATAGGATTCGGCTCATCCTCAAAACAGTAAAAATGGATAAAGCCATCCCCATCCAAAAGCCTATAAGCTGTTTTAAGATGTTTAAAGGAATCCTCAGGTAGATTCATTATGGCTCTATCTATTTTCCCATTTATCTCCTTTGCCACAACCTCTATATCTCCAAGAATAGGTAAAACCTTCCCCTCAACCCTATTCAAAACTATGTTTTTCTTCAGATAGCTAAAAGCATCAGGATTTATGTCAACAGCATAAACCCTAACATTCCTATGCCTTTTTGCTATAAGAATTGAGAAGGGTCCAACCCCAGCAAACATGTCAACAACAGTTTCACCCTCACCAACCAAACCTGAAACACGTAAACGTTCACCAGCCAACCTAGGACTAAAAAAAGCCTTTTTCACATCCAAAAAGAAGATACAACCGTTCTCCCTATGAAAAGTTTCAGTTTTATCTTCTCCAGCCACAAGCCTAAAACCTCTAAGCCTAAACCTCCCCCCAACAGCAGTCTCCCTAGCCAAAACAGTTTTAATGTTTTTATGGGTTTCTATTAGGGCTTGACCTATTAAACCCTCAAACCCCCTTAACTCTTCAGGAATCTTTATTATGGCTACATGTCCAACAACATCAAAAGAGCTTGGAACAAGTTTAAGCATTTCTTCAGGAATTCTTCCCCTTAAAAACTCTACAATACTTGTTTTTCTTTTCTCAACTTTTTCAGTTTCACATTCAACAACCTCAAAAAACCCAATTTTTTCTTTAACCTTTTCAAGGTCACTGTTGGCTATAGCTTGTTTAATTGGTATAAGCAAAAAACCGTTATCCCTCAAAATTTTAAACTCAAACTCTCTTAAACCAAGCTTCCCAAGAATCCTAACAGCCTCCCCACCCTTCCAAACAGCAACCTTTAAACATTTCATCAGCCAAAATTCCCCAAAAAAATTTAAAACAAACCTTATCCTATTAGAGTTATGCGGGCCCGTAGCTCAGTTAGGCTAACCATAAGCCCTGAAAAGGTGGAGCGGCGGACTGGCTTAAGCCAGACCGTGGCTCTTAACCCGTTGGTCGAGGGTTCAAGAAAGTTTAGGCTAAACCTAAACTTTGAAAATCCCTCCGGGCCCGCCATCTAAACCCTGTACATGTATCTTTTTATTTTTAGGATAAAAGCGGTTACTGGTGTTGAGGCTATAAAAAGCCATATTTCTGGTCTAAAGTTTGTGATTGGGGAGAATTCTTCAGCTTCACCTAGAAGGTATAGTAGTCCGTCTGCACCCATAAGCAGTATAAATATGAGACCAAAAACTGTTGAAAGTATGAATCCTGTAAGTAGGAAGGAGGCTCCTTTAAATTCTCCTCTCCAAAGCCCCCTTACAGCGTATAGGTAGTTGGCTGCAACAACAAGTAGTGTAAGCCCTGTCCAAAAGTCTCCTGGAATATTGTATTTTTCAATTCCGCCAGCAACCTCTAATGGTCCTATGGTTAGGTAGAGGAAGCCTAAAATAAAAGCATAAACAGCTGCTGTTTTCCCTAATTTTCTTGGAAAATCCATACTTTATTTCACCTCCTTTAGGGTATTCCAAGTAGTCGTCCTATACCTATGGTGGCTCCAGCCACAATAAACGCTAAGACAATCAAATATACGATGGAAAAGATAGTCCATTTAGCGGAGTTTGTTTCTCTTGCAATAACCCCAACTGTTGCCACACACGGCACATAGATTAAGGTGAAAACCATAAACGCAAATCCTGTTAACTGTGTAAACATACCCGCCTCGATAAGTGAATCTCTCACCATTTCCTCTCCACCACCGAGTAGGGCTCCAAAGGTTCCAACAACAACTTCTTTAGCTAGAAAACCAAAGAAGAGGGCGACTGCTGCCATCCAGTTCCATCCAAAAGGTTTTACTAGAGGCTCTATTAGATGACCGAAAGCTGCAATATAGGAGGCTTCTATGTTTACACCTCCACCTGTTGCCTCCCATGGGAATGAGGATAAAAACCATACTATTATCATGACGGAAAATATTATTGTTCCAGCTCTTATAAGAAACCATTTTGCTCTTTCCCATGTTAAGGTTAACACGTTTCTTTTTGTTGGAATCCTGTAGGGTGGAAATTCTAGGAGGAAGTGTGAAGGTTTTCCTTTGAAAAGGGTTTTTCTAAAGGTTAAAGCCATAACTATGGCTAAGGCTATCCCAAGAATATACATTACATAGATTGATGCTGCAGCCAAATATCCACCACCAAAAATCACACTTGAAATTAACACGTAGACAGGAAGTCTTGCACTACAAGACATTAAAGGGTTTACAAGTATCGTGATAAGCCTATCATTCTCGTTTTCGATTGTTCTTGTAGCCATTATACCTGGAATGTTACATCCAAAACCCATAATCATGGGAACAAAAGATCTTCCATGAAGCCCAAGCCTATACATAACCCTATCCATAACAAAAGCTGCTCTTGCAAGATACCCACTATCCTCTAAAACTGCAAGTGCAAGAAAAAGGAAGAATATTGGTGGGACAAAAACAAAAACAGAGCCTAAGCCTCCACATATACCGTCAGCTATAAAAGATGCAAGCACCTCGTTTTCTAAGCCTGAAGCAAACCCTCCAACCCAGCTAAAAAACATTTCAATCATCACCATAAAAGGCTCTGAAAAGTTGAATGTGAAAAGGAAAACAGCCCAGAGGAGGCTTAAAAATATTGGTATACCAAGACCCCTATGCAAAAAAGCATGGTCTAAAAGGTCTGTAAAAGTCCATTTAACCTCTTTTCTCCTCCAAACTTGGCTAAGAATACTCTTAATAGTCTCATATCTTTTCTCAGCAAAAACAACATCCAAATCCTCTAAAAATTCTTCACCCAAAAACCTTCACCACCTTTAAAACCTCATCTTTAACAGGGCTTTCACCAACCTTTTTTAAAACATCCTCATCTCTCTCCAAAACCTTTACTGCAAGCCATCTTAAAGGATACCTGCCAGCAAGCCTCTCATCCTTCCTAAGAACATCCTCAAGTTTTCCTATAAGCTTCTCAAGTTTTTCACCATAGCCTACCATCATTCTTCTTTTGGGTTTTTCCTTGGCAACCCTTAAAATTTCATCTTTTAGTTTTTCTATCCCTTCTCCTGTTGTTGCAACCGTGGGCACTACAGATATTCCAAGCAGTTTTGAAAGCTTATCAACATCTATTTGGTCTCCCCTAGCCTTTACAAGGTCCCACATGTTTAAGGCTAAAACAACGTTAGCCTCCAACTCAAGTAGGAGAAGTGTAAGGTATAGGTTTCTTTCAAGGTTTGTTGCATCAACAATATGAACAACAACATCAGGTTTTTCTTCAACAATAAAGTTTCTTGCTATCAGCTGGTCTATCGAAGTTGCTGTAAGACTATATACTCCAGGAAGGTCAACAATCTCCATCTCCTCACCTCTATGTCTACACCTACCAGTCTTTTTTTCCACAGTAACACCAGGCCAGTTTGCAACATGCTGTTTTGAGCCTGTTAACCTGTTAAAAAGCGCTGTTTTACCTACGTTTGGGTTTCCGATTAACGCTACCGTTATCA
>QMXD01000013.1 GCA_003661965.1 Candidatus Hecatellales archaeon
GGCCTAAATGGGTTAGATTCTATTTTAAACCAGCCTAAAAATTTTTTAAGTCTCCTTTTAAACCAAATTTTTTATATTTAGGGTTTCCCCTAATTAAGGGGAAGTTAGGTTAGGAAGCTTTTTAGGGTTAGAGGTAATGAGGCTAAGAGGAATATTAGAGGGGTTTAAGCCTTACGAGTGGGAGTCTTCAACCCTAGATATAGCCAAAAAATTTGGTTTAGATCCAGACAAAATTTTAAGGTTTGACACAAACACTATGCCTTTCCATCCTGAAAGGCTTCTTAAAATCTTAAATCAGAAGCTTTTAAACCTTAGGGTTAACGAGTATCCTGAACCCTCCTATTTGGAGTTAAGGGAGGCTTTAGCAGAATATCTTGGGAGAAGTGTGGATGAGATAACTGTTACTGCTGGATGTGATGAAGCCTTAGATATTCTTTCAAAGGTTTTTATAGATCCTAAAACAAAGGTTTTGGTTTCAACTCCAACCTATGCTATGTATAGGGTTGTTGTTGAGGCTATGGGTGGGAAAATTGTTAACATCCAAAGAAAACCTGACTTTTCAGATGATGTAGAAAAAATTGTTGAGGCTGTTGATGATAAAACCAGAATAATTTTCCTTTGTAACCCTAACAATCCAACAGCAAACCCAACCTCTGAGGAGACTGTTCTTCGTCTGCTTAAAGAAACTGATTGCGCCATAGTTGTGGATGAGTCGTATTTTGAGTTTTATGGGAAATCTTTTGTAAACCTAATAGACAAATATGAAAACCTTATAATTTTAAGAACGTTTTCTAAGGCTTTTTCTTTGGCTGGTGCTAGGGTTGGCTACATGGTTGCAAACAGGAAAACCATAGACATCTTAAACATTATGCGTCCACCAAACAGTCTAACAGTAATATCCCTAGCCCTAGCAAAAATCGCCCTAGAAAATCTTGAGTGGGTTAAGGAAAACGTGAAAAAAGTTATTGAGGAGAGAGAAAAACTGATAGAAGACCTAAAAAAAATTGATGGTGTTCATGTTTATCCTTCAGTAACAAACTTTCTTTTGGTAAGATTTGTTAAAGGTGATGTTAACCATATCCACAGGAAGCTTTTAGAGAAGGGAATTATAACTAGGAATGTTGGAAGCCATCCGATGCTAGAAAACTGTTTAAGAATTACTGTGAGGAAGAGAGAGGAAAACATGGTTTTGGTTGAAAATCTTGAAAGGATTCTTTCAGAGCTGGGAGGCTAAAAAGGGTTGGAGAAGGATGATAGGGTTGTTATAGTTGCTGTTGGAAAGGATAAGCCAGGGCTTATTGCAGGGGTAACCTCAATAATTTCAGAGTTAAACGGAAACATAGAGGATATGGATCAGGTTGTTTTACAAGAGGTTTTTATAATGTCTCTTATTGTAAGGTTTCTAAACTTGGAAACGAAAGAAAAAATTGAGAGGTTAATGGATATGCTTAATAGGGAAGGGGAAAAACTTGGGTTAAAGGTTCATGTTTACCCTTTAAGTAGGCTTTAAGTTTTCCTTATTCCGCCTATAGTGGTGGTTAATGGGTAACATTATAGTTACAAGTATTGGTAGGGATAGACCTGGAATAGTTGCTGGAATATCCAATATTCTCTACCAGCATAATGCAAACATTTTAAAAACAAGAGCCTCAATCCTTGGCGGACTTTTTGTTATGGTTATGGTTGTTGATGTTTCAAAAATAAACCTTAAACTTGAAGAGTTAGTTTCAAAGCTTAAAGAAAAGGGTATAGAGTTAGGTTCAGGAATTTCTGTTGAGGATGAGAAGGTTTACCGTAGAAAAAAGAAGCTTATAGCCTTCGACTTGGATGGAACCCTTATCAAAATGGAAACCTTAGATGAGCTTGCTAAGGCTGCTGGTGTATATGATGAGGTGAAAAAGATTACAAGGATGGCTATGGAGGGGAAAATAGGTTTTAGGGAGGCATTAAAAAAGAGGGTTAAACTTTTAAAAAATCTTCCAGTGGAGGAGGTTGAAAAGCTTAAGGAGAGGATAGAGTTTAATGTTGGTGTTCAAGATTTGGTTAAGGAGCTTAAAAAGGCTGGTTTTGTTACAGCCATTATTACTGGTGGGTTTGATGTTTTTGCTAACTATGTTGCTGAAAAACTTGGTATAGACTATGTTTATGCTAATAGGCTTATTGTTAGGAAAGGTGTTTTAACAGGTGAGTTTGAAGGTAAAATTGTTTCAGCCCGTTCAAAACTTAAAGCCTTAGCAGAAATAGCCAAAAAGGAGGGTATAAGCCTAAGTGAATGTGTTGCTGTGGGTGATGGTGCAAACGACATTTTTATCTTAAAAAGTTCGGGTTTGGGTATAGGCTATAAACCAAAAAAGGTTGTTGAAAACCATGCTAAAGCGTTGGTTAATAGTGAAGACCTAAGAACAATAATGGCTTTTATTGGTGGAGGACAAATAAGAAAAGATGTTATCAGAAAGCTTAAAAGAAGATAGTTTCCCCCTTTAAATTGGTGTAATTTTTATTGTTCCATCCTTTCTGTTTATTCTAACCTCAACCTCCTCATTATACTGATATTTACGGCTCATTCTTTCCCATTCTTGGTTTGTTAGGAAAAGAACAAGCCTTTGGGTGTAGGCTTTTCCTTGGCTAAACATTTTTGGTATTTGGCTTAGGATGGGTATAACAAAAGAGATTTCTTGGGGGAGGTTGCTTGGAAAAGACATTACTGTTGGAGGTTTTTGGGCTTCAACACTAAACTCTATACAAACATATTCGTTCCCATAGCTGTCTGAGGATGGATGTATAGATGTAACCTTACAATGTATTATAATTTCATCATCACTCATAGAGTTTTCACCAAACACTTAGATTAAAGCATTCTCCACATATAAAGGTGGAATGTTTATTGTCTTATGCTGGTCGTAATGCTTAAATACTTTTTCCATTTATTATGAAATTCAAACGTGGGGTTGCTGGTGGTGAATAGGAGGCTTTACGTTTTCTGGAGGTCTTGTGTTTACCCTAACTAGCCAAAAAACTTTAAAAAAAGAAAAATTCTCCCTAAAAGACCCCCAAAATTCTAGGACTTTTATGTTAACAACAAGGAGGTATTGGAGGTTCTAAATATGGCTAAAAGCCTAGTTGTAAAGTTTGGAGGCTCCTGTCTTTCAACACCCCAAAACATAAACCTAGCTGCAAAAAAGGTTGCTGAGGAGGTTAAAAAAGGAAGCAAGGTTGTGGTTGTTGTTTCAGCTTTAGCTGGAGTAACAGACAACCTCCTTAAAACAGCCACAGAAGCAAGCCTATCCAAACTTTCAAAAGACGAGTTGGATGAGATTCTTTCTATGGGGGAAAGAACAGCAACACGTCTTATGGTTTCAGCCCTAAAATCTTATGGTTTAAAGGCTGTAGGCTTAGACCCAGCAGACAAGCTTTGGCCTATCTACACCAACTCCGAATATGGGAATGCTGAAGTTGACTTAGAAAAAACCTTGAAGGCTATTAAAAGAAAGGTTAAACCTTTGCTTGATAAGGGTTTTGTGGTTGTTGTTCCTGGTTTTATTGGCTTATCTCCCGAGGGAAAAACTACAACCCTTGGTAGGGGTGGAAGCGACATTACAGCCGTTGTTTTGGGTAGGTGTGTTGAGGCTGAGGAGGTTGTTCTTGTTAAGGATGTTGCTGGTGTTCTTTCAGCAGACCCTAAAAAGGTTTCAACACCCTCAAAAATAGATGTTTTAGATGCTGAAGAAATGTTTAGTTTAAGCTCTGCAGGTGCAAAAATTCTTCATCCAAGAGCCTTAAGATATGCGGCAAACAATCTTACCTTGAGGGTTGTTGGTTTTAATGAAAGCCTATCAGAAGGAACTGTGATTAAAGGTGAGCTTGGTGTAGGTTTAAGGGTTTCTCTCTACCCAAACCCTGTATCCATGGTGACAATAGTTGGGAGAGAGGTTTCAACCCCAGAATCACTTCTAAAAATCTTTTCTCAAACCCTCCCATCAAAAACAAAAATTTTAGGTTTAACTTTGGCTTCCCCATCCCTACTACTTTATGTTGAAGACTCATCAAAACTAATAGAAAACATTCATAACCTTATTAAAACCCAAAAGGTTGCTAAAGCCATCCATAGTTTTGAGCCTTTAACCCTAATCGTTGTTTCAGGTCATGAGCTTGAAAAAACCCCTGGTATTGTTGACTGTATTTCTGCTCCTTTAGCTAGGGAAAACATTAACCTTTACGGTTTACTTACTATAAGCAATTCTGTACGTGTTTTTGTTCATCAAAGGGATGGTGAAAAAGCCTTGAAGCTAATTAAGGAAAGTTTAGGTAAAACAGGATTTGTTTTGGAGGAGTAGGTTATGGGTGGAAAGTTAAAAGCTGCAGTTTTAGGAGCAACAGGAATGGTTGGACAAATGTTTATAAGGCTTTTAGAGGAAAACCCATGGTTTAAGGTTGAGGCTGTTGCTGCATCTGAAAGGTCTGCTGGTAAAAGATACTATGAGGCTGTTAGAGGTGGAGGGTTTTTTGGAGGATTCTCGGAGGAAACAATGAATCTTGAGGTTCAACCCTTAAACCCTAAAGCCCTAAAAGATGTTGAAGTTGTTTTTTCAGCTCTACCCTCAGACATAGCCTACAAAACAGAGGAAGAGTTTGCTAAGGAAGGTTTTATAGTCCTAAGTAACGCAAGCTCCCATAGGATGGATCCTGATGTTCCAATTTTGAATCCTGAGGTAAACTGGGAGCATATAAGCCTAATCGACGAGCAACGTAGAAAAAGAAAATGGGATGGAGCGATTGTAACAAACCCAAACTGTACAACAGCTGTTCTTACACTTTCACTTAAACCAATCTTTGACAGGTTTGGCTTAAAACGTTGTATAGTTTCAACCATGCAGGCTGTTTCTGGGGCTGGTTACCCTGGTGTAGCCTCCCTAGACATAATCGATAATGTTATCCCGTTTATTAGTCAAGAAGAGGAGAAGGTTCAAAGAGAAACCTTAAAAATGATGGGTTCCCCTGGGAAACCTGCATCTTTTAAGGTTTCTGCAAGCTGTCATAGGGTTCAAACTGTGGATGGACATTTAGAGGCTGTTTTTGTTGAAACTGAGGAGAAAACAGACCCTGAAAGTGTTGTTGAGGCTATGACTAAGTTTACGAGTGAACCTCAAAAGCTTAAGCTTCCCTCAGCACCAAACCCACCTATTGTTGTTAGGTTTGAGGATAATCGTCCCCAGCCAAGACTTGATAGGATGGCTGGTGGAGGGATGGCTGTTGTTGTTGGTAGGGTTAGAAGGGATGAGGCTTTTGACTGTGTAAAATATGTTGTTTTAGGTCATAACCTGATAAGGGGAGCTGCTGGATGCTCAATTTTGAATGCTGAGCTTCTTAAAGCAAAAAACTATCTTTAGGGGAGGTGAAAATTTTTGGATATAGGTAAAAAAAGAAGGCTTAACAAGATTTTTAGAAAGGATGGGAAAGCTGTAATCGTTCCTATGGACCATGGTGTAACCATAGGACCTGTTAAAGGTTTGGTTGATATGCAACAAACAATAGATAAGCTGATAGCTGGTGGAGCTGACGCCATAGTAATCCATAAGGGTATTGCAGGCTACGTGGATACTGGAAACCTTGGACTTATAATTCATCTTTCAGGAAGCACAAAACTAGGTCCTGACACAAACTGGAAGGTTAAGGTTTGTAGTGTTAAACAGGCTTTAAGGCTTGGAGCTGATGGTGTTTCAGTCCATATAAACGTTGGCTCAAACCAAGAGCCAAAAATGTTGGAGGTTATGGGTGAGATAGCTGATGAGGCTTCAGAATATGGTGTTCCTCTTTTAGCTATGATGTATCCTAGAGGACCAAACATAAAAAATGAGCATGCCCCTGAACTTGTTAAACATGCTGCAAGACTTGGAGCTGAGCTTGGGGCTGACATAGTTAAAACAAATTATACTGGTAGTGTTGAAAGTTTTAGGGAAGTTGTTAAAGGCTGTCCTGTGCCTGTAATAATTGCTGGTGGACCTAAAGCCAAAGATGATTATGGGTTTTTAAGGATGGTTTATGATGCTATTCAGGCTGGTGGGGCTGGAGTTTCGATAGGTAGAAACGTTTTCCAGCATCAAAACCCTGCTGGTATGGTTAAGGCTTTAAGGGCTATAGTTCATGAGAAGGCGACAGTTGAAGAAGCATTAAAACTTCTTGGTGAATCTGGATGAAGGAGTTATGGGTTGAGATAGATAAAAGTTTACCTGAAAACCTTAAACAAAAAATTTTGGAAAACTGTAAGGGAAACTGTAATGTGGTTGTTGGTGAGGATGATTTTCTTAAGCTTGCTAAAAACCTAAACCTAAAAACAGCCTCAAAAACTGGTGGAGATATAAGGCTTGTTGAAGAGTTAAACGAGGAGCTGATAAAGAGGCTTATAGGTAGTGGGGAGAAGGTCTGTGTAAAACTTACTGTTAAGGATAGGGGAGACGAGGAAAAAATTGTTGGTTTAGCTGAGATGGGAGTATCCTACGTTATAGCTCAATGCCAAAACTGGAAGATTATTCCACTTGAAAACCTGATAGCAAAAATCCGTGGGAAAACAAAGCTTTTAACAGAGGTTTCAAACGTTGAAGAAGCAAAACTAGCCCTAGAAATTTTGGAGCTTGGAGTTGATGGTGTTGTTCTTAAAACAGATAAACCTGAAACGGTAAAAGAGGTATCCTCAACCATAGCAAGCCTAAGAGAAAAACCTAAGCTAAAACTTGCTCAAGCAAAAATTTTAAGATGTAAAGAGATAGGTTTGGGTGACAGAGCATGCATAGACACATGTAGCCTCATGGTTGAAGGGGAAGGAATTCTTGTAGGATGCCAGTCTTCAGGGCTTTTCCTTGTTCAGGCTGAGGTTCTAGAAACCCCTCATGTTGAACCTAGACCTTTTAGGGTTAACGCAGGACCAGTTTCACTTTATGTTCTTGCCTCCAAGGATAAAACACGATACCTTTCAGAGTTGAAAGCTGGGGAGGAGGTTTTAATTGTTGATAGAGATGGAAACCTAAGAAGCTCTATAGTTGGAAGGGTAAAAATAGAGAGAAGACCTCTACTCTTAATTGAGGCTGAGGAGGGGGGAGAAACAATTAAAACAATAGTTCAAAACGCTGAAACAATTCATCTTGTAACCAAGGATGGGTCAAAGTCTGTTAGGGAGCTAAAACCTGGTGACGAGGTTCTTGTTTACCGTCAACGTGGTGGAAGACATTTTGGTATTCTTGTTGAGGAGGAAACCGTGATAGAAAAGTGAAACCTAAAATATGTGTTGTTATCACAGCCAAAAACTTTGAAGAAATAAAAAAGATGTTTACAAAGGTTGAAAGGTTTGAGGTTGACCTAGCTGAGCTTAGAATAGACTACCTAAAAGAGGAGGTTAACCTTCAAAAGGTTAGAAAGCTTTCTAGTCTACCACTTATCGCAACAAACAGACCAACATTTGAAGGTGGTTTTTCAGAAAAACCGGAGAGAGAAAGACTTGAAATGTTGTTTAAGGCTGCTGAATCTGGCTTTGACTATGTTGACCTTGAATTTTCAATAAAAAGTTTGGAGGAGGCTGTTAGAAAAGTTAAAGGTTTAGGCTCAAAAACTATAGTCTCTTACCACGACTTTTCTTCAACCCCTCCAACCCAAAAACTTTTTGAGCTTTTTAGTAGGAAGGAGAAGGTTAAAGCTGAAATATGTAAAATTGTTACCATGGCTAAAAGTTTTGAAGACAACCTAAAAATTTTAGGTTTTGTTTTGGAGGCTTCAAAAAAAGGTAAGATTGTTTCTTTTTGTATGGGGAGGCTGGGTATCCTCTCAAGAATTCTTTCACCAATTTTTGGTGGAGAATATACCTATGCATCCATCCAAACTGGTATGGAGTCTGCTGAGGGACAGTTAACCGTTGAAGACCTACACAAAGTATACAGTATAATTGGTGGCTACCTTGACTATTAACGCAAAAACAAGTGTTTACTGTGTTATAGGAGATCCCATCAGCCACTCCTTAAGCCCAAACATCCATAATGCTGCGTTTAAACGGCTTAAGCTTAACTCTGTTTATCTTGCCTTCAAGGTTCAAAAAGAATTTTTGGTTGAGGCTGTTAAAGGACTAAAAAGTATTGGTGTAAAAGGGTTTAACGTTACCATACCACACAAGGTTTCAATAATCCCGCTACTGGATAAACTTGACCCACTAGCAGAAAAAATTGGTGCTGTAAACACGGTAAAAAACGTTGACGGTAAGCTTATCGGATATAATACCGATGGTGAGGGGGTTCTTAAGGCTTTTGAGGTTGAAGATGTCTCCCTAAAAAATAAAAAGGTTGTTATGGTTGGTGCTGGTGGAGCTGCTAGAGCCTTAGCATTCACGTTCGCAAACCATGCAAAAGAAATTGTAATTCTTAATAGGACTGAGGAAAAAGCTTTAGAGCTTGCATCATCAATTTCTAGGAGTTATAACCTGCCTGTGAAAGGGTTAAAGCTAAACATGGAAAACCTCTCCTTGGAACTTAAGGATGCGGAGGTTGTTGTTAATGCAACCTCTGTTGGGATGCATCCTAACATCGATGAAACACCAATACCTAAAAACCTTATAAAACCTGAAATGGTTGTTTTTGATGTTGTTTATAGACCTATAAAAACAAGACTTTTAAAAGAGGCTAAACAGGTGGGTGCCAAAACCATTAACGGATTGGCTATGCTTGTTTTTCAGGCTGTTAAAGCCTTTGAAATTTGGACAGGTTTAACACCTCCCATTGATGCTATGTTTAGGGCTGCCTTAAGAGGGTTGAAAGGTTAACATGAAAGGTTTTGGTGAAGCTGTAGCCTATGGGGCTGCAACAATAGTTAATGCTATAGCTACTGGTAGGGGTGCTGCTTTCGGTATAAACCTAAAAACAAAGGCTAGGGTAACCCTAACAAGTGATGTTGGAGTTGTTAAGGGAAAAATTCTTTCAGACCCAAAAGAGGATACAAGGCTGATTGAGGCTGCTGTTAAAGTTGTGTTTAAACGTTTTGGTGTTGAGAAAAAGTTTGGAGCCTACGTGGAAACAGAGTCAAATATTCCTATAGCTAGAGGCTTAAAAAGTAGTAGTGTAGCCTCAAACGCTATCGTGCTTGCAACTCTTGCAGCCTTAAAAAGGAAAACCAGCGATAAAACAGTTTTAAGTCTTAGTGTTAAAGCAGCCTTTGAAGCTAAAACAACGGTTACAGGAGCCTTTGACGATACATGCGCTTCCTACTATGGTGGAGTTGTCGTTACAGACAACCTTAAACAAAAAATCCTTAAAAAAGACAAAATAAAAGAGGATTATAGCATCCTAATCCATATACCACCAAAAAAAGTTTACACAGCCAAATCCGATGTGGAAAAAATGCGTCTTATAGCCCCACAAGTCGAACTAGCCTTTAAAGAAGCCTTAAAAGGAAAAAATTGGGAAGCATTAACCTTAAACGGTATCCTCTACTCTTCAGCCTTAGGATACAGCCAAGAAACAGTTTTTGAAGCTTTAAAGGCCGGAGCTGTTGCAGCAGGATTAAGTGGAAAAGGACCAGCTATTGTTGCTGTTGTTGAGAAGGAAAAAAAGGATAAAGTTTTAGATGTCTGGAAACCTTTCAAAGGAGAAGTTTTGGAGACAAACCTAAACAATAAAAAATCTTTTGTGGTTGAGGCTGAATAAAACTGGAGGTTTTAATAAGTAAAACAGAAAAAATTTCAGGCTTGGTTAAGGTTCCACCGTCAAAAAGCTATACTCATAGAGCCATAATAGCTTCAGCCTTGTCTGATGGAACATCAAAAATATTTAGTCCTCTTTTTTCCGATGACACCTTAGCCACCATAAACGCATGTAAAAGTTTAGGTGTCCCAATTGTGGAGGCTAATGGATGCTTGGAGGTTAAAGGTGGAAAACTAAAACAGCCAAAAAACCCTATAAACTGTAGGCTTTCAGCAGCAACCCTAAGGTTTATGACTGCTGTTGCCTCCCTAGTGGAGGGTAAAACAGTTTTAACTGGTGAGGAGGGGCTTTTAAAAAGACCTATAGGACCGTTAGTTAAGGCTTTAAACCAGCTTGGAATACATTGTGAGGCTAGGGGGGAATATCCTCCAGTTACAGTTTATGGTGGAAGTCTTAACGGTGGTGAAGCCTCAATAGTTGGAGATGTTAGCTCCCAATTTATTTCAGGTCTCCTTTTTGTCACTCCTCTAGCAAAAAACAATTCAAAAATAGTTTTAACATCCCAGCTTGAATCTAAACCCTACGTTCAGCTAACCTTAGAGGTTCTTAGAAAACATGGAGTTAACGTTAAAGTTTTAGGTGACCATGAAGGTTATGTTACCAATGGAAACCAGAAATATAAACCCTACAATCATAGGGTTCCTGGAGACTTCTCCTCAGCATCCTTTCTTATGGCTGCAGCAGCCATAACAGGCTCCAAGATTAGGCTTAAAAACCTTGATGTTCAAACAAGAAAACAACCTGACATAGAAATTTTGGATATACTGGAGAAAATGGGTGTAAAAATTGTTTTGGAGGAGGATTGTGTAACTGTTGAAGGTGGAAAACTTGAGGGTATAAGTTTAGATGCAAAAAATATACCTGACCTTGTCCCCATATCTGTTGTTTTGGCTTGTTATGCTGAGGGTGAAACAAAAATTAAAAATGTGAGAAGGTTAAGGATTAAGGAGTCTGATAGGGTGGAAGCCATAACCTCGGAACTCGTAAAAATGGGTGGTAAAATTCTTAAGCTTGAAAATGAGCTTATAGTTGAGGGTGTTGGAAGACTTAAAGGGGCAACCATAAACCCACATAAAGACCATAGGATTGCTATGGCATGTGCTGTTGCAGCTCTTGGTGCTGAAGGAAAAACAAAAATATTGGATGCTGAATGCGTAAAAAAGTCTTATCCAAACTTTTTCCAAGACCTAAAAAGTTTAGGAGGGAAAATAGTTTTTGTGTAGTAACTCGATAGGTAAAAGGTTTGTTTTAACAATTTTTGGGGAAAGCCATGGAAAATGTGTTGGGGTTGTTGTGGACGGTTGCCCTCCAGGGTTACCCTTAAAAGAGGAGGATATTCAAAAAGAGCTTGATAAAAGAAAACCATCCAAACAATTTTATTCAACAACCAGAGTTGAAGAAGATAAGGTAAACATTCTTTCAGGTGTTTTTAACGGATACACCACTGGAGCCCCAATCTGTATGCTTGTCTGGAATAGGGGGGGTGAATCTGAGGTTTATGAAGAGTTTAAATGGAAACCTAGACCTGGTCATGCAGATTATCCTGCATACGTAAAATATGGAGGCTACCATGATTATCGTGGTGGAGGAATATTTTCCTCAAGAATAACTGTTGGGTTTGTGGCTGCTGGTGCAATAGCAAAAAAGCTGCTTAAACAGGTTGGAGTTGAAGTTTTAGCTCATGTTGTTGAAATTGGTGGTGTAAAAATAGAAAAAAAGCCTACAATCCAAGAGATAAAAGAAAAAGTTTACTCTAACCCTTTAAGATGTGTCGATCTTGAAGCTGCAAAAAAAATGGAAGAAAAAATTTTGAAGGCTAAGGAGGAGGGGGATAGTGTTGGTGGAGTTGTTGAAGCTATAGCTCTTAATGTTCCTCCTGGTGTTGGTGAACCAATTTTTGGCTCTTTAGACGCTGAAATTGCAAAATTCCTTTTTTGTATTCCAGCTGTTAAAGGTGTTGAGTTTGGTGTTGGGTTTAAGGCTGCAAGAATGAAAGGCTCAGAAAATAACGATGAATATGTGGTAAAGGATGGTAGGATAACCACCTTAACAAACAATTCTGGAGGAATTCTTGGTGGAATGTCTACAGGTATGCCTATAACTGTTAGGGTTGCGTTTAAACCCCCATCCTCCATACCCAAAAAACAGAGAACTGTAGACCTAAAAAGGATGGAAAACACAACCTTAGAGGTAAAAGGAAGGTATGATGTTTGTTTTGTTCCTAGGGCTGTTCCAATAGTTGAGGCTGTTGTTGCAAACGTGCTTATAGACTATATCCTACCCCTTGGAATAGTTAAACTAGGTAGGGCTAAAAACTGAAAAAGAATTTTTTGTTTCACTAACCATTACAGTAGACGTAGCCTTTAACCCTACGAACAAACTTTTCACATGTAAAACATTCAAGGAAAGGAACAACCTTACCTTTAACTGGACATTCAACACCCTCTTTTTTTAGTCTACTCATAGCCTTTTTTGAAAAAACACCCTTAAGCTCAGAAAGCTTATCCTTAGAAATCCTAAAAGGTTTTTGGAAGGTTTTAACCTCAATCTTATGTTTAGCTTCCACAGACTCAGACAACTCTACTCAATCATTTATTTTTTCATCTAACCTAAAAATGTTTAACAGCAGTTTTTTCAAGTTTTCCTACTGAACTTCTATGTTTTCCTCTGAAAACCCAAGCTCTATCAGTTTTTCCTTAGTTTTCTCCCTATGGTCTCCCTGAAGAAGAATCTGGTTGTTTTTAGCTGTTCCTCCACAGGCACAATAAGCCTTTAACTGGGCAGCCAGCTTTCCAATGTCAACACTTTTTACGTCTAAGCCTTCTATGACGGTAACAGGTCTATTCCATTTTCTTTTCTCTAGTCTAACTCTTATACGTTGCTGACCTTTACTTATTTCTCCACAAACACATAGGTCTTTTGGTAACCCACAAACTTCACATATTTCCGCCATAACTTTCTCTTTAACTCCCTTTTTCTCCTTCACCTAAAACCTAACCAAATTTAATATTATCCTAATTTACATCTAAAAATAGTTAAATTACCTATATTTATCTATTGCCATTCACCCTTACGGTTGACCTACATGAAAACCATTATAAGGGATGCTGAGGAGATAGCTAAAAAAGCCCAATTAGCCTCCATCTACGAGGTTTGTAGCTACCCTAAACCTGGAACAGTTCATAGGTTTTTTGATTTTAAGGATACAAAGTTTGAACATTTTATTGCAAGTGGAGTTGCTGTAGGTTCTGTGATGAGGAGGGCTGCATTAAGAGGTTTTAGAATTGGGCTTGGTGAGGCTAGCCTAAGGGAGGCTGAGGTTGGGAAGCATATTAGGGATTGTGTGGTTGAGTCGAGGAGATGGCATTTTGGTGGAAATACAAACCTTGGAATAGTAACTTTGCTTGTCCCTATTGTGGTAGGGGCTGGAATGCTTAAAGCCAAACATAAAAAGTTTAACCCAAAAATTCTCCGTAGAAACATTGTAAGAGTTTTAAGGTCTACCACGGTTAAGGATACCATCAACTTTTATGAGGCTATAAGGTTAGCTGAAGCTGGAGGGCTTGAAAAAGCCTTTAAAGAAAAAAAACTGAAAGATTTAGATGTAACATGCAAAGAATCCTTAAAAAATATTGTTAAGAAGAAGGTTAGGCTTTACAATGTTATGGTTTTATGTTCTGGCTGGGATGGAATCTGTAAAGAATGGGTTACAGGTATGCATATAACCTTTAAGGTTGGATACCCAACAATAAAAAAGGTTTATTTGGAGACTAAAGACCTTAATAAGGCTATAACCCAATGTTTCCTAACAATCCTCGCAAAAAACCCAGACAGCCTAATAGCAAGAAAAAACGGTTGGGAAAAAGCCAAAGAAGTATCAGAAAAAGCAAAAAAGGTTTTAGATGCTGGTGGAACCCTAACAGTTGAAGGCATAAAAAAGGCTGAAGCCCTAGACCTAGAACTTAGAACCCCAGACAATAGGCTAAACCCGGGAACAACAGCAGACCTAACAGCAAGCTCAATAATGGTTTCACTCTTAGACGAAATAAAACCATAAAAAGTTTAAACCCAGCCACTAAAAATATATTCTATGGTTTAGATAGCCCGGTGGTGTAGCGGTCAAGCATAGCAGGCTCTGGACCTGCTGACGGGAGTTCGAATCTCCCCCGGGCTACCAAACCTAAAACTCTAAACTTGCTATCCAAATTTTTGGAGGGCTGGAGAAGAATCCAAAAAATTGGATATTCTAAACGTTTAAAGGATATTTATCTGATTGTACGTTTGGACGGTAAGGATTTTCATAGGCTTCCATCTATTTATGGGTTTAGGCAGCCTTTCGACAAAAACTTTCATAGTCTAATGGTTAAGACTGCTAAAAGTCTTTTTAGGAAGCTTGAGTTTAAACCTTTATTTTCCTACACGTTTTCAGATGAGATTAACCTACTTTTCTACAAGAGTCCAAGTGATAGAAAACTTGGCTATATTATTCGGTTGCTTCCCTCCTACACTTCATCTTTACTTCAGTCTTACCTTTCAAGTTTAAGGAGTTCGGAAAATTCTCTTGTAGATTTTTTAATACAGGTTTTTAAGACTAGGTTTAGTGAGGATGTTCTTGAATATTTTTCTTGTAGATGTTCCTCCTGCCTAAACAATTTCATTAAAAAATATGTTTCAGGTTTTCCCTATGGACAAAAAGGTTTTAATTTGAGGGTTTTCCCAAAATGGGAGAAGTATGGAACCGTTATTTATCGTAGGATACGTAAAAAAGAAAGGCTCCTCCAAAAAAGCATTAACCTTGCGGATGAGAATGGAAGAAAATGGCTAAGTCGGTATCTAAAAATGTGGAGAAAACTTTAAATTCTTAAACAGAATTTATCCTTTCTCCAGCTAAAAAATTAGTCTTACTCCTGCCTTATATACATCTTTTTGAATAAAAAACGTGTTTACTAGAAAGAAGGACATACCAATCTGAATAGGATGTGTAAGGTTTACTGAAAAAAATTTTTCTAGTTTTTTGTTAGATTTGCGTTTCTTTTGTTAATATTTTTGTTTAGGTTTTAACTTGTTGATAGGAGGGTATTCATTCCACTTAAAACAGCCTCAACACTAGCCATCACAATATCTTCATGCGCACCAGAAGCTGTAACAATTTTATCTCCTTTCCTTAGCCTTACTATAACCTCAACAACAGCGTTTGTTCCACCTGTAATAGCCTTAACATGATACTCCTCCAAAACAACATCAGCAATAGCAGCTCCAATCTTTTTTATAGCGTTTATTGCTGCGTCTACAGGACCTACACCAACACCAGCCTCAATAAACTCTTTTCCATTAACCTCAAGCCTTACAGAGGCTGTTGGTGTTACTTTGTCACCTGTTGTTACTGTTAAGCCTTTAAGCTTTATGGGTCTTATCTGAGGTAAACCCATAACAGCCTCAGCTATAGCCTGAAGGTCGCTATCTGTTACGGTTTTACCTTTATCCCCAAGACTTTTCACCCTCCTAAAAATCTCGTTTAACTGTTCTTCTGTAGGGTGAATGTTTAACTGTTCAAGCATAGCTTTTACACCAGCTAAACCAGCATGTTTCCCAATTATGAACCTTCTTCTAAAACCTACAACCTCCGGGCTTAAAGGCTCATAGGTTGATGGATGGGAAAGAATAGCCTTAGTATGGATTCCAGACTCATGAGTGAATGCGTTTTCACCAACAATAGCCTTATTAGGCTGAACAGGAACACCTGTTAACCTTGAAACAAGCCTTGAAAGCTCATAAAGCTTCTCAGTCTTGATGTCTAATTTAAACCCGTAAAGATGGGTTAAAACCAAAACAACCTCCTCTAAGGCAGCATTCCCAGCACGCTCCCCCAAACCATTCACCGTAACATGTGCATGGCTCGCTCCAGCCCTAACAGCCGCAACCGTATTTACCGTGGCTAAACCAAAATCGTTATGGCAGTGGATACCTAAGGGAACCTTTAAGTCTTTACATAGCTCCTCCACAAGCCTATAAGAGTTTTCAGGTGTTAATACTCCTACGGTGTCACATAAACAAACCCTATCAGCACCAACCTCAGCCCCTAACATGAAAAAACGTTTAAGGAAGGCTAACTCAGCTCTTGAACCATCTTCAGCTGAAAGCTCAACAATTAAACCATGTTTTTTAGCATAGTCTACACATTTTACCGTTAGATCTAAAACTTTATCCTCATCCATTTTAAGCTTATGTTCCAGATGGATTTTTGATGTTGGAACAACTATATGGACGCTTGAAACCTCCGCCCTTATCACGGAGTCAATATCAGCTAGGTTTGCTCTAGCCATACTACATATTTCTGCTTTTAAACCTTCTTTAGCCATAAGCCTTAAAGCCTGAAAATCACCCTCAGAAACGCTGGCAAATCCTCCCTCTATAATGTTAACCCCAACCTCATCCAACATTTTAGCTATTCTAAGCTTTTTTTCTGGGGTTAAAGAAACTCCTGGAGTTTGTTCTCCATCTCTAAGGGTTGTGTCAAACAGTTTAACTAGTTTTGTAGGCTTATTTTTGCCGTTAAATAAAACGATACCCCACTATTGCTCCCTCAAACAGTGTTAAACACAGAACTACTATATGGAAGCATCAAATATAAAAGTTTAAACGTTTAGCTATTTTTATAGTTCTAAGTTTAAATACAGTCCTCTTCCTATATGATTGTCTAAACTGTTGGGTGTTAAAACTGGTAAAGTTTCCAATACCCCAAAACGAGAGAAAAGAGTTTGCGTTAAAATATAGTGAAACTCTTATAGCTCTACTAAAAAAGTATCTACGTCATAGGTTACCCCAAGAGTGGAGTTATGAAATAGCCTATAAGCCGTCTCAAAACCAAAACTCTGGTGAGGAAAAGCTTACAATAAAAATTGCAACAACAACTTCTGAGGGTGAATATTCAAACGTTCTTGAGCTTCCTTTTATGGTTTATATACCAAACAAAGTTTATGTAAACATTCCAAGCTTTTCCGAGCTTGAAGACATCCTATTAAAGTTTATCCAAACCTCGGTTTTAGAATCTGTTAGACCGATAAAACCTAAAGAGGTTTTAAGCAAACCGTAGATTAGTGTAGCAAATCCTAGCCAAAATTAAAAATTCCAATATATCTTTCAACCTTTTTTGAAACCCATTCACGTTTTATAGCTTCAGGATACCATTTACTGTATGCTCCACTATAGGGAAGCCTATGTCCAAGCATAAAATCCCTTAGGTCTTCACTTAGTCCAGCCTCTTGCATACGCATATTCCAATATCGCCTAAAAGAGTGAGGATAAACCTCATAACGTTTCTCAGAAGCCTTACGTTGAATGCCAGCCTCACTAGCCACCCTATAAACTATCTCACGAATTGCTGCGGTAGTTAAAGGTCCTCCCTTCTCCTTTCTAGAAGCTCTTACTGGCTTAGAGTTTCCACTTCTAACAGAGGCGTAACTACGGAAAAGCCAGCTTTCATCATCAAGCGGTTCACCCCAACGTTTTCTTTCCTCCAACATCTCCCTTAACAATATTATAGCATCTCTACCAAGAGCAAAACGGTAGGCATCTCCAAGCTTGTTAACGTTTACACCCTTAACATTCCTTAAGATGGGAGGAACATCCACAATCAAAGGATAGTCTCCACGTTCAAGACCATACCTTACATGTCTAAGCCTTAAAGCTGTAACCACACCACACCTTTGACCTGACTGAGCAAGAAAAGCTATTAGGGCTTTATCCCTCAAACTCTTACACACCCCAACCATTCTAGCCACATCTTCTTGGCTTAAAACATAGGAGGAGCCATATTCAACCCTACCCTTAAACCCACGTGGTGTTCTCCCAAGGTTTACCTCATTCCAACGGCAAAAAGACCTTAAGGTCTGGTAGGCAAGAACAGCAGTATTAGAGCTGAAACCTTCCTCAAGAAGATAATTATAGAAAGTTTTTAGAAGATCATGCATTTTTGAGGGGCCCTTTTTTGCTTCAACGATTAGGTTGTCAGGGTTTTTTTCAGACCATTCGGTAAACCTTGAAAGCCATACTAGATAGTTTCGTTTTGTGTTAGGTCTATCTGGAAAATTACTTAACCATCTTCTAACCGAAGCATACTTTGTAAGATTTTCCATCAGCCTCATTTTTCCCTAATGCTCCATAAAACTCTTTAACTTTTCCTCTACCTCTACACGTCTAAACTGTAAATATGGCTTTATTTTTTCAAGAAAAAGTAAGACTTCCTCAGCCCTTTGAATACGCCAAAAATATATTGGTTTTTTCAACCTTATTTTTCTAAACTTTTTTTGTTGGTATATTTTTCCCAAACCTGTTTTTTCCACTATTTTCTCAAGAATTTCTCTGTTAGTGTTAGAGATTACAACCTGAATTTTTTTAACATCTTTTTTGACTGTGTATGGTCCGTATCTTTTTCCACTCTTAAGACAGTAAACGTTTTCTCCTTTCCGATGGGAAAAAGTAACGTTTAAACAGCCTCCTCCCTCCCAAAAACCAGCTAACCAGATATAGAATTCGTGGTTATTCATGTCTTTTATTTTGTTTTTAAGGGTTATAAATCTTTAGATAAGAATTTTATCACAATCTAATGTTAAGTATAGTTGTATCAAGAAAAATTTTACCTAGGTAACCGTATGTGCATTAAGTAATACAAAATCAACCAATACAACTAAAAACCGAGAAATATCTCCTCATTTACCTAGATTTTTTGCTTTTTAACCCCCCTTTTTTCGGCTCTTATGTTTAAAAAAGCTTTCTTTAGGTCGATTTATGGGTGCCCAAAAAATTGGAGAGTTAGAAAACTCTCCAAAAAATTGGAGGCTAGGTTTTAACACACTCCCTATACATTTTTTCAACTTTTTCTATGTCATCTATTTCTTCAACGTTTTTGTCGTTTCTTATTCTTGTTATTCTTGCAAACCTTAAAGCATAACCACAAGAGTATAATGGGCTTTTTTGGATGTCTGAAAAAGCAACCTCAACAACAATTTCAGGTTTTACTATTACTGTTCTACCATGTTGCTCTAAAACAATCTTTTTAAGTTTATCCGTAATCATCCTAATTTCGTTATCTGTTAAACCCTTAAAGGTTTTACCTACAACCTTAAACCTACCCTGATTAAACCTTTCAATATAATCTGGGAAGGAAACAGCTCCAGACTTTTCTTCTCCTACTCCCTCCTTTTCTATCCTAGAATTTTTTACACCTAGATAGTAGTCGCTAAGCCATTGGTGTCTACGACCATGACCATACTCAGCAGCCAAAATAACAAGGTCAAGAGTTTCCATAACCTTCTTAATCTTTAACCATTTCTTTCCTCTAACACCTGGCGTATAGGTTGAGTTAAGCTGTTTAGCTATTAAACCTTCATGCCCTATTTCTACTGCTTTTCTAAAAAAGCTTTCAGCCTCTCCAGCATCCGAGGTTATGATTTGGGGTGTTAACATGGCAGATGGAACAATTTCATCCAGAATTTTTCTTCTTTCAAGAAAGGGTTTGTTGACTAGGGGTTTCCCATCTAAATAAAGAACATCAAAAACGTAGAGGGTTACAGGAACATTTTTTAAGGTTTCCTCCAGGTCTTTTATCCTCCCATAACGTCTCATAACATATTGAAATGGGAGGGGTTCTCCCTTCTCTGTAACAGGGATAATTTCCCCTTCCATTATTAGGCTGGAAGCCTTAACTTCTCTCCCAATTTTTTCCACGATTTCAGGGAAATTTTCTGTAACATCCTTTAAACGTCTACTAAAAATCCTCACTTCAGAGCTTTTCTTATGTATTTGAACCCTTATACCGTCTAACTTAAACTCAAAACTTGTTTTTCCACCATGAGTACTTATGGCTTCATCTACGCTTTTAGCCATATCTGCAAGCATAGGTTTTAACGGTTGGAAGGGTTTTAGGGAAATCTTCTCTAAACCTTCAACACCCTCAGACTTTAAAACTTCACAAACATAGCCAAGTCTACCTGTTACCATATGGGCAAACCTAACCTTTTCTACAGGTATGTTAAAGGCTTTAGAGATAGCCTCCTCCATCAAACCCTCACTAACACCATGCCTCATCTCCCCAACAAGATTTTTAACAAAATATTTTGCCTCAACAGGAGAAAGTCTAACCATAAAACTTTCAATAAGTCTTGCTTTTTTTATCCTAGAATTTTTTCCAGAAACTTCCCCTACCATCCTAAGAATATCATAAAACTCTTTGATTGTTACAGACTCCTCAACAAAAAGTCTCTGGGTTTTATGTGAGCCTCTAAAAACTGATTCTACAACCTCCCCAAGATCACCAACCCTACTATACTCCCTTAAAAACTGTTTATCACTAATACCTGACACATGCCTAATAGCATCATAAACCAAAGAATATCCAACGTTAAGAGGAGGGATTTCTGGAGGAATTTTTCCAACAATAAAGTATACGGCAAAACTCGCCTCCACCGCTGAAGAAGTCTTTCTTAAAAAGTCTGCCACCATACTTGTTTTAATGTTTTTACCACTAACCTGTTTTATCTTCTCACAAAGGTTACAAAGCTCAAGAAGACTTACAGCCATAACTAAAATTTTAGGTAGGGTTTACAGGATAAAAAAAAGTCTTGGTTAAAGTTTACCTTAAAAGAACCTTTGAGTTCACCCTTAAATGGTTATTCCTCAAAGAAGACTTCATAATCTCTCTTTGCACAAAATTTTCTTCCTGAACCTCCCTTTTTGCCTCCTCATCACTCCAAGGAACATAAACCAAAGCTACAACAGCACTACCATACTTACCTTTAGGCACCTCAAGACATTCAAGCCTAGTCTCAACCGATAAAAGCTGCATTTGTCTAACCTTAGCCATCTCCTGCAGCTTCCACTTTAACTCTCTTTCTATTGCATCCTTATCTTTGTAGCCGTGAGCCTCAGCCACAATACCATACTTTTTTCCGTCTTGGGTAATACCCCAAGCCCATCCAATACCAGCACCAATGGTTTCTCCAGGGTTTCCATCCATTCTTGCCATTACACAAAACGTTATTGTTCCAGGGGTTATCTCATCGTTGTTTTCCACAAATTCAGCGTCTGGTGGTAGGATGGAGGAAACGCATACAAGGTTACATTGAGCTATTTTAGCCTTTATTAGGGCTGCATCAAAGGCGTTTAGTGGTGAGGTTGAGCTTGTTGCTGAGGCTCCTGTTACAAATACTTTTTTAGGTAGGAATATTCCATGGATCGGGTTGGGCAACCTTATCTTTTTACCTCCATTATATTCGGTTGTAAATGAATTTATACTAACTTATTAAAAGTTTTCCTACCAAAAAAGGTTTTAAACAAGTTTAAATTAAAATTTAAC
>QMXD01000014.1 GCA_003661965.1 Candidatus Hecatellales archaeon
CTAAAGGTGAAAATTATCGGTTTGGATGGAAGGGAGGTTATGGCTAAAACCTATACAAAACAATAGGTTTTGGAGGCTAAGCTAACGGGTAAGGTTGAATACTCTTATGTAACCTGTAAATCAGCCTTATCTAAAAGTAGGCTTCCAGAACTTGATTATGCTTTAAACCCATACGTAGGATGCGAACATGGATGCCTATACTGTTATTCAAGAAGCATACTAAAAGATGAGAAGATGGCTTTAAGATGGGGTTCCTTTGTTTGGGCTAAAAAAAACATTGTAGAAAGGCTTAGAAAAGATTTAAGACGTAAAAAGGCTGGTGTTATTGGTGTTGGAACCATAACAGACCCATACCAGCCACTAGAATCTAAGCTTAGGCTGACACGTGGATGTCTTGAATTTTTATCTGTTTACCGTTTCCCTGTCTCAATCCAAACAAAGTCAAACCTAATTTTAAGAGACCTAGACCTAATAAAACCTGAAAAGTTTGATGTTGGGGTAACCATAACAACAATAGACAAAAACCTAGCAAAAAAACTTGAACCTAAAGCCCCAAACCCAGATGCAAGAATACAGGTTGTAGAAGAGTTGGCAGACAAAAAAGTTGAAACATGGATTTTTTTAGGACCTGTAATTCCCTATGTTAACGATGATAGGGGAAATCTTGAAGCCATAATTGAGGTTGCCAAAAAAACCGGAAGCAAAATACTTTATGATAGGTTAAACCTTAAAAGGTGGGTTTTAGAAAGCCTAAAACCCTTTCTTGAAAAAGAAAAACCTGGATTGTCGGATGTTCTACCAAGGGTTTTAGGTTTTGGTTCTGACTATTGGGTTAGAGTTTCAGAGGTTATTCGTGGTATATGTGGGGAGAAGGGGGTTAAATGTGAACCTGCATTCCCATATGTTTAGCTTTCATCTTTTTCAAGCTAAATCCTTAAATAAGTATCTTTAAAAATTTTTAGGGTAGCAACAAAAACCTGTGAAGGGTGTTAGAGGCTCAAATGCCAGGAGAATTTAGTGCAAGAAAACTTAAGCTTAGAAGAAAAAAGTTTAGGTGGAGTGACTCAGACTATAGACGGAAGGTTCTTGGGTTAGATGCTAAAGCAGACCCTCTAGAAGGAGCACCTATGGCTAGAGGGATTGTTCTTGAAAAGGTTGGGATTGAAAGCCGTCAGCCTAACAGTGCAATAAGAAAATGTGTTCGTGTTCAGCTAATTAAAAACGGAAAGGTTGTTACAGCCTTCCTACCTGGAGATGGAGCCTTAAACTTTGTTGATGAACATGATGAGGTTTTAATTTGTGGTATAGGTGGACCTGAAGGAAAAGCCTATGGAGACCTACCAGGGGTACGCTACCAAGTTATCTCTGTTAACGGTGTATCCTTAAAAGAGCTTATTCTTGGAAGAAAACAAAAACCAACAAGGTAAGGCTTAATAAAAATTTTTATCTTGAGGCTAAAGCTATTCTTTCCTGTTCATCCCTCTTTTGGATAGCATAGCTTTTACTGTCTCTTTGGGCTGCAAGCATTATCTCCTCAGCCAAACACTCATCTATGGTTTTTATGTTTCCCCATGCAGCTTTTCTTGCACCATCAGCTATAAACCTTAAAGCCAAATCTACCCTTCTTTGGGGTGAAACATCAACAGCCACATGGTAAACAATTCCACCATAACTTATTCTTGTTGTGTCTTCACATGGAGCAGCATTCTCAATAGCTTTAACAAGAACTTGGATTGGGTTTTGACCTGTTTTAAGATGGATTATTTCAAAAGCGTTTCTAACTATTTGGATGGCTCTAGCCTTTTTACCTCCATTTTTTCCGGGACGCATAAGCTGGTTAACAAGTCTTTCAACAATGTTAACCTCAGACTTTTTAAAACGTTGATGTTCATGTCTTCCACCAGAATGAGGTAGGAAAACAGGTTTTAGGGATATGTATCTGACAAGCCCAGGGTCCTCTACTTTAACATCCTCGAAACTCCATTTACCAAACAGTTTTATTTCTGGTGTTGGAATCTCTTTTTTACTCAAGCTTAACCACTCTATAGTCTAAGAATCTTATAACCATCTAAAATATAAACTTGTTTTCCTGAAAACCCATGTAGGAGAAGAGTTTGCATGGATAGTCAAACCCTTAAAAACCTTGTTTTTAACATACGTAAAAAACATGGTTTTTCTGTTGAGGTTATACCAGAAATTTTAGGTTTCCATCTGGATGAAAAAGAAAATTTTATGACTGTTGTTGTGGCTGACAGACCTGACAAGTCAGCAGTATTTGGTCCTGGAGGAATTATCTCAAAAACATTAGCAAAACAGCTTAAGCTAAAGGGTGTTACTGTTAAGGCTCAAACGGATGTTTTGGTTAGAAGGTTTAGGATTAAGCTTGCAATAAAACGTTTAAGGGAAATAGGCTCTCAAACAGGAAGTAGAGAGGTTAGGTTTGTTGTAGGTAGGAGGCTTATCCCACTTCTTAAAAATGGGCTTAAAAACCCTTTAACCATAAACCTTTTTAAGGCTAAACCCTCCAAGAAAAATCTTGCTGTTGTTGCTTTTTCTGGTGGTGTTGACAGCTGGGTTACGGTTGTTGTGGCTAGGGAGGCTGGCTTAAACCCTATAGCTGTTTCAGTTTCCCCTGAAAAATGGATTTTACCTGTTAAAACAAGAAAACTAATAAAAAGTTTGGCTTCAACCTACGATGTTCCACTAGAGTTTTTAAAGGGGGAGACTGAAAGCTTTAAACAAATATTTTTTGATGGTTTAGATGGGAAAATACATCCTTGTGGTAGATGTAAAAGACTTATCGAGAAAACAGTTGTGGATTATGCTAGGGAAAAGGGTATACCGCTGGTTTTGTTTGGAGACCTCCTACCAACAGGAAACTATTCAGCCCACCTTATCGGTGATGTTTTAAGGTTTAACGTTTTAGCAGCATTAAACCTTACAAAGTCTGAAACAGTAGCAATAGCAAAAATGTTTAACCATCCTGGAACAAGTTTTACCTACGGCTGTCCAATGTTACGTGAAATCCATAAAAAACATCCACATTTAACCTATCCATCCATCCAAAGGGTTTTAAGGGAAACTAGGGCTGGAATACTTGAACCAAGCCAAGCTTTAAAATATGTAAAAAGTATTTTAGGTTGGTTTAAGTTTTTGAAGGAGAAGGGTTAAAAATGGTTATGGATGGAAGAAGCAACAAGGTAATCCTAGTTTCACACTGTATCATCAACTCAAACTCAATATGTATCGGACCTAAAACACCAAGCATATGGCCAGCCATGATTAACGAGGTTGTTGAGGTGCTTATGAGATATAAGGTTGGAATTGTACAGTTGCCATGTCCAGAACAGCTTGTATATGGTTTTGTTAGGGAGGGAATAACAAAAACAGAGATGGATACCGTGGAATATAGAAGTTTTTGTAGGAGGATAGCTGAGGATGCTGCTGAACTTGTCAAAAAATATTTGGAAAACGGGTTTAGGGTTGTTGGTTTTTTGGGTAAGAGGGCAAGCCCAAGCTGTGGGGTAAAAACAACCCAAATAACCTTGGAGGGTAGAAATGTTGAGGTTGAGGGTAAAGGAATTCTTGTTGAAGAGTTGGAAAACGAGTTAAAAAAGAGGGGGATAAACCTTAAACTTATAGATTTTGAAAGAACGGAGGTTGAAAAGTGTTTAAGGGAGCTTGAGGATATGGTTAAGGCTTAACGTTTAAATTTTAGGGTTAACAACCTTAAAATTGTTGCAATGAAGAAAGCTATGCGACGGTCTTCTGACTTTGGATGAGGAGGAAGAGCCGAACAGAGCAACCTTTAACAAGCATACTTCTAAATTTTTTAGGGGAGAATTGGAAAAACCAGACCTACTACTAAAAACTCTTAGGGGAATGGAGCAGATAGTAGCCTCAAGAATTCTTGAAATAGAATCTGGTATTCATGTTCAACCCAAACCACAAAACTTTTCAGGCTTAGTTTTGGTTGGTAACTCAAAAGATAAACATGTGTTGTATAAAAGGATAAAAGAGGAGATACCTGAAGCTGAAAAAGTTTTTTTGGTTGATGCTTATGGTGAGGCTGAGCTAAACAAGATAGTTGATATGGCTAAAAAAGTTGTTTATGGGAGGATAGGTCAAGAAGAAACTTTTGCTGTAAGAACAACCAGACGTGGAACCCATAGTTTTACGAGTATAGATGTAAATGTGGCTGTTGGGGATGCTGTAAGAAAAACAACCCATGCAGAGGTTAACCTAAACTTCCCAGACAAAATTTTATGGGTGGAAATAATAGGAGATTTAGCTGTTTTAAGTTTAACAAGCGGATTAGAAGAACATAAAAAGAAGGCTCCAGATAAAACACCAGTCCTACCAATACTAAAAAAGATGTCTATAGTTCAAATGCCATACCTAGGACCCTTAAAATCCGCTAAAGAGTTTGGTATGAGGATAGGTAGATGTGTTCAAACCTTTGAGGTTGGTGAGCTTATAGTTGGGTTTGTTGGCTGTATAAACGGTTTAGAGCTTCTCTCCTTCCTTCAGGGTGTTAGAGAAGGAATTGAAAGCAGATACAACATCCAAATAAAAAGCTATCAAAGACAGGTGTCTAAGGTTCCTGTATACGTTCAAGACCTTTACCAGCTTGTTAGAGATAGAAGAGGAGAACCAATAATTGTGTTTGAGCCTGAAGGTGAAAAAATAGGGAAGCTTGGAGAAGAACTTGTTAAACTGTTTAAGAGCGGGAAAAGGGTTAATATGCTGGTTGGTTCACGTGAAGGAATACCTTCAGGTGTTTACCGTTTTGCAAACCTTGTTGTTGACCTAACACCAAACATCACAATTTCAACAGATTTTGCAGCATCCTCAGCAATTATTGCATGTTTAACCCTGCTTGAAGAACATGGTTTTTTGGGTTTGGAGGTTAAAAGTTAAAATAAACCAAAAACAACTTTACCTTAACAATAAAAGGGTGGAGGGAAAAAGGTAAAAGTGAAGTTTTGCCCAAAATGTGGGAGTAGACTAAAACTTGTTGGAGACACATTAAAATGTCCTGTTTGTGGTGTTGAAGAAAAACCTGAAAATAAAGTTTTACATGTAACCCCAAAAAACAGGGAGTCAGAGCCAATAATAGTTGTTGGTGAAGAAGCGGAAAAACTTCAAACCATGCCAACAACAAACGTTGAATGTCCAAAATGTGGTAACAGAGAAGCCTACTACTGGTTTGTTCAAACTAGAAGTGCAGATGAACCTACAACCCAATTTTACCGATGCACTAAATGTGGAACAACATGGAGATACTATGCTTAACCCCTTGAAAAAGGCGTATTTTTAGGTCAAAAAATAAAATTCAGTTTTAAACTTTAAGGGTAAAACAACACCTTTTTTAACTTCAAAATTTGAAAACAACTTATATTTTAGAAGTTTCCAGTTTAAACTAGAAAAACAGTTTTAAAGCAAACAAAAATGTTTCCGCCAAACGTTATACTTGTTCGAAGCTGTTTGATAGATTATCTTAGTGGTAAAAATGTTAGTCTTGAAAATGTTTTTGGCACAATTAAAAGGGTGGTTTACTCTAAACAGTTAACGGTTGAAGAAACCCTAAAGGTTATTGAGAAGATAGAAGAAGACCCATTATGTCTCCCCCATATTCCAAGAATTGAGAGGAGAAGAAGACTTTCAAAACTAAAAAAGCTTTTGGAGAACCTAAACGACCTAGAAAAGTCTTCCGAGTTTTAGGGTGGTTTAACGGTTTTTATAAGGTTTGGGGAAAGCTTATAGATAAACCCCCATTCAAGAAGCTTTTTTAAAGCCTTA
Source organism: Candidatus Hecatellales archaeon (assembly GCA_003661965.1). Classification (GTDB taxonomy): domain Archaea; phylum Thermoproteota; class Bathyarchaeia; order Hecatellales; family Hecatellaceae; genus EX4484-218. The sequence continues at coordinate 5,803 of QMXD01000014.1, forward strand.
TTAAACTCTTTTTCTGAAACCCCACATCTTTGAAGAGCATTTTTAAGCTTGTCAAGCCTAACATAGTCGTTTTCTTTAACGCTTAAAAGCTCTGTAGCATCCAAAATTTTTCTAAAAACTTCAGGTTTTAAGCCGTCAGTTCTTTTTTCAATTTCTTTTTTTAAGATTTCTGGGAGATTATGTTTTTCTTTTAAATGTTTGTTAAGCTCAACTTTTATGATGGTTGGTTTAACCCTCCTAAGTCTTATGAAGCCTTGAAGTTTTAGGCTTTTTAGGGTGTTTATGAAGAGGCTTCTACCTATAAAGCCATACTTTAGGGTTTCCTCCTCAAACCTAACTAAAACATCATCTATTTTTTCGCTTCCCTTTTCACCTAAGCATTTTAAAAGAATTATTTCACAGATTGATAAGGCGGTAATACCTTCTTTAAGAGTCCATAGGTGAAGTCTACACAAGCCTTATACACCAAATTTAACGAAAGCTAAAACCTATTTAACATGAGAGAACAGTAAAAGTGAAACTGCAGCCTTATAAGTCTAATATAAATGTTTGATTGAATACTTTTACTTGAAAACCTTCAGAAGCCAACAAAACTTTTACATAATCCTCAAAAACAACATACCAAAATTTTTGCTTATTTAATAGGTTTAGATTCATAAAAGGTAAACGTGTAACAGCAAAAAAATAAAATGGCTTACAAAAATGGTGTATACGAGAAGCCTAACCCAAACCCTAAAAATGCTTACAAACATTGAGGTTAGAGAAAACTATAGATGTTGGAGATGTGGTGCAAGACTAGACTATAAAGAAAAAAAGTTTTACTGTCCAAAATGTAAAAAGGTAAGAAAATATGTAAACAAGAATTTTATGGAAGCAGTTAAAGAAATGGAGGAATAAACCAACCATACCAGTTGTCTACCGTATTTTTCGGTTTAATGTAGGTATACCTTTAATAGTGGCAAAAGTATCAATATCTTTATCTTAAGCCTAAATTAACGTATAGGTTGGAAGATACTACCCAAAATTTAGAGGTTTAGGTTATGGTTGAGGTTCCACTAAAAAGAGTTAACGATTACACATGGGAAATCCCAAAATATAGAGCAGATATGAGAGTTCATGGAACAGTCTACGCAGACGACTTCCTACTAGAAAAAATGAAAACCGACAGAACCCTTGAACAATGTGCAAACGTTGCAACCCTACCAGGAATCTATAAACATGCAATAACAATGCCTGACGGACATGAAGGATACGGTTTCCCAATAGGTGGAGTTGCAGCAACAGACTACGATGAGGGTGTAATTAGTCCTGGTGGGGTAGGATACGATATAAACTGTGGGGTACGTCTGCTTAGAAGCAACCTTAAAGATTCTGATGTAAAACCTAAGCTTGCTGAGCTTTTAGAGGTTATTTTTAGGCTTGTACCCTCAGGTCTTGGAAGTAAAGGTAAGATTAGGCTTTCACCAAACGAGCTTGACAAACCTCTTGTTGAAGGTGTTAACTGGGCTATAAGTAGAGGTTATGGCTGGTCTGAGGATGCTGAAGTGTGTGAGGAAAACGGATGTATGAAGGAGGCTGACCCTTCAAAGGTTTCTGGAACAGCTAAAAGTAGGGGTGCACCCCAGTTTGGTTCGCTTGGAAGTGGAAACCATTTCCTTGAAATTCAACGTGTAGACAAGATTTATGATCCTAAGGCTGCAAAAGCTTTTGGGATTACTGAGGAGGGGCAGGTTACCGTTATGATTCATACTGGTTCACGTGGTTTTGGTCATCAGGTATGTTCAGACTATCTACGTGTGATGGAAAGGGCTGTTAAAAAATATGGGATTAGGATTCCTGATAGGGAGCTTGCATGCACCTATGGTAAGTCTCCTGAGGCTGAAGACTATTTTAAGGCTATGGCTACCGCTGTAAACTATGCTTTTACCAATAGACAATGTATAACCCACTGGGTTAGGGAGGCTTTTGAAAAGGTTTTCGGTCAGTCTGCAGATAAGCTTGGTTTAGAGCTTGTTTACGATGTTGCCCATAACATATGTAAGGTGGAGGAGCATATTGTTGATGAAACTGGGAAGGTTAGAAAGGTTTGGGTTCACCGTAAGGGTGCAACAAGAGCTTTTCCAGCAGGACATAGGGATATACCTAAAAAGTATAGGGAGATAGGTCAACCAGTTCTTATTGCTGGAACCATGGGAACAAGCTCATGGGTTCTTTTGGGTAATAGGAAGGCTATGGAGCTTAGTTTTGGCTCAACAGCTCATGGTGCTGGAAGGTTTATGAGTAGGGCTGCAGCAACAAGAAGGTTTGGTGGTCATGAGGTTAAAAGAAAGCTTGAGAGTAGGGGTATTCTTGTTAGGGCTGCAAGTATGACTGTTATTGCTGAGGAGGCTCCTGAAGCCTACAAGGATGTTGATAGGGTTGCTGAGGTTTCTCATAGGGTTGGGATAGCAACAAAGGTTGTTAGGTTAACACCTTTAGGGGTTGTAAAGGGTTAAGGTTGTCGCTTGAAGAAGAATTTAAAAAGCTTTCAAAAGAGGAGATTTTAAAGGTTTTTAGGCTTTTTAACAAAAACTGGATGACTGTTGATAGTTTATGGTTTTCCACTGTTGAGGATATGTTTGGTGTTGAGGCTGCAAAAAAGGTTAACCTAAAAGTTTCTGAGGCTATGGCTCCTAGGATGGCTAAAAGAACAATGGAAACCTTTGGTTTAAAAGGGGATAAAATTCAGGATTTAGCTAAAGCTTTAAAGTTTATTGTTTGGGCTTCAATCCAAAAAATAGAGTTTGAGGAGTTTTCAAAGGACAGTTTTATAATGCGTGTGGTTGACTGTATACCTCAAAAAACAAGGATAAAAAATGGGAAGGAAGAGTTTCCATGTAAACCTATGGGGTTAGCCTTTTTAACAAACTTTGCTAAAACTGTTAATCCAAAGTTTAAGGTTGAATGTTTAAGGTGTCCTCCTGACCCTCACCCAGAAAACGTTTGGTGTGAATGGAAGTTTTATGTTGAGGCTGAACAAAAATGAGTATTAGGCTTGAAGGTTTATGTGAAAAATGTGTAAACGAAAAGTGTAGAAGATGGATAATTAGAAACATGGATGGGATAAAAGGAAAACTTGTTGTTGAAGAATGTGAATTTTTTGTTCCTGAGAAAAAAGAAAAACAAGATAGTGATTAAAAGGGTTTGAAGCTAAGCCTATCAAACTGGATTTTTTACCGTTATCCCCTAGATAAAAATATTCAGCTAGTTAAAAGTTTAGGCTTTAAAAATCTTGAATTTAACCTTATATGTGTAAAGGATAGGGCAAAAGAGTCTGTGGATGAGGCTAAAAAACTTATTTCAAGTTTTGGGTTAAACTGTTTAACCGTTCACTCAGCAGGCTTATACGCCAAAAACAGTAGAGAAGTGGAAAAAGCAGTTTTTTACGGTAAAACCTCCATAGATTTTGCCTATAAGCTTTCAGCCCCAATCCTTGTTGTCCACTCCTACGTTTCCAGAAAGGTTTCAGCAGAATTAAGAGGAAAATTTTTAAGCCAAATCTTTTCTAGGCTAAAAAACTATGCTAACAGGTTAAACGTTAAACTAGCCCTAGAAAACCTTTCTCTAGACTCTAAAGGTTTTGGGAGAAGTGTCTCTGAGGTTAAAGAGGTTTTAAATGTTATAGGTGTTGAAGATATAGGGTTAACCCTAGATTTTTGCCACAGCCAAGAAACAGGTGAAACATTCAAATTCTTGGATGAGTTTAAGGGTAAAATATTAAACATCCATTTAAGCAACAATTCACACAAAACTTTCACCAGAAAAACCAAAAAACTAGAAGATTTTCTTAAAAAGCTTTTAGAAGCCAACTATAGTGGACCTTTAACCTTAGAGTTAAAACCAAAATGTAGATTTAAAAACGTTTTAAAAACAAGGATGGTTGTGGAGGGAATTTTAAAGAGTTTAGGTTGTTTTGCTTTTTAGGTTAAGGTAGGAAATTAACCCTCCACTTCTAAAGATTTTTAGGAGGAAGTCTGGGAAAGGCTTAAAGTTTAAAACCTCGTTTTTTGTCAGGTTTTTTATTATCCCTTTTTCCATGTCTATTTGAAGCCTATCCCCCTCATCAGTTTTTGAGTGTATACCTTTACATTCAATTATTGGCAGCCCTATGTTTATAGCGTTACGGAAAAATATCCTTGCAAAAGACTCCGCCAAAACACATTTACAACCAGCATATTTTAGGCTTTGAGGTGCATGCTCCCTACTTGAACCACAACCAAAATTTTTTCCAGCAACAACCAAACCATAATCCCTAATCTTTCTTGGAAACTCTGGGTCTAAACCCTCCATAGCATGTTCAGCCATTTTTTCAGGCTGAGTAAAAACAAGGTATTTTCCAGGATAGATAACATCCGTGTTTATGTTGTCACCATACTTTAAAACCCTACCCTCAACAACAGTTAAAACCAAACATTTCACCCCACTACATAAACTTCTTTGGGTTTGTTATTTTTCCTGTTAAGGCTGAGGCTGCAACCGTTGCTGGAGAAGCCAAATAAACCTTAGATTTTGGGCTTCCCATCCTACCAACAAAATTTCTGTTTGTTGAACTTATACAAACTTCACCATCAGCCAACAAACCAAAATGTCCACCCAAACACGGACCACAGGTTGCAGGTCCTATATAGGCTCCAGCCCTAACAAAAACCTCAAACAAACCCTCTTTTAAGGCTTGCAAATATATTTCTTGGGAGGCTGGTATAACTATCAATCTAACCCCATCCTTAACCTTTCTCCCCTCCAAAATTTTTGCTGCAACCCTTAAATCTTCAATCCTACCGTTTGTACATGAACCTATAAACGCTTGGTCTATCTCAACATCACCAACCTCATCAACAGGTTTCACGTTGCTAACACTATGGGGACATGCAACTTGAGGCTCTAAATCCTCAACGTTTAAAGAAAGCTCCTCCTCGTATTTTGCATCTTGGTCGCTATAAACTGGTGTAAAAGATTCTTTAACTCTACCCTTAAGATACTCTATGGTTTTTTCGTCAGGCTCAATTATTCCTGTTTTAGCTCCAGCCTCAACAACCATGTTACATAGGGTTAACCTACCCTCAACACCCATTTTTTTGATGGTTGAACCTGTAAACTCTAAACCCATATAGATAGCTCCATCCTCACCAATCAAACCTACAACATGAAGAATTAGGTCTTTAGGGAAAACATAGGGTTTAAGGTTTCCCTCAACATTAATCCTCATAACCTCAGGAACCTTAAACCATAGGCTTCCAGTTGAAAAAACAGCAGCAGCATCTGTTGAACCTATTCCTGTTGCAAATGCACCTAAGGCTCCATAGGTGCATGTGTGAGAATCAGCACCAACCACAACAACACCAGGTTTAACATGACCCTTTTCAACCATAACCTGATGGCATATTCCACCTCTACCAACATCATAAAAGTTTTTTATCCCATATTCAGCTGCAAACCTTCTAAGCCTCTTATGAAGCTCAGCAGAGTGAACACTGTCAGCAGGAATTTGGTGGTCAAGAACTATAACAATCCTGTTTTTATCCCAAACCTTTTTTTCTTTAAGTTTTTCAAAGGCGTCTAAGGCAAGTGGTCCTGTTAGGTCGTTAACCATAACCATGCCAACTTTAGCCTCAACAAACTCACCGGACTCAACATATTCTTTCCCGGAAGCCTTAGCCAAAATCTTTTTTGTGACTGGAAGACCCTTACCTGACAGTTTCACCTCACCCAAAAACTAAAAAATTTATGGAAAATATTTTGTAGAGGAGAAAAATTTTTGTAGGCTATTTTTCAAGTCCAGACATTTTTCTTATAACTTTACCTGTAGTTTCAAGTGAATGTTTCTGGGTTTCTTCTAACCATTTTTGAAGGTTTTTTCTTCCACTTTTATATTCTTCAAGCCATGTTTTTGTGAAGCTTCCATCCTTAACCTTTTTAGCAGTCATCCTCATATTTTCTTTTACATGGTCATCAACAATTTTTGAACCCATTAAAAGACCTCCAAACCTTGCTGTTTCTGAAACTGTGGAAAGCATTTTTGTTAAACCTCCCTCATAGATTAGGTCTACAATAAGTTTTAACTCGTTACAAGCCTCAAAGTAGGCTAACTCAGGAGGGTAACCTTCCTCAACCAAAACCTCAAAACCCTTTTTTATAAGCTCCATCACACCACCAACCAACACACACTGTTCACCTATAAGGTCGCTTTCAGTCTCATCCTTAAAGGTTGTTTTAATTACACCAGCCTTAGTACAGCCTAAAGCTTTAGCGAACTCTAAGGCTAAAGCCTCACATTTCCCTGTATAGTCTTGGTGGACGGCTATTAGGGCTGGTGTTCCAAAACCGTTAAGGTAGGTTTCTCTAACCTTGCTTCCCGGAGATTTTGGTGCAACCATAAAAACATCAACGTTTGACGGTGGAACAATTAAACCATAGTGGATGTTAAAGCCGTGGGAAAAACCTAAAGTTTTACCTTCTCCCATGTATGGGTGAATCTCGTTTTTATAGATTTCAGGTTGAACCATGTCTGGGATTAGAATATGGATTATGTCAGCCTTTTTTGAGGCTTCAGAAATTTCTAAAACCTCAAACCCATCTTGTTTAGCAAGATTCCATGAGGAGCCTCCAGGTCTAAGACCAACTATAACTTTTATTCCAGAGTCTCTTAGGTTTTGCGCTTGAGCTTTCCCTTGGCTACCATAACCTATAACAGCCACAACCTTATCTTTTAGATAGTTTGTTGTAACATCCTCATCATAATAAACTTTTACCATAAACATTTACCTCCAACCTATACTGATTCTGTACCTCTTGCCAAAGCAACTATACCTGTTCTAGCAACCTCCCTTATTCCTAATCCTTTAGTTAACTCTAAAAAGGCATTTATTTTTTTGGGGTCACCTGTAACCTCAACAGTCATGGTTTTAGGTGAAACATCAACAATTCTTCCACGAAAAATTCTTACATAGTGGGTTAGGTCTGTTCTGGTTTTACTATCCTCAGCATTTATTTTTATGAGTGCAAGCTCTCTTAAAACAGAGTTTTCAAGGTTTAAACGTTTAACCTTAATAACCTCAACAAGCTTATGAAGGTTTCTCGCAACAAGCTCAACAGTTTTTTCATCACCCCTAACAATTAAAGTCATTCTTGCAAGACTACCATCGTTTAAAGGTCCAACAGAAAGACTTTCAATGTTAAAACCTCTTCTACGAATCATGTTTGTAACACGGAAAAGAACACCAGGCTTATTTTCAACTATGGTTGCAATAATATGGTTTTGGCTATTCTGACTCAAAACCATGTCCCCCAAACATTTTTCTGTTTAGGTTTTAGGCTAATATTTAAGCCTTAATAAGTCTAAGAGGTTAACCCTTATACTTTAAGATTGCTGCAACACCACCAAAAGAATTTAAAAGCATTTCCCCCTCCTCATGAGAAGAAGAAATCATTTCAACATTAACGTTTAGTTTTTCAGCAAGCTCTGTGAAAAAGTCTATAAGAGGTTTTCTATCCACAATGTTTAACCCTTGGTTTCCACATTTAGGACACTGTCTCTTAGACAAATCAAACTCAAACTTTACAAGGTCTGCTGGCTTCATGGTTAGGTTTTCACTGTATCCGCAGTTTGAACATTTAACAGAGATAAGCATAAGGTCTAAATCTTCAGATAGAAGAAGTGTTTTAACGTTTCCAGCCTCAAGACTTTTTTTAACCTCGTCAAAACCATAAACAGCTAAACCATCCTTCCCAACCTCTGCAAGAAACTGTTGAATAATGTTTTTTTCTTCAACATACCTAACATCCTTTAAAATTTCAGAAGACCTTCTAACAATCTCTTTAACACCCTGCTCATCAACATAGGAGGTGTCAACAACAGCAAGAATCTTATTTTTTAAAGTATAATGTAGATAGTCTCCATCAACAAAATATTGTTTTGAGGGTCCAGGACCACCAATAATTAAGCCTTTAAGGTCTGGGATTCCTAGAAAAATTTGGTTTGCATAGTTTGCAACACGTTTATAGTATTCGTTGATTTCAGCCTCCCTTAAACGTTCAAACCTTCTAGCTGACTGACCTCCAGCCCTATGTTTACTTGAAATTCCTGAGGTTATTGATTTTACGATTTCTAGGTGTCTACCTTTAAGGGTTGCAAAGGTTGCCCCACTATTATCCATGACAAGAATACCGTAGGTTTCTTTTTCTTTAAACATGTCTAACAGAGGTTCAACATGAAAACGTGAGTTACAACGGTATAGGTAGATGTCTAAGGGTCTTGGTGGAATAACAACATAAATCTCCATTTTTTCTGAGCCTGGAGGACCATAAGGTATAGCTCCACAAAAAACAGCTAAACCTGTTGGTGGTGTTTCCCTAAAAAGTTTTAACTTTTGAATAACCTTTTCAATAGCATCTTGAACATTGTGTCTTGTTGTTCTTGACTTAATGTTTGAGGCTGTCCCATATTCTGGCGTAGGGTGTTTAAAACCTCGCTTAACTGTCTTCCAGCTGGAATATAGAGTGTTATAAGTTCTGTATGTCTCCCCTTTTTTGAGGCTAGCTCCTCAAGTAGCCTTTTCATCCTAAAAAGTTCAACTGACGTATATTTTGCTTCTTCTTTCCCGTTCAGCTGGACTCCTCCAACATTTTTTGGTTAGGCTTCCTTTTAAGCTTCTATAGGCTTAAACATAAACTTTTAAGGTTAAATTGTTACATTTAAACTTAAACTTTCTAAGGGAAAGATAAAAGTTTAAGGGTTTGGTTTGGTTGAAGGTTGTTTTTAAGCTTGGGAAATTCCTTTTCCCACTTAAAATTCAGACGGAAAAACTTAAAGACTATGTAAAAATGTTTGAGGAGATGTTTAAGGAGGGAAAAAAACTTTTAATTGTTACTGGTGGAGGGGAGGTTGCAAGAGAATATATTAGGGTGGCTAGAGAATATGGCTTAGATGAGGCTACATGTGACCAGCTTGGAATTGAAGTTTCAAGGTTAAACGCCTACCTTCTACTTTCAATGCTTGGGGAAAACGCCTACCCAGAGGTTCCAAAAAGCCTTAGGGAAGTTAAACGTTTTTTCCACCACGGTAAAATTGTTGTTTGTGGCGGTTTAACCCCCGGACATTCAACAACAGCTGTTGGTGCTTTGGCTGCTGAGGTTATAAGGGCTGACTGTTATGTGATAGCCACAGATGTTGATGGAATATATACTAGGGATCCAAAAATCTATAAGGATGCTGAAAAACTTGAGGTTGTGGATACTTCTGAAGTTTTTAAGATGGCTTCTCAGGGTAGGTTTTGGGCTGGAACCTATGAGCTTGACCCTCTAGCAATAAAGGTTATAGAGAGGTCTAAGATTCCAACCTATTTTATAGATGGGAGGAAAACCGAAAACCTAAAAAAGGTTTTAGCTGGAGAAAAAATAGGAACCTACATTAAACCTAAACAGTAAGGTTTGGGGAGTATAAGGGTGAAGCTTGAAAAAATCTTTGGGAGCAGGATGCAGACAAGACTTGTTGAATATATGCTTCAAAACCCTGGGAAAGTCTTTAATCAGGCTGGTTTAGCCAGATTTTTAGATTGTTCTCCCTCAACAATAGCTAGACTGATAGAACCTTTGGTTGAAGAGGGAATATTGTTGTATGAGCAGATTTCAGGTCAGATGAAAATTTTGGCTTTAAACCTTGAATCTGAGAAGGTTAAAGTTTTGGTAGAGTTTTATGAGAAGATTAGAAAAATGTAGTTTTGGTTGGTGGTTTAGATGGTTAAATGTCAGGTGTGTGGTAAAGAGTTAGACTTACCCTACGTATGTAAATATTGTGGGAAAACTTTTTGTGTTGAACATAGACTCCCAGAAAAACACAACTGTGAAAGGCTTACTGAGCTAAGAAAACCTTTTATCATAAAACCTAAACCAGAAACAGTTTTTATGCCACAAACCCTAGAAAAACCAAAAACTAGGATTTATATTAAAAGAAAACCTAGGTTAAGGGTAAGTGGACTTGAAATTAGGCATTTACTTTTGGCTTGGATAGTTTTAGGTTTTTGTTTTTCAATACGTTGGCTTTTCGGCTACCCAAAACTTTTTCCCCTCATGTTTATGGTTTACCTGTTAGCTGTTGGCTCCGGTTTTGTTTTTCATGAGTTAGCCCATAAGTTTACAGCTTTAAGGTTTGGATGTTGGGCTGAGTTTAGGATGTGGAGTTGGGGGCTTATTATGGCTTTACTTTTTGCTTTAATGTCTGGTGGAAGCATAGTTTTTGCTGCACCTGGAGCAGTCTATATTATGCCAAGACATGTTTTAGGCTGGGAGATTGGTAGGAGGGAAAATGGGATTATAGCCCTTATGGGTCCTTTGGCAAACCTTATTTTGGTTTTCCCCTTCTACCTTATCTGGCAAAACTATCTTGGAATTATTGGTCTTATTGGGGAGACAGGTTTTTATGTTAATCTTTGGCTTGCAGCATTTAACCTAATACCTTTTATGGGTTTGGATGGAAGCAAAGTTTTTTCATGGAGTTTGGCTGTTTGGGGTTTAGTTACAATACCAACATGGATTTACACTATATACGTATTCTTTGTCTAGGTTTTAGCTGTAGGCTATATAAAGTATTTAGGTAAAGCATAAATCCAACCTCCCAAGCTAGGATAAAGTAATACTATATGTGTGGGGTATCTAATTGTGAAACGTGTTGTTATTGCTGGATGTGGAATTGCAGGTTTAGAGGCTGCTCTTAACCTATATAAAATGTTGGGAAACAAGGTTGAAATTATAGGTGTGGATAAAAACAGGTTTTTCAGTTTTCTCCCATACCTACACAGAGTTGCCTCACTAACACTTAAAGAAGAGAAAATTATAGTTTCACTTAAAGACTTTTTTAACAACCTAAGGTCAGAGTTTTTTAGAGAGGAAGTAGTAGAAATTAAGCCTGAAGAAAACAAGATTGTTACAACAAAACAAACAATAGACTACGACTACCTTATAATCTCCCTAGGATGTAAAACAAACTTTTACGGTATACCTGGAGCAGAAGAAAACTGTTTTGATTTTAGAGATGCTGAAGATGCTGTGAGGCTTTCAGAACACATAGCAAAAATGTTTTTCTACGCGAAAAAAACGGATAGTAAAGAAAAAAGGAGGCAGATGCTTAGGTTTACGGTTTGTGGTGCAGGAGCCACAGGAATTGAGCTTGTTACAGAACTAAAACAATATATCCAATACCTATGCAAAAAATATGGGATAGAAAAATCTGAGACTGAGCTTGTTTTGGTTGAAGCTATGCCTAACGTTTTGCCAGGATTACCTGAAGAACTTTCAAAAAAGGTTGTTGGTTATACTGAGAATTCTCTTAAAAGGCTTGGTGTCAAATTGATTTGTAATTCTCCTGTTGTTGAGGTTGGAAAAGATTTTGTTAAGCTAAAAGATGAAAAGTTTTTGTATACAAATACTGTGGTTTGGTGTGGTGGACTTAAAACCCATACACTAATAAAAAATTCTGGTTTAAAAACTGATAGAAGAGGATACTTGGAGGTAAACCCCTATCTTCAATCATCGTTTAAAGAAGAGTTTTTAGAAAACGTTTATTGTGCTGGTGATGTTTTAACCTTCATAGATAAAAAAACAGGAAAACCTCTTATGAAGATTGGAAGACATGCTGTAGACCAAGGTAAAACCTCAGCCAAAAACATCTATGCCAACGTCACAGGGAAAAGGATGGTTGAATATGTTCCAAGAACAGAGGCAACAGTAATAAGCCTAGGAAGAAGTGATGCTATAGGATTTTACGGTAACCGTGTTTTTAAGGGTAAAATAGCGCTTTGGCTAAAATATTGGATTGAAGATGGATACCTAAAAAGGTATAAAACCTAGCCTTTAACCCTCACCATAAATCCTTTTATGCTCCCTCATTATACAGGTGTCCATAATAACGGTTATTCCAGCCTTTTCCGCTTCTCTAGCTGCATTCTCGTTTACTATTCCAAGCTGCATCCAAATTACGTATGGCTTCCCGTATTTTTCCCTTAACCTAATACTCTGCTTTACTATTGATTCAACCTCTTCTGGAGGTCTAAAAATGTTAACGATTTCCAAGGAGTTTTTTAAGGCTTTCTGGTAGGCTTTCCAAGTCTTTATAAGATTTTTCACCTAAAACTTCTTCGATTGTTGGGTTTACTGGGATTATTTTATATCCTTGATGTTTTTAAGGTATTCCGCAACAACATAGCTTTGTTTTTCAGGGTTTTTTGATAAACCAACAATAGCAATATTTCTGTAGGAGGAGAGAATTTGTTTTGTATCCATGTTTAACACCCAATCAAAGGTTTACTAGGGAAAACAAGCTGATAGTTAGGCTATTATAACTTTTTGTTTTTTGTGTATATAGACAGTTTTATATGTCCACCTAAAACAAAAAGAATATTTAGACTGAACACACTAACAATGTATTAAGCAAGCTTAGAAAAGACTGTCAGAAAACAATAAGCATAACCTTTGTTTTCTTCGCTAACCTTTAACAAAAGTTTTGTTGCTGGTTGAGGTGGAAAGGGTGCGTGTAGAGATACCTCTATACACGGAGAGGTTTGGCTCCGTTATGATACACGATGTTCAAAGAATCTTGGAGTTGGATTCTGGTAAAAGAGAGGCTGCAGAGGAAAATATTACAACCATCCATAAGATTGAGAGGGATGAAATAGAGAAGGTTGAGGATAGGCTTGCGATAGTTATCCCTGTTAAAGAGGAAAAACTAAAACTTTTAGAGGGGGTTTTAAGCGGAATCCCACATGACTGTGTTGTTATAGTTGTTTCTAACAGTCAAAGAAGCCCCATCAACAGGTTTAAGATGGAGGTTGACACTCTAGCCAGATTTTACAGGTTTACCCGCCGTAAAATGCTTGTTATCCACCAGAAAGACCCAGCCTTAGCCTTAGCCTTCCATGAGACAGGATATTTAGACATTCTAGATGGAGAAGAAAAACTTGTGAGGGATGGGAAGGCTGAAGCTATGATTATAGGGATAATGTTAGCCAAAACCGTTAGTAAAGATTTTGTTGGTTTTATTGATGCTGACAACTATATTCCAGGAGCAGTAAACGAATACGTAAAAAATTTTGCGGCTGGATTTTGTATGGCTGAATCACCCTACGTTATGGTTAGAAACTCATGGAAGTATAAGCCAAAAGTCTACGATAGAGGATTATACTTTAAAAAGTGGGGGAGGATTTCAGAAACCACAAACAAGTATCTAAACCTAATAATCTCAAACCATACAGGGTTTGAAACAGAAATTATAAAAACAGGGAATGCTGGTGAACATGCTATGAGCATCCAGCTTGCAGACATCCTTAAATATTCTTCTGGTTTTTCCGCAGAACCTTTTGAGCTATTATACATTTTGGAGGAGTTTGGAGGTTTAAAGCCTACAAGCCACCCAGAGGTTATTGAAAGAGGAGTTGAAATCTTCCAGATAGAAACTAGAAACCCCCATTTCCATGAAGATAAGGGAGAAAAACATCTTAAGGAAATGTTGCTTATGTCTCTTTCAGTAATCTACCATAGCCCATTATGCGACCAAAACCTTAAATCAACCATACTTAACGAGCTTTCCTCCCAAAACATTCTAGATAAAAATTTGCAACCTCCAAAACCTCCAACAATGTCTTCACCAAAATCTATCAACATTCAAACGTTTACTAAAAGGTTGGAGGAAGCAAAAACTTTTACAGTTTTTGGGTAGGATAAAACTTTGGGTTTAATCGTATTTGATTTGGATGGAACACTAATTAAGGAAAGAACAATATTTGCTATAGCTAAAAAATACGGTTTTCTCGAGGAAGTTGTTAAGGTTATAGAAGGCCCCATCAAAAACTATATGAAATCAAAAATAATTGCAGGTTTTCTTAAAGGTTTAACGGTAAACGAATTTTTAGATATAATCAAAAAAATTCCACTTATGGATGGAGCTGAAGAAGTCTCTAAAACCCTAAAAGATAAGGGGTATAAGCTTGGGATAATTAGTGACGGTTACACCCTTGTAACAGAATATTTTAAGGAAAAACTTGGATTCGATTTTTCTGTTGCAAACAGGCTGGAGGTTAAAAACGGTATTCTAACAGGTAAAATCTATATGCCTATGGGTTGGCTTGAAACCAGATGCTTCTGTAAACAGTCAGTTTGTAAAAGAGCACACCTACGTATCTATGCAAAAAAATATGGTGTTTCTGTTAAGGATTGTGTTGCTGTTGGGGATGGACCAGCAGACCTATGTATGCTTGATGAGGCTGGGCTGGGTATTGCTTTCAACCCCAAAACACCAGAACTCCTAAAATATGCAAAAATGGTTATTGATAAGGAGGATTTAAGAGAAATTTTAAGCTATCTTTAGCCTAGCCTAACAACCACCCTACTCCTTCTTTTCAACCCTAACCCCAAGCTTCTCCAACTCATCAAGCAAAACATCAACAATCTGCTTAACTTTTTCCCAATGTTTTCTGTTTGCAATACTTAGCTTTTGTTTACGTGACCATTTATCCTGACCCCTCTTTTTCTTCCACCTATAAACAGCAACCTCCCTACGGTTAAACCTCTCAGTTAAAAGAGCAGCCATCCACCATGTTGGCGTCTTATAGATGGTTTCACCCCTAATAACCTTAACACCCTCAACAACAGGATAAACCTCTCCAACCTCCTCAACCGTAACATCAGCCACACCAGCCTCCCTAAGCTTATCAGCAAAACTTTTAGCCTCCTCAAGACTTGTAAACGTTACAGGTTTTATCTTCTCACCCTTAACAACAAACCTACCACTGCCAGCATCCAACAACCCCCACCCCCAACAACGTTTAAACGGTCAGACCCGCAGTTTCAATTCATCTCCTCCATAAGGACATCTAATACACCAGGGGTCATCATCCCAAAAATTTACCAATAACAAACCCATATTTAAACAATAATTTTTGAAAACTATTCTCGCATGGTTTTTAGGCAGTAGGGAACTAAAGTAAAAAGAATAAGCACCAGAACAAGTAAAAACAAAATTTCACGTAAACCAATCCCAACAAACAGCATACAAAAAAATTACCATGTTAAACTAAATAAAATTTGCTGATTTATTGGTGGGGTGGGAGGGATTCGAACCCTCGACCTCCGCGTCCCGAGCGCGGAATCGTAGACCATGCTGGACCACCACCCCCATAAATATAGAACACACAATTTAAATAAGGTCTTTCACC
>QMXD01000015.1 GCA_003661965.1 Candidatus Hecatellales archaeon
CCTTCCTCAAAAGTTTGAAAATCTCTTCCTTTTCCAGGCCAATATTTAGCCATCAAATCTTTGTAGGAGCCAGTGTCAACAAGTATGTTTTTGTCAGGGCCTTCTATGTAGAAAATTGCAACATCAAGTTTTGTTATCTGACCAGCAAAACACATATAGGTAAAACCTGACTTATCTCCTTCTAACTCACCTAAAACTATAGGTTTTATTACATTTACCATAAACTCACCTCGATAGTTCTCTAATAAAAGATTCAGCCTTGAAAAATATACAAGTTTTATGGTTAAGCTTGTTTAACTAACAAAACTTAAAAGGAGCAGTTTTCTTATCCGAGTAAGAAAAATAGCTTGGAGAGTTTGGGTTGTGGCAATTCTAGTTTTTCCTGGGAAGGGTGGAACTGGAAAAACCACTCTTTCCGCCTTAACAGTAAAATATTTTGCTGAGAAGGGGGAAATTACCCTTGCATTAGATTTTGACCCTGACTCACATCTACATAAACTTCTAGGTTTACCGTTAAAAAAGACTGTAGGCCAGGTTGTGGATAGGGTTCATAAAGAAAAGAAGGCTGAGCTTGAACCAAAAAAACCTTTAGATGTTTCAGATCACGAATATTTTTTGTCTCTTATAGCTAAAGATGTTTTTGTTGAAGGAGAAAAATTTGACATATTAACCCTAGGAAAACCCTCAATAGACATAGACTGCTACTGCCCAGTTTTTATTTGGGCTGAATACGCGATAAACCAGATTATGAGAAGCTACGGTATGCCCTATAAACATATTGTTGTTGACTGTGATCCTGGAACTGAAATATTCCCAAGAAAAATACTTGACCATATTGCTCAAAACCGTGGAATAGACTATATCCTAGTTGTTTTAGACGGTTCAAGAATGAGTCTAGATACAGCAAAAGACATAATTAGAGAGGCTAAAAGTAGAAACCTTAAAGTCAGAAGAATCTACGGCATAGGTAACAGAGTTGACAACGAAGAAATCCAAAAACAGTTTATAGAAGTAGCCAAAAAAAACTATGAAATTGAGATTATAGGTTTTATTCCAACAGACCAAGAAATTAGTAAAAGAAGCCTACTAAACCAAAACATCCTAGACATCCCAAACTCCCCAGCCTACCAAGCCATAAAAAACATTCTTACAAAACTAAAAATCTAAAACCTATTAACAGTTAATAACCGTTAATAGTCTATTTTTAAAATAAACCTCTTTTTCTATGGGTATGGGAAGATAGCCAGAAAGCTGGGAAAATAGGGACCATAATGCTTAAAGATAACTCAAACTTTTAGCTTTTTAGTTTGGTGGGTTTGTTGCTTCCTTTTAGGGAGAGAAACATTATTAGGAAGGATTGGCGTAGGGTTGACCTTAAGGTTGCTTTTTGTTATCCGAATGTTTATAGGGCTGGTATGTCAGGTTTAACAGCCCAGGTTTTGTATGCTCTGCTAAATTCTAGAGAAGATGTTGTTTGTGAAAGATTTTTTCTTCCAACAAAAAATGAGTTTTTGTTAAGTGTTGAGTCAAATCAGCCTTTAAAAAATTTTGATGTTATAGCTTTTACGTTTCAATACGAGGAGGACTATGTTAATGCCTTAAAAATGCTTCTTAATTCTGGTATTGAAGTTTGGAGAGAAAAACGTAGGGTAAAGCCTTTACTTGTTGCTGGTGGACCGTGTGTTCTTGAAAATCCAGCACCACTAAAAAGTTTTTTTGACTTGTTTGTTGTTGGGGAAATTGAACCTATTCTTGACGATTTTGTTGATAGACTTAAGGATGCTGTTAAAAAAAGAACTGTAGAAAATTTTGAGGGTAAGGACGGCTATCTTACATATGGTTTAGAAAAAACAAGAAGAGTTTATGTTAAAAATCTTGATGAAGCCCCCCATCCCATAGCTCAAATTACCCCGGAAAATATGGTTGAAGACGCCTATATGCCAATTTTTGGTAAAACTTTTTTGGTTGAGGTTGTTCGTGGCTGCCCAAGAAAATGTCGGTTTTGTTTAATCAGTCATGTTGTAAATCCGCTTAGGGAAAGAAGCCTAAAAAGACTTGAGGAGATAGTTGTTGATGGTGTAAAGTATACTGGTGTTTCAAAGGTTACTTTAATTGGTGCAGGAATAGCCTACTATCCAAAACTAGAAGACTTATGTGAATTTATTGTAAGTCATGGTTTACAGGTTTCAGTTTCAGCTTTATCAGCAGAACTTATAACAGAAAAACTTGTTAAATATCTGGTTAAAGGTGGGGAAAAAACTTTAACCATTGCTCCAGAAACAGGCTGTGAAAAACTAAGAAGCCTAATAGGTAAGCCAGTGTCAAATAAGAAGATTATTGAAGCTTCAAAAATAGCTTTAGACTGTGGAATTAGAAACTTAAAACTTTATTTTATGGTTGGCTTACCAAACGAGAAAGAAGAGGACTTAGATAAGATTGTTAAGCTTTCAAAAGAAATTGGTGAACTTGGGTTTAGAAAAGGGTCTGTAAGGCTAAGCATAAATCCGCTTATACCAAAACCACATACCCCACTTCAGTTTTATAGGATTAGGTCTGTGGAATACCTAAAAAAAGCCTATACAAGAATTAGAAGAGAGCTGGCAAGGGATACTAGGTTTAAGGTTGAAACTCTTAATCCAAAACATGCACATATTCAGGCAGCATTATCAATAGGTGGTGAAGAGCTTGGAAGAATAATTTTTAAGGCAGCCGTTTATGGTGGTGGTTTAGGTGCTTGGCGTAAAGCCCTAAAAGAAGAGGGAAAAACTCTTGAAATGCTTCTTAACCCCCCAAAACCTGGGGAAAAACCTGTTTGGAGTATGG
Organism: Candidatus Hecatellales archaeon; assembly: GCA_003661965.1. Classification (GTDB taxonomy): domain Archaea; phylum Thermoproteota; class Bathyarchaeia; order Hecatellales; family Hecatellaceae; genus EX4484-218. The sequence goes on from QMXD01000015.1 coordinate 2,824, forward strand.
TTGATGTTGGTTTAGACGAAAAACTTTTAGCTAAAGAATATTCACGAATCTTAGAAGGCTAAACTGGGAAGATGGTTTGATTTATGGTTATGGTTGGTTTAACAGGAAAACCAAACGTGGGAAAAAGCACATTTTTTTCAGCAGCAACCCTAGCCACAGTTCCAATTGCAAACTATCCTTTTACAACAAAAAAAGCAAATGTAGGAGTAACCTATGCAACAACAAAATGTGTATGTAAAAAGTTAAACGTTCAGGATGAACCTGTAAATGCTCCATGTGTAGATGGGGTTAGATTTATTCCTGTTAAGCTTGTGGACTGCCCTGGGCTTGTTCCTGGAGCATGGAAAGGACGTGGACTTGGAAACCAGTTTTTAGATGAAATAAGACGTGCAGATGTTCTGCTGCTAATCTTGGATGCTGCTGGCTCAACAGATGAAGAAGGAAGACCATGTAAACCTGGAACAGGAGACCCTTTAAAAGATTTAAGGTTTCTTGAGGAAGAGTTTGACATGTGGATTTTTCAGATAATCAAAAAAGACTGGGAAAAACTTGCAAGAAAAGCTGAAACTTTAAGAGAGAACATATCAAACCTTCTAGCTGAAAAACTTGCTGGACTACAAATTAAAAAACATTTCATAACCAATGTTTTAGAGGAACTTGATATTCAGTCAAAAAAACCAACCCAATGGACTGAAGAAAACCTAAAAAATTTGGCTATAAAACTTAGAAAAGCTTCAAAACCAATTTTAATAGTTGCAAACAAAATAGACTTACCCTATGCGGAAGAAAATCTTGCTAGGTTAAAAGAAACAGGCTATCCGACAATTCCATGTTCTGCTGAAGCTGAATTAATTTTAAGAAGGGGAGCTGAAAAAGGTTTGATAGGATATAAGCCAGGGGACTCTGAATTTAAAATTTTAGATACAGATAGGTTAACTGAAAAGCAGATTGAAGCCTTAAACATTGTTAAGGAGAAAGTCCTAAACAAGTATGGTTCAACTGGTGTTCAAGAAGCTATAAACTTTTCACTTTTTAATTTACTTAACATGATTACGGTTTACCCTGTTGAAGATGAAAATAAGCTCACAGACCATAAAGGAAGAGTTTTACCTGACTGTTATCTTATCCCAAAAGGAACAACAGTAAAAGAATTTGCCTATATGATTCATACAGAGCTTGGTGAAAGCTTCATATACGCGGTTGAAGCTAAAGAAAAAAAGCGTGTTGGAGAAGACTATGTTGTTAAAGATGGGGATATAATAAAAATTGTTTCAGCAAAAAGTCGTGGTTAAAATAAAGAGGAGAGGAACATCTCCAATGGTTAGGGTTCTGGTTTGTGATAGGGTACATGAGGAAGGATTAAAACTTTTAGAGAAAGCAGGAGTAGAGGTTGATTTTAAACCTAGCTTAAACCATGATGAACTTAAAAAAATTATAGGTGAATATGATGGGGTTGTTGTTAGAAGCCGAACAAAGATAACCGGAGATTTGCTTAAGAAAGCTTCAAACCTAAAGTTTATTTGCAGAGTTGGAGTTGGATTAGACAATATTGATGTTGGAACAGCAAGAAAGCTTGGAGTAAAAGTTTTTTGTACACCAAAAGCAACAAGCCAGTCTGTTGCTGAACTAACCATAGGATTAATTCTTGCTGTTGCAAGAAAGATAACGTGGGCAGACCAAACAATGAAGAAAGGGTTGTGGGAAAAAAATGTTTTAACAGGTTTTCAGCTTTCAGGAAAAACTCTTGGAATAATTGGTTTTGGTAGGATAGGAATAAAGGTTGCAAAAATAGCTAGAGCTATGGGTATGAACATTCTGGTTTATGATGTTGTTTTCAATCAGAAAACAGAAAAAGTTTGCTTAGATGAAGAGGTTTCCGAAAACGAGGATATTATTCGAAATGAGGAAAGAGTTAAGGCTTTAAGCGAGGTTGAGGGAAAAATTGTTTCTTTTGAGGAGTTGCTAGCCCAATCTGACATCATAAGTCTACATGTACCATTAACAGAAAAAACAAGACATCTGATAGGTAAAAAAGAGTTTTCACTTATGAAGAAGAAGCCTATCCTAATTAATACTGCTAGAGGAGGCTTAATAGATGAGAAAGCTCTCTATGAAGCATTAAAAACCGGAAAAATTTCTGGTGCTGGACTGGATGTTTATGAGGTTGAACCTCCAAAAAACCTTGAAATCTTTAGTCTACCTAACGTCGTATGTACACCTCATATTGGAGCTCAAACAGAAGAAGCTCAAAAAGAAGCAAGCATCCAGATGGCTGAAAAAATCTTAAGGTTTTTTGGGAAAAAATAGTGTTTACTGGTTTTTAGTTTTGATTCCTGTTGTTTCAAGCTGCGGTTTTAGGCTTAGAATTCCTAGAAAAGCTTGGTTTAGTCTATTCAACAGCCCATATCCAGCCCACCTACATGAGTCAGCTTTAGATGTATATTATCCGGAAAATGAGGTTTTAATGCCTATTGAGGAGGGGAAAGTTTTAGAGGTTAGATGGTTTGAAACACCAAAAATTAGAAAAGACTGCTTAGGTTTTGAGCCGTTAATTTTAATTAGACTTAACAAGAAAAAGGTTGTTAAGGTTCTTCATGTAAACCCCTCTGTAAAAGTTGGGGAAAAAGTTAGGCTTGGTGATCCTTTAGGTAAACCAATAATCTCCGGATATTTTTTACCTTGGACAAATCCTCATGCCCATTTTGAGCTTAGAAAGGTTACAGACCCTTATAGGGCTTTAGGGGCTTATAAGCTAAAGCTTGATAAAAGGTTTAAGGTTGGACTTAAAAATCCATGCAAAAAAGGTTGTCTTGTTTTTAGGGTTTTAGAGAAGGGTGTTGATGGTGTTTGGGTTCAACCTTTAAATGCTGATTTTAGGCTTAGTGGTTTAACGGTTTTTTCTGGTAGAAAACAATGTTTTTTGGATGGTGGAATACCTTTTCATGGGTATGGGGTTGCTGTTGGAGGTAGAAATTCCCCAATAAAAACTTTTGATGGGAAGGTTTTAGGTAAGGTTATAGGTAAAACTAATGCTGGGGTTGTTTTTAAGCCAACCAGAAAAATTTATGTTAACGGTAAAAGGATTGTTGGTGTTGAAAGCTTCTTAAACCAAAACCTTGTTAAACTTGTCGGGGTAAAAGAAAAGCTTTCCACAGGAGACCATGTAGAGTTAAAGTTTAGGTAGAGAGTTAAAGACTTGTAAGAATCAAGGCTAAACGTTTAAGGTCTAGTTTTTCATGGTTTGTTAAACAGCCAGCAACAGCATAGGTATACTCAGAGTTCCAAACAATTTTTCGTTTTAAAAAACTGTTTAGCTTTTCCGAGTCTAAACCTACAGCTGTAAAAGAATATCTCATCTCCTCTGGATGTATACATGGTTTACCTTCCTCAGCCTTACACTTTTCACATAGCCTACATTGACCAGCTATAAAACATGTTCCCTCAAGCTCTTTTTCAAGCCTCCTACCATAATCATAGGTTAGTTTAGCTAAAAACTCCCAGTTGTTTAGGTTTCTACCATAAACATAGAAAAGGTAGACTAGAATGTTTTTTTGTGGGAATTGGCTTATTTTTGGTGCGAAAGGTGGACAAGCATAGTTTTTTCCGTAGTTTGAACTGTCAACCCTACATTTTTCCCTTATAGCCTCATTTGTAATCAAACTTTTTTCTATTAGTATAAGTTCATAGCCTATCTTTTTGCCAAACCTAAAAAATTCACCCTCAAAACGTTGTTTTACAGCCATACTTGATAGTTCTTTTTAATATCTTTAAGCTTAACCTATATTTTGGTGTTAAACTTGAGGCTTAGGAGTGAAACTGTTAGGGTTGGAGTTGAAAGAGCAGTTCATAGAGGTTTACTTAAAGCTTCAGGTTTAGGTGATAAGGAGCTAAGCAAACCTTTAATTGCTGTTGTAAACTCTTGGAATGAGATTATTCCAGGTCATATACATCTTGACAGGTTAGCTAGGGCTGTAAAGGAGGGTGTTTATGAGGCTGGAGGAACACCCCTAGAATTTAACACTATAGGGATATGTGACGGAGTAGCTATGGCTCATGAAGGTATGAGAAACTCTCTTCCAAGCAGAGACCTAATTGCAGATTCTGTTGAACTTATGATTAACGCCCACTGTTTTGATGCTATGGTTTGTGTTTGTGGATGTGACAAGATTATTCCAGGTATGCTTATGGCTGCATGTAGACTTAACCTACCAACAATTTTTGTTACAGGGGGACCTATGCTTCCAGGATGGTTTAAAGGTGAATGTGTGGCTTTATCCCAGCTTTATGAAAGTGTTTCAAAGGTGAAAAGGGGGGAAATGAGTGAGGCTGAGTTTAAAGCTTTAGAGGATAGTGCTTTCCCAGGTGCTGGTTCATGTGCTGGGCTATACACAGCCAACACAATGCAATGTTTAACTGAGGCTATGGGTATGTCTCTCCCCTACTGTGGAACGACACCAGCTGTTTATGCTGAAAAGGTTAGGATTGCACGTGAGTCTGGTAGAAGAATTGTTTGGCTTTTAAAGAAAAGATTAACAGCAAAAAAAATTATGACTAGAGAGGCTTTTGAAAACGCAATAATGGTTGATATGGCTTTAGGAGGCTCAACAAACACAGTCCTACATTTAACAGCCATAGCACAGGAGGCTGGAATAGAGCTTCCCCTAGAAAAGTTTGACGAGTTAAGTAGAAAGATTCCACATTTAACAAACCTAAACCCGGCAGGACCATACTACATTAAAGACCTACATGAGGCGGGGGGGATCCCAGCCCTCATGAAACAAATCCAGAAGCATCTACACCTAAACTGTCTTACAGTAACAGGTAAAACCATAGGTGAAAACATTAAGGATGCAGAGGTTTTAAGGGAGGAGGTTATCCGTCCACCAGACAACCCCATCCATCCTGAGGGTGGAATAGCAATTCTTAAGGGAAGCCTAGCACCAGAGGGGGCTGTGGTTAAACAGTCAGCTGTAGACCCTAAAATGTTAAGGTTTGAGGGTGAAGCAAAAGTTTTTGATTGTGAGGAGGATGCTATAAAAGCTATCCTTGATGGAAAAATTTCTGATGGGGATGTTGTTGTTATAAGGTATGAGGGACCTAAAGGTGGTCCTGGGATGCGTGAAATGCTTGGTGCAACCTCAACAATTAAAGGTTTAGGTTTAGAGAGGGTTGCTTTAATCACCGATGGAAGGTTTTCAGGTGCGACAAGAGGTCCATGTGTTGGACATGTTTCACCTGAGGCTATGGTTGGTGGACCTATAGCTATTGTTAAAGATGGAGACAAAATTGAGATTAACATTCCTGAGAGAAGGTTAGACTTAAAAGTTTCAGCTGAGGAGGTTGCTGAAAGGTTGAAGGTTTGGAAGCCTCCAAAACCAAAAGTTAGAAAAGGCTACCTTTATAGGTATACAAAAATGGTTGGTTCAGCTAGTAGGGGAGCAACCCTAAAAATCTAGTAAACCTTAATAACAGCCAAACATATTTTTTAGGCTTGAATATTTTTAGGGTAGGGTTATGTATAGGACTGGTGCTTTAGACCTAATTCTTCATGGTGGCTCTGTCCCAAGATGGCTTTATGATAGGATGGTTAAGCTTGCAAAAGGAATATTTACGGTTATAGTAGATGAGTTTGGTGTTGAAGAGGTTTTAAATAGGATTTCAGACCCCCTATTTTTTCAAGCCTTATCAAACGTTCTTGGTTTTGACTGGGATTCAAGCGGTTCAACAACAGTAACCTGTAGTGTTTTAAAAGAGGTTTTTGGGAAGGAAGATTTTGGGGTTAAAATTGCTGGTGGGAAAGGTGAAAAATCAAGAAAAACTCTTGATGAGCTTGAAGCTATAGGTGAAGAATTTAACATTTCAACAAGAAAAATTGAGGAGTTAAAATATGCAAGCAGAATGACTGCAAAAGTTGATAATACAGCAATCCAAGCAGGCTACCAGATATACCACCACACAATTTTTGTTTCTGAAAATGGGGGTTGGGCTGTTGTTCAGCAGGGGTTAAACCTTGAAAGTAAAACTGCAAGAAGATATCATTGGCTTAGCAAAAACCTAAAAAGTTTTGTTGAAACCCCCCACACAGGAATTATTGGTGAAAGGTTTCATGAAAACGTTTTAGACATGACCTCAAAAAAGAGTGAGGAGTGTAGGAAGGTTTGTGTAGACCTTGTTAATGAGCCTAAAGAAAAACTTCAAAGACAATATCTAGTCTTAGTTAAGCCAAACCAAACCCTTCTAACAGAACAACCCAAAAAAATTGGTTTTGCCAACTACCCACACTATAAACTTTTACCTGAAAAGGTAAATTGGAAGGCTCTTTACGAAGCCTACGAGGTTAAACCAAAAAACTTTGAGGAGGTTTTGGCTGTTAAAGGTATAGGTCCAGCAACGGTTAAAGGTTTAGCTTTGGTTGCAGAAATCGTTTATGGTGCTAAACCCTCATGGGAAGACCCACTTAAATTTTCTTTTGCTTTTGGTGGGAAGGATGGTATCCCCTACCCTGTTAGAAGAAGGGTTATGGATAAAGCCATAAAATTTTTGGAGGATGCTGTTGAGGCTGCTGAGGTTGGAAATAGGGAAAAACTTGAAGCCTTAAAAAGGCTTAAAAGTTTTGCTCCAAAAACCCTAACAGCCTACAAAACCTAAAAATTTTTTTGTTTGTTGAAGGCTACTCATAGTAGATTATTTTTTCCTCCTCAAGCTTTTTATGCAGCTTATTAACAGCCTGATAAACCTCCTCCTCCCTTTTTGCCCCTGTACATACAAGTTTTCCGCTTGCAAAAAGCAGAATCACAACCTTAGGGTCATCCATCCTATGGATTAGCCCTGGAAACTGTTCAGGCTCATACATTGTTTTTGTAAGCTTATAGGTTGCTTTTTCAAGGTCTATTCTACCGTTTAGGCTTGCTGATGCAACTATGTTTTGGATTTGGGTTTTAGGTTTACCCATTATAACTATCCCACGGCTTTTAAGCTCCCTAATCACCTTGTCAACAGCCTTTATAGCCTGAGTTTCAGATTTGGCACCAGTACAAACCATCTTACCGGAGTTAAAGATTAGGGTTGCTGTTTTTGGTTTTTTTAGTCTAAAAACAAGTCCGGGGAACTGTTCAGGTCTATATTCTGCTGTTGGAAAAAGTTTAACTATAGCGTCAAGGTCTACAGGATGGTCTAGGGAGGCTGAAGCAACAACATTCTCTATTGTTATAACAGGTTTTTGTTTAGACAAAAGACTCACCTAAACCTTCCACATCCCATTTACACTAAGGATAAAATGTGTTTTAACCCTATATATAGGAGTTGTTTAATGTTTAGGATTGGGGGATTTTAGCCTAAAAGCTTTAACCCTATTTTTAGGAGGTTTAACGAGGCTTTTTAACTCATCCAATACAACCCAGACAATAAGAAAAATTATTACTGTAAGGATTAAGGTGTAGCCTATAGGTGAAGATATAAATATGTATATTACTCCTAAACGTGGAACAAGAATTCCAACAACCTTCCCAATAATCTTTTGGGGGGTTACAATTTCAGGGTCTGGTAGCGGATTGTTATCCCCTTGAACTATAAACCCTAAAAAGTTTCCGTTTTTATCGTATTTTAGGCTGTGGATTCTATGGATTATGGGTCTGCCAGAGTTAGACCTATAAACTATTATGTCTTTTTTCCCCTCTTTAAAGTCCCGGATTAACTCGTCAACAGAAACACTTTTAAGGATTACTATGTCTCCATGGTGGAGGGTTGGAAGCATACTTTGACCGTTAACAACCGTGATAGGTGTTCTTGTCTTATAGATGTAGGCTAAACTAAGCCAACAGCCAGCATAAACACCTGAAAGTATAAGAAGGGTAAGGATAGCTATCGTCCAGCCTTTTAAACCTTTTTCACCCTTACTTTTCTCGGTTTTTTCAGGTTCGGTATCTAGGTTCATCTGCTATGACCTATAATTTATAAACTTAAATTAAACAGTTTTCCTAAACCCTGTAAAAATCTTGGTAGACTAAGGGTTTAAAAACTGTTTTTCTTAAACATTCCTGCTATTTTTTCTGTTTAACCCTAAAAATTTAGACATGTCCAATGAAAATTTTACGGTTAGTGTTTTTATTGGTGGGAGACAATTCTTTCTTGTATAAGGAGTTACAGGTTAAGGATGGATTCTGTGTTTTCACTGCTTGCAAAACCTATTCAGGAGGCTGTTAGGGAGAGAGGATTCTCCAACCCAACAGAACCACAAAAAAAGGCTATTCCACTTATTCTTGAAGGAAAAAACGTTTTACTTATTGCACCAACAGCAACAGGTAAAACTGAGGCTGCAATCCTACCGATTTTAAGCATGTTTATTTCTTCACCTGAAAGAAATCAACCCGGAATAAAAATAGTCTATATAACTCCACTTAGAGCCTTAAACAGAGACCTTATGGAGAGGCTTGAATGGTGGTGTAAAAAGCTTGATGTTGGTGTTGCTGTAAGACATGGGGATACAGCCATAAGCGAAAGAAGCAAACAGGCTAGAAGACCTCCAGACATGCTTATAACAACACCAGAAACACTTCAAGCAATTCTTCCAGGAAAAATTATGCGTAAACATCTTAGGAGTGTCCGTTGGATTGTTGTTGATGAGGTTCATGAGTTTGCATGTGATAAGCGTGGAAGCCAGCTTTCACTTGGGCTTGAAAGACTTAGATGGGTTGCAGGTAGAGATTTTCAGGTTGTAGGTTTATCTGCAACCATAGGCTCCCCAGAAAAAGTTGCAAGGTTTCTTGTTGGAGCAAATAGACCGTGTGAGATAGTTAAAATTTCGATTTCTAAGGATGTTAAACTTGAGGTTGTTTATGCTCAACCCAAAAAAATCGACTATGTAATTTCAACAAGACTTTACACCCATCCTGAGGTTGCAGCTAGACTTAGGATTATGAGGGAGCTTATAGAAAAACATAACTCTGTTTTGCTTTTTACGAATACAAGGTCTGTGGCTGAGGTTTTAGCTAGCAGGTTTAAGGTTTGGGATGTAGATTTTCCTGTAAGTATCCATCATGGAAGTCTTTCAAAACCTTCAAGAATATGGGCTGAAAGAAGCTTAAAGGATGGTCAGCTTAAAGGGCTTGTTTGCACATCCTCACTTGAGCTTGGAATTGATGTTGGTAGGATAGACCTTGTTATCCAGTATAACTCTCCAAGACAGGTTACTAGGCTTGTTCAGAGGGTTGGACGTAGCGGTCATAGGGTTGGAAGGATTCCTAAAGGTGTAATTATAACTATGGATTCTGATGACACATTGGAGGCTATGGTTATAGCTAGAAAAGCCTTAAACGATGAGCTTGAACCTGTTCTAATACCTGAAAAACCCTATGATGCTCTTACCCATCAGGTGGCTGGTCTTTTAACCCAGAAAAGAAGATGGTATTATGATGAAGTTTTATCCATGTTTAGGGAAGCCTACCCATACAGAAACCTTACAAAAGAGGATTTGGAAAAGGTTTTAGAGTATATGCATAAAAGATATCCAAGAATCGCATGGGTTTCTTTTGAAGACCAAGTTTTTCTTAGACCTCAAAAACTAAAACACCTCTACGAATACTATTTTGAAAACCTTTCAATGATACCTGATGAAAAACAGTATCTAGTCATAGACCAAACAACAGACACACCTGTAGGCATCCTAGACGAGGCTTTTGTGGCTGAATATGGTGAACCTGGAATAAAATTTATTGTTAGGGGAAGCCCATGGAAAATCATAGACGTATATGGAGACAAAATCTATGTAAAACCTGTAGACGACCCTACAGGTGCTATTCCAAGCTGGGTTGGAGAGGAGATTCCTGTACCTTTTGAAGTTGCGTTGGAGGTTGGGTGGATTAGAAGGTTTGTTGAGGAGGAGCTTAAAAAGGGTGAAAACGAAAATAGGATTGTTGAAAAGCTTGTTAAAAGGTATCCTGCTTCAAAGGCTACTGTTAGGGAGGCTATAAAAGAGGTTGTTGAACAGGTTGAGAAGGGTTTACCTGTTCCAAGCGATAAGGTTGTGACTGTTGAGGAGTGGGAAAACTATATTATTCTTCAATGTTGTTTTGGCTCCTTGGTTAACAGAACTTTGGCAAGAATTCTTGGACATGTTTTTTCTGAGGAGTATGGGGAGACTGTTGGTGTTCAGGAAGACCCCTATCGGATTGTTATCCAGAGGGAAGGCTCTATTAATGCTGAAAGCCTTATTAGGACTATTTTAAGCCTATCAGAAAAAAATGTTAGGGAGATTGTTGTTGAGGCTGTTGTTAAAACAGGCTTGTTTAAACGTAGGCTTGTTCATGTTGCAAGAAAGTTTGGGGCTTTAGCTAAATGGGCTGATTTTAGCGAGTTTACACTTAAACAGCTTGTTAAAAGTTTTGAGGGAACAGTAATTTTTGAGGAGGCTCTTAGGGATACCCTAGAAACAGACATGGATGTTGGAAATGTTGAAAAGGTTCTTAGGATGATTAGGGATGGTGAAATCAAAATTTTAGCTATTAGGAGGCGTAAGGAGACATCTCCTATCGCCAGAATAGGTGTTGAAAGGATTAGCCGTAAAACAGACCTAATCCCACCAGAAAAAATGAGAAGCATCCTTATAGAGTCTGCTAAAGCCAGACTTTTAAACGAGGTTGGAGTTTTTGTCTGTCTTAGATGCTGGAACTTTGTTAAACCAATAAGAATAAAAAATTTGCCTGAAAAGATTAGGTGTCCTGAATGCGGCTCAAAAATGGTTGGTTTATCCAAAGAGTCGGAAGACAAAATTCTTAAGCTTGCTGAAAAAAAGGGTAGAAACCTTAAAGGTAGAGAGTTAGACCTCTACGAAAACCTTCTAGAAACTGCTGAGCTAATTTCAAAGTATGGTTATGCTGCTGCTGTAGCCTTGGTTGGACATGGCTTAAAACCTAGGGATGTTGAAGATATACTTGCTGAACACCCATATCTTGACGACGAGTTTTATGAGAGGATAATTGAGGCTGAAAGAAAAGCCTTAAAAAGAAGGTTTTGGTAGTTTATGGTTTCCGCAGAAAAACTACGTGAAATTTTTTCTCTTATCGAAAAACTTGAAACCTACAGTTTTGAGATAGGTCCTATTAGACCTCCAAGTGAGGGTGGAAGCTACTCTCTGCTTATAAGGGTGACTAGAAACTGTCCATGGAGACTTTGTAAATTTTGTTATGGGACCCCCTATAATAGGGAAAAGTTTCAGTTAAGGTCTGTTGAAGAAGTTAAAAAAGACATTAAAAACGTTAAGGCTATGGCTGACCTTCTAAAAGAAATATCTTTTAGGCTTGGTTATGGTGGAGAAGTAAACCTAAAACTTGGTGAGGCTATTTTAAGTTATGATGTGACTTTAAGACATAACCAATGTTTTATAAACGTGTTTAACTGGCTTTACTCAGGTGGAAAAACAGTTTTTTTGCAGGATGCAGACAGCCTAATAATTCCAACAAAAAATTTGGCTGAAATTTTAGGCTACCTAAAAAACCTTTTCCCACAAATAGAAAGAATAACCTCCTATGCTAGAGCAAAAACTCTTCTAAGAAAAACTGTTGAAGAGCTGGGGGAGCTACGTAGGCTTGGTCTTTTAAGGTTGCATGTTGGACTTGAAACTGGTGATGATGAGCTTTTAAAGCTTGTTAATAAGGGTGTAACTGCAAGTGAGCATGTTGAGGCTGGTAGGAGGGTTATTAAGGCTGGGATGGAGTTGTCTGAGTATGTTATGCCTGGGCTTGGTGGAAAAACTTTTTCTAGACAACATGCTTTAAACACTGCTAGGGTTTTAAACAAGATTAACCCACACTACATTAGAATGAGAACTTTTGTTCCTGTTTTAAACACACCCTTATACGAGGATTATGTTAGGGGTAGGTTTAAGCTTCTTTCACCCCATGAATGTTTAAGGGAGATTAGGCTTCTTATAGAAAACCTAGACGTTACAAGTAGGGTTTGTTTTGACCATTTTATTAATCCGTCTTTAAAGGGTGGTATCCCAATTTTTAGGCAGAGTTATGAGGGTTATAAGCTTCCAGAAGAAAAACAGTTAATCCTAAAAACCATAGATGAAGCCCTAAAAATTGACGAGTCAAAATTTAGATGGACAGAAGAATTGGCTGGAACACCACACCTATAGGCTAGCTAAAACCTTTTTCACCGTAAACCAGGTATACGTTTCTTTTCTTTGGGTAGGATAAGGTTAAAGGTTGAAACCTTACATTTTTAAGCCCTAACCTTTCAAGTTTTTCTTTTAGTTTTTCATCTACACTCCACCCAGTCCAGTCTTCCTTTGGTGGTTCTACTATTGTAAATCTTCCGTTAGGTTTTAACACTCTAACCATTTCTTTAAGTGCTTTTTCCCTATCTTTACGGATAATATGTATAACAAAGCTTGCTACAACAACATCAAAATAGTTGTCTGGGTAGGGAATGCTTCTTACATCAGCCCTCCTAAACTTTACCCTTCCAGCCACACCCTCAATCTCAGCGTTTTTTTCAGCGTTTTTGATTGAGGTTCCGCCTCCCAGCCTAAGCCAAACATCAATCCCTACAATCTCCCCGTCTTTGATGGTTTTAGCAAAACCTATGGCTAAAAGTCCTCCACCAGTTCCAACATCAAGAATTTTTTCTCCATCTTTTGGTTTTGTAACCCTTATAACCTCCTCCCTAACCTTTAACTTTTCCTCAAGAATTTCTCCCTTCTTCCATTTGAAGGCTTTAAGGATAAAGTATGCTGAAGGTAAAAGTAGTAAGGTTAAAAGTGGATGGTAAAGGGATACTCCAAAAACCGTGGCAAAAACAAGTATCACACCAAAAAATAGGTTTACAAAAACATGCCATCCTGTCCCCCCATAGTTTGGTTTTGTTTTTCTCATCCCCCCTCAAACTTTTCTTCTACTAGGGAATCTTATAAGGCTTAGCTTAGCCCTAGCCTAAATATATTATAGATGAGACTTAGTTTTTATTGTTGATAGGGTGCCATGGTAAAGTCTATTGCTGTTTTTGAGTATACGGTTGGTGGAGGTTTTAGCGGAAAAGAAATTGATAGTAGGTTGGCTGTTGAAGGTTATGCTATGCTTTACAACATTGTTTTAGACTTGAAAAATTCGGGTTTTAGGGTTGTAACAACTCTGGATGGAAGGTTGGCTTCAACAGTTAAAATTCCTGCTGATGAAAAACTGATGGTTTATGGTGATGAAAATCCTTTAGAAAAGCTTAACCCAATCCTTAAAACTGTTGATGGGGTTTTGCTTATCGCACCAGCCTTTAAAGATGCTCTCTATGAGGCTACAAGGTTTATGGAGAAAGCTGGGGTTAACGTTTTAGGCTCAAACTCTAGTGGTGTTCTTAAGGCTTCAGATAAACGTTTAACCCTCCTCAGCCTTAAAAAAGCTAATCTTCCAACACCAAAAACAAAGGTTGCTGGTGTTGATGAGGATGTTGATGAGGTAAGATTAAAGGTTGAGGAGATAGGTTACCCTGTAGTTTTTAAGCCTGCAGACGGCTCTGGATGTGAGGGGATAAGCATAGTTAAAGACTACTCTAAAATCTCTAAAGCCCTAAACCTAATAAGAAAAAACACAAAAACAAAACATTTTCTAATCCAAGAATTTTTGAGTGGAACCCATGTAAGTGTAAGTCTCCTAACAGACAGCAAAAACGTTTTACCCCTAACCCTAAACATGCAAAAAGTTAAACTTCAGGAACCCTCAAAAACCTCAGAATATGCTGGTGGGGTTGTGCCTTTTAAACATCCGATGGCTGAGGAGGTGGAAAAAACCGCTGGTTTGGCTGTTAGGGCTATAGAGGGTTTAAAGGGGTATGTTGGGGTTGACATGGTTTTAACAAGACAGGGACCCTTTATTGTTGATGTTAACCCTAGACTTACAACCTCCTATCTTGGGTTAAGAAAGGTTTTAAAATCTAATTTTGGTGAGGTTTTGGCTGAAACCTGTTTAAACCTAACCCTACCAAAAAAAATTGAATGTAGAGGTGTAACGATAATTTCGAAGATGAGGTTGACAAAAAAAGTTAACCTAAAAAGTTTGGCTTCCATAAGTAAAAACGTTGAGGTTTTTGGTTTTCCAAACTCAAACCTTTTACTGGTCACAGTTTACGGTAGAAGCATCTCAACAGCCAAAAAAATTTTTAGAAGGTTTAAAAGTAGGTTGGAGGTTTATGGTTGAAAATTATACCTGTTATGGATGTTTTAGGTGGGGTTGTTGTTCATGCTGTTAAAGGTGAAAGAAGCAACTATAAACCTTTAAAAAGCCTTTTATGTTCAAACCCAAACCCTTTAGATGTTGCTTTAGCCTTTAAAAAGCTTGGCTTTAAAACCCTCTACCTAGCAGACCTAGATGCAATAGTAGACAACGTTTTGGATGTTTCGCTTATAAAGGTTTTAGGCAAGGTTGGGTTTGAAGAGTTAATGGTTGATGTTGGAGTTTATAGCTATACGAAACCAGAAAAAATCTTGGAAAACGGTGCATCAAAAATTGTTGTTGGAACAGAAACCCTTTATAGGCTTGAAAACCTAAAATCTCTTCTCAAAAAAATAAACCCCGAAAAAATTGTTGTTAGTTTAGACTATAAAAACAAGATTTTAACCAAGGCAGGAGAGTTGGAAGGTTTAGGTTTGGATGAGGCTGCTTTTAGGCTTCAAAACCTTGGAGTTAAAACCCTTATGTTTATAGATTTATCGAAGGTTGGAAGTGGTGAGGGTGTAAACCTAAACCTTGTTAAAAAAATTCTTGGTGTGTTAAATATCCCTTTGATTGTTGGTGGTGGTATAAGGGATATGGGGGACATTTTAAGCCTTAAAAGGATGGGTGTTTCAGGGGTTTTGGTTGCAACAGCCCTTCATAAGGGAAAAATTAGAAAAGAGGAAATAGCTAGTTTAGTTTAGGTTTAGGGTTGAGGTTTTAAGGGTTGAAGCTTCTGGTAAGTGTTTTAGATGAGAGGGAGGCTGTTGAAGCTTTAACTGGAGGAGCAGACATAGTTGACGCTAAAAATCCTAGAGAGGGTTCTCTTGGTGCAAGCCCCCCTAGGGTTGTTGAAGCAATTAAAAAGGTTTTGGATGGTAGGGTTGAGTTAAGTGTTGCTGTTGGTGATGTTCCAGACCTTCCTGGAACAGTATCCTTAGCTGTTTTTGGGGCTGCACAGCTTGGGGTAGACTATGTTAAGATAGGTTTGTATGGTCCTAAAACGTTTGAAAATGCTTATAGGCTTGTTAGGGAGGCTTGTGAAACTGTTAGGTTTTATAAGCCTAAGGTTAAGGTTGTTTTGGCTTCTTATGCGGATTATTCTAGGGTTGGATGTCTTTCACCTTTAAGGGTTGTTGATGTAGCCTATAAGGCTGAGGCTGATGTTGTTATGGTTGACACAAAAATTAAGGATGGAAAAAAATCTTTGGAGTATATGGGTTTAAAGGGTGTTAAAAGGTTTGTTGGGAAGGCTCACAACCTAAACCTTTTAGCCGCTGTTGCAGGCTCTTTAACCGTTGAAGACCTGCCAAAACTTTTTGAGGTTGAGGCTGATGTTGTAGGGTTTAGAAGATGTGTTTGTAGTGGTGGGGATAGGGTTAACGGACATGTAAAAAGGGAGCTTGTAGCAGAACTTGCTAAACTCGTAAAAAAGGCTTAAAAATTTTTTAGGTTTTCTAAAACCATTAACGCTAAACCGTAGGCTGGGGTGTATAGGGAAGCCTCCCTACAAACAATTTTTTCAAGGTCTATTATGTTTTTAGCTCCAGCCATTTCCGCAGCCTTCCAAGCCAAAAACCTTTTACCTAAACCTGTAACAACAACAGGAACACTTTTTTCTCCTGTCTTCTTTTTTAGTCTTTTTAAAACCTTTTTTATTGCTTGGGTTATCTGTTTAAGCTGTTCCCCGTAAACATACCTACAAATTTCCGTTATTTCTTTTTTGTTTAACATGTTTAGGTCTGCACATACAACCCTTGCAACCCTAGCCATAGCCTCCCTAAGACTTTTTCCTCTACCATCAGCAGTTTCCGTGGTATAGTCTTTTCTGGTTATGTTTCCAAGGATTAGGTGAACATCTCCAGATAAAGCAAAAAGCTCTGAGGAAACAAAGGCATAACCGTTTTTAACAGGAATCTTGCCTGTTATTGCTGCTAGGTTTGTTCTTAAAGCCCCTGTATAAACAAGTTCTCCACATAAAAGTTTTTCTAGGTCTGTTTTCCCCTTGGCAGCAACTTTTCCGTTTGCTATTGGGATTAGGCTTGTTGTTGTGCTTCCAACATCAACAACCAAACAGTTTTTTATTTGCTGTGAAACAAGCCATCCTGTAGCCATCCAGTTTGCTGATGCAACCTTATAGGGTTGTTTTTTTGCCTTTTTTAAGGATAAAAGTTTTCCGTTTACATCTAAAACACGGATAATTTTTTCTGGAAAAACTTTTTTTAAAGTGTTTAAAACATGGTTTACCCCTTCAACCTTAGAAAAATATACGTCTGAAACTTCAGCGGTCATTGTAACACCGACACTGTTAAGCTTTTCCACATCAACAAGGCTAAAAACGGTTTCTTTTAAAGCATCTAGAAGTTTTTCTTTCCCCATTCTCCAAATAGGGAAATATTTAATTTTGCCTTTAGCCACAATTTTTTCTCCCTTTTTTCTTAGGTTTACAGCCTTAATGTTTGCTCCACCAACATCCAAACCTAAAACACTCATGTTTTCCAATTTTCTCCCTTTCCACCAAAATTTAAGGCTTATAAGCCTAAAACTTTAACCTAAACCTACGGATAACAGTTTTGTTGAGAGGGTTTATGGTAAAATATAGAGTTGTAAAGGTTTCTTCGAAGATTTGGAAGCCTAAAATGGATTTGGCTAAAACTTTGGAGGAGATGCTTAAGGGTAGGGTGGAAAACGGTGATTTTGTTGTTTTGTCTGAGAAGGCTTTAGCTGTAGCCTTAGGCTTTATTTTTGACGAGGAAAACGTTAAGCCATCAAAAATCTCAAAAGTTTTCACGTTTTTTTGGATGAGGATTGTTTGGGGATGGTTTCTTGGTCCTCTTTGTAGGCTTAAAGCTTCAACGATAGGTTGGCTTAAAAACTATCCTTTGGAGGAGGGTTCAGCCCATAAACAGTTAACCCTAAAATTTGTGGGGGTTCTTCAAACCCTAAAAC
>QMXD01000016.1 GCA_003661965.1 Candidatus Hecatellales archaeon
ATAAATTGAGTTTGAAAGTCTTTCACGTAAAGGTGGTTTACGATGAATTTTTCCACTAATCCTTTCAAATATAGAGCCTTTTTCCTCCCTATCCCAGTTTTTTATAAACCTTGAAGCCAAAGAATAAACCCCCAACTAGAAAACTAGAAAACACAATATAAGATTTCAAGACCAACCTGAATGTAAAGGGAGAGGCTTAAACCATAAAAGTCTGGCAAAAAGTTAATTTAAAAATGTAAATTGAGGCTGCAAGGCTAAGTTAAATTAGCAGAAACTCTAAAAAGAATTTTTAGAGGTTTTTTCTGGATAGGGGCAAAACCTTTTAATGGGGCAACCCCAACATTTAGGTTTTCCAGCCACACAGTATTTTTTACCTAGGTTTAGGAGTAGTAGGTGGGCTTCCCCCCTTATGGCTGGTGGAATAAGCTTTTCATAAGCCTCCCTAACAGACTCATAGTCTTTAGCATCTGAAATTTTAAGCCTTTTAGCCAAGGTAAAAAGGTGGGTGTCAACAGGAAAAACAGGCATACCACCTGAAAAAACCAAAATCACATCAGCAGTCTTTTTTCCAACACCAGGAAGTTTAAGTAAACTGTTTCTAGCCTCCTCTAGAGGCTGACTAAAAACCTTTGAAAGGTCTCCAGAAAACTCCTTTAAAACCGTTTTTGAAACCTCCTTTATTCTTTTGGCTTTAACCCTCCATAAACCAGCAGACCTTATCGCCTCCCCAATAACATCAACCTTAGCATCAGCCAAAACTTCAGGTTTAACCCCAACCTTCCCCTCAAGAGAGTTAAAAGCTTTAATACTGTTTTTGTCTGAGGTGTGCTGACTTAAAATTGTTGCAATCAAAAGCTTAAATGGGTCTTCAAGCTCAAAACCTACACAGCCAAAATGTTTTTTTAAGGTTTTAAGAATTTTATCCATCCAAACCTTTTTTCTTTCCCTCATCCTCCCAGCCTAAAGTTCTAATTTAACCTTTTCCCACTAATCTTTTAGGGTTAAACCTTTATGGCTTTTCCAAGGTCAGGCTTTAAATCCGTGGAAAGGGAAGGAAGAAAATTTACAGTCTACTATGTCGAGTTTGAAAACGCTGTTTTCGGATTCTTTTTTGAGGGGAAAAATAGGAGGGTTGGAACTGTTGCTTTAGCCACCCCTAAAACAAGTTTAACCATGGCTTCCTCAACCCTTATAATAGGACATAAAAACGCAAACATAGCAAGAATTTTAGCTGAAAACCTAGCCTCAAGATTTAGGAAAATAGCCTTCTCCTCCGTGTTTATTTACCGGGAAAACGATATTCATACTAACAGAATCCTTCTTGAACTATCAAACTCTCTGGGAGAGTAGGCTTAGAATTGAAATGGGTGGGGGAAATAAAAGACCCTGTCCACGGCTACATCCACTTTACAGAGGTTGAAAAAGAGGTTATAGATTCTCCAGCCTTCCAAAGACTTAGAAGAATTAAACAGTTAGCATGTGCAGACCTAACCTACCCTGGAGCCATCCACACAAGGTTTGTTCATTCAATAGGAACTATGCATGTTTCAGGTTTAATAGGAAACCATCTTATGGAGAAAGGCTACCTAACAGAAGATGAGGTTCAAAAGCTTAGGCTTGCAGGTTTGCTTCATGATGTTGGTCATGGACCGTTTTCCCATGTTTATGAGGAAATCTTAGATAAGTATACTGGTTTAACCCATGAGGACGTTGGGGAGAGGATTATAAGGGAAACTGAGATAGGAGACGTTTTAGAGAGGTATGGATATTCAAAGGTTGAGCTTTCAAAGTTGGCTGTTGGAAGGTTAAACGTTAAAGATAAAATGTTTTTAAACCAGATTATAGCTGGACATTTCTCCTCAGACATAATGGACTACCTTTTAAGAGACTCCTATTTTGCAGGGGTTGAATATGGTAGGTTTGATGTTTATAGGCTTGTTGAATCCCTAGACCTTATAGAAGGGAAGCTAGCAGCAGACTATTCAGGAGCTTTTGGTGTTCTTGAATCCTACATAATCTCAAGGATAGAAATGTTTAACGTTGTCTACTTCCATAGGACTGTTAGAGCAGCAAACGTTATGCTTGCTAGAGCAATGGATTTTGCCCATGAAGAGTTAGGTTTATGTCCTCTTAAATCTCTTGAAGAGTTTCTTAGGCTTGACGATTATAAGGTTATGTTGGACTTGGAATCCTTAAAAAGTGAAACTAAAAACCATCTTGTTAAAGCCTACAAAATCTATTCAAACCTAAAAAATAGGAGGCTGTTTAAAAGCACCTATGAGCTTATCCTACACCAAAGAAACGATTTTTTCACAAACCTAATCAATAAGGTGGCAATCAGAAAAAGGATAGAGTCTGAGATAGGGGAAGAAGCAAACATAGATGCTGACTATGTGATAATAGATGTGCCTCAACTTTTATCAGTCCCAGTAAATCCTGTTGAAAGAAGACGCTCAGAAATCCTCATCTATAAAAAGACAGCGGAAGGTAAAAGGGTTCAAAAAGTAAGGGAAGTTTCACCGATCCTCTCAGCCCTCTCAGAATTCATAGACATAGTTAGAGTTTATACCATGCCAGAGTATAGGGATAAGGTTGAAAAAGCATGTGAAAAAATTTTAGGTTATAAACCTTTCTCCGAGAGAATTTCTATGTAAACCCTCCAAAAAATCGAACATCAAAAAACTTTCACACAACAAAATTTTTTAGTCATAAGTTTTGTATACAAAACTGTATTCAATAGAAAAGGGAGCTGAACCCCTATTTTGCAGAGCAAAGAAGAAGTCCAAAAGCTAATAAAATCCCTAAACAGCGACCCAATCCTAGAAATACTACTAAAAAACAGTAATCTAACAAAAGCTCAACTAGAAACTGTTCTAATTGAAGTTTTGACCAAAAATTTCTTGAAAAATGAAGTTAAATCTGAAGAAAAGACTTATTTTAGGAGTAGGGGAAAAATAAGTAGAGGAGCCTTTAATAGGACATTGAAACAAGCCAGAAGAAACATAATAAGGTCGATATACACGATTTTTCTCCTAGGATACCTAAAACTAGCAGATTCATCCTCCCTCATACTCCAATCCATCGAAATCTCGAATAAGCTAAGAGACTATCTAGAAATGCAGGAAAAACTGTTAAAAGATGAGGATAGCAGGTTAGAAGCCCTAAACATTGTAAGAAGAGAAATTGAAAAAGTCTTGATTGAATACTCGTCATCTAGGGATGTATGATTTTAGGTTGTGATATGTGACTTGTGATGTGTGATATTGTGATATCACAATCACACTTAACATTAGTCGTGACATCAAAGCAATATGCCCCCAGAAATAACCTCACAAAAACAACGTTTATAGCCTAATTTTTAGCCTTTTCAAGGGTAAAGAGGGTGTTAGGAGGCTTTCAGCTCCAACAGTCTTGTTTTTGTGATATCAACCGTGACTTTTTTATATTGGTTTAGGTTACATGTAACTTGTGATGTGATGTCACATATCACACAAATCACAGGTTTTTAAAATGTTAGAGCAAAACCTAACCCTGATATTGGCAGCCTCAGCCTTTCTTTTAGCCCTGTCAACCCTTATTCTTGGTAGACTACACGTTAAAAGACTAAACCTTGAAGAGTTTAACGACCTAATTCAACCTATTCTTGCTAACGTTAACAGGAGGATAGCAGGTCTTGAAGAAAAAGTTGGTGAGATAGGTTTTAGGGTTGAGAAAAGCCTTATAGAGGCTGCTGAGTTTAAAGGTAAAAGCAGCGAGTATGAAAAAAGCATCCACAAACTAAATGAGAGCGTAAAGGATGTCTTAAGAGCACAGGTTAATATTGTAAGGGCTTTAACTGCGGTTGAAGAAAAGGTTCAAGGTTTATCAAGAAGAATTAGAAGGACGAGTCTTCCTGTTAAGGATAAGAAAACTTTTGGCTCCCCCACCTCACCTTCCACTGGAAACGGTTTTTTTAGGATTAAAAGTGAAGATGTTAAACTTGCAAGGTTAACACCGACGGAGATGACTGTTTTAAGGGTTTTGGCGACAAGTGGACCTAAAACAGCTTCGGAGATAAGGGAGGTTATAGGTAAGACTAGGGAGCATTCAAGTAGGCTTATGAAAAAGCTTTTTTTGCAGGGTTACGTTGAAAGGGATACAACTACAATACCCTACACCTATAGGATAAGTGAAAAAATTAAGGAGAGTTTTGAGTTTTCAGCAGGAGGAGAAAGGGGGGAGACCCCTTAATTTCCACTGGAAAAAATTTTAGAAAGTTTTAGAAAAAGGTGAACAACCAAATAGTCTACGGCACACATCATTCTTCTATTATCAGCTATTATTTTTAGGTAAAGCTGTCTAAAGGGTAGCATATTTGGTGTTATAGCATTAAGAGTTAGGTTATATTGTGTTAAACTTTTTGACAATTGCTTTAGAGGATATAGTTTAGAGTTTTCTATGGTAACTTTAATTTGTGGTGGTATGCTTAACTCACTCCAAGTCTTCTAGTTTTCCAGTGGAAATTAAGGGGTGTCTGGGGATGGTAGACTTTCTAAGAGAGCTTGTTGGGTTTATTCCAAAAAAAGAGAGGCTTAAGCTTTTCATGGATTTTTATGAGGAGTGTAGTTTAAATTCTAGGGAGGCTGCTAGAGTTTTAGGTATAAGTGTTCGACGTGTCTATTTTTATCTTCCAAATAGGAGGAATAATAGGGTTCGTAACTACCCGAACGATGAGACAACCTACCTAATCTTAAAAACCTTATTCAAAAAAAATCCTGAGAGGGCTTTTAAGGCTGTTAAACGTTTAAACATGGAGTTTAATAGGGTTCAGGCTGGGGTGCTTTTTAAGGGTATCCATCAAAAGCTTAAAGACCTCTACAATATTATGGTTTAAGCAGCCACCCCTTTTTGATGATCAGGCTGATCTATCTTATTATTTTGTGTTTGTTCTCATGTTTTTTGTATGAAACAGTTTATTTTTCTGGGTTAGTGTAGTCTTTTTGGGGATACTTCTTGTCGGCTGATAAGCTTGAATGTTTGTTTGAGAGGTTTACTGGTGATTCTCCAATTTTTCTTAACCATGATGTTCTTAGACATGATTTTATACCTGATGAGCTTCCTCATCGTGAGGATGAGATTTTAAGGTTTGGGGAGGTTTTAGCACCTTCACTTAGAAACCTTAAATGTTCAAACCTTTTTGTTTACGGTAAAACTGGGACAGGTAAAACTGCTGTTGCACGTCATGTTCTTGGTAGGCTTTATAGGAAGGGTTTAGAGGTTGGTAGGAGGATAAACGTTTGCTATATAAACTGTAGGACTGTTGGGACGGAGTATAGGGTTGTTTCAGCTATGTGTTCCACTCTGGGGATAAAAATTCCTTTTACAGGGCTTGCAACAGCTGAAGTCTTAAAAAGGTTTAAGTCTTGTTTAGAGTTTTTAGGTTCACCTTTTATCGTTGTTCTTGACGAGGTTGATGTTCTTGTAAGAAACTATGGGGATGGAATTCTTTACACTCTCACACGAATTAACGAGGAGCTAAAAAACAGTAGGCTTACGGTTGTAGGAATCTCTAACGACCTCTACTTTAAGGAGATGCTTGACCCAAGAGTTTTAAGCAGCCTAAGCGAGGAGGAGATGGTTTTTAAGCCATACACAGCTGAACAGATAAGGGATATTTTGCTTCAAAGGGTTAGGCTGGCTTTTCGTCCTGGAGTTTTTCCAGAGTCAACTTTAAACCTTTGTTCTGCTTTGGCTGCTTCTGAGCATGGGGATGCTAGAAGGGCTCTTGACCTTGTTAGGGTTGCTGGTGAGATTGCTGAAAGGCAGGGGTATCCTATTGTTAGGGAGGAGCATGTTTATGAGGCTAAAAGAAAGATTGAGCATGATAGGGTTTTTGAAGTTTTAAGCACACTACCGCTCCACTCAAAGATACTTCTTTATGTTTTGTATGTTGAGAGTCCTCACCATGAGATTACAAGTGGGAGGCTTTATGAGTCTTATAGGAGTTTGTGTGGTAGGCTTGGGGTTGAGGTTTTAACCCAGAGAAGGGTTAGCAGCCTCCTAAACGAGCTTGCTATGCTTGGAATTGTAAATACACAAATAGCAAACCTTGGAAGGTATGGGAGAACAAAAAGGATAAAGATTAAGGTTTCACCTAAAACTTTGGAGAAGGTTTTTTCTGAGGACCCCCATTTAAGTGATGTTTTTCATGGAGGGGTTGTTAAGGGTTTTTAGGTTTTTTATGTCTGAAAGGTAGGGCCAACGTTCCCTAACTTTTTCTATTGTTGATAGGTCTAGTTTAACATGGAAAACGTTTTCAGATTCGTCTGCTTTAAAGACTATTTCTCCGTTTGGTGCTGCTATAAAGCTTTCACCCATAACTTTTCTTCCGTCAGGGTAGGTTGTTTTTGTGTTGTTTACAAAAACATAGTATACTGTGTTTTCGCTTGCTCTTGTTATGCCTATATGCTCCCAAAGTTTAATCCTGTTTTTTGGTATGTTTGCTGGGTTAAAAATTATTTTTGCATCGTTTAAGGCTAGTTTTCTTACTATTTCAGGATACATTATGTCAACACAGATTACAACCCCAAACTTTACATTGTTAACCGTGAAAACCTCTAGTTTTTCTCCGAAGCTTGCAAACCTTCTTTCTCCAACTGCTGCTGAGGGGAAAAGCTTATCCGTGAAACCTACAACCTCTCCCCTACTATTGATTAGGTGGCATGTTGAAATTATTCGGTTTTCGCGTTTAGTAAAAAATCCTCCCAAGATAATGTTAAACCTGTTTCTTTTTGCAATTTCACCTATGCTTGAAAGGATGTGGTTGACATCTTCGGGTTTTAGGATAAGAGCCTTCCCAACCCATGCTTCAGGTAAACATACGATTTCAACGTTTTTGATGCTGCTAAGAATTTTTCTCATTCTTTCAACGTTATCTTTAAAGTTTTCTCCTCTAGCAAACTGGACTAAGGCTATTTTAAGCTTCATTCCCCTAAACCTGAAAGGTTAAGGTAGCTTGTTGGGGTTAAACCTTTTACCAGTATATATGCGTAGAAAAGTATTGTTAGTGAGGCTAAAGCCAAAACTCCTTCAACAATCCAGACTGGTAGATGGTAGGTATAGTGGGAGACTGCTGCTAAAAGGTCTACCCCAGCATGGATACCCATAGCAAACCATAAAAACCTTAGGGAGACCATGGCTTTAAAAAGGATAAAGGTTAAGGCTACATGTATAACCACAGCCAAATTTCTTTCAACAGCTCCAGGAAGCATCTCTAGAAGGGTGAGGTGTTTCCCCATCATCCATAGGGAGGTTAGGGCTCCAACATAGATTATGGCTGCTTCCCCAAAACCCCAGCCTAAACCAAAAGATGTTATATGTCTAAAGCTTTGACGTATAAACCAAACCTTTTTCATTAGAATGTAACGTATACTCTCCTCAAATACTCCTGCAAGTATTGATGTGTATAGGAGATTCCAAAAGGTTGATGTGAATTCTAACCCATAAATTTTGGCTGGTGTTTGGAGTGGTATGATTCTTAGGAGGAGGGCTATAATCCAACCTAAAATTCCAAGACCAAAAATACTCCATAAGGTATCCTCCATACCCAGAAAAAATAAAACCAGAAAAATTATGAATGTTGGGAGTAGGGCGATTAAACAGGCTATTAAAAGCTCTGTTGGCATAAAGAATTTTTCACGTTAAAAAAATAAAAACTTAAAGGCTAGGTAAAATTTTGGATTTGTTTTTGACCTAGCCCGGTTTCCTCAACTATAAACCTTTTTTTACCGATTTTTCTTTTTCTAACAAGCCTATGTTTTTCCAGAAGTTTTAGGTGATAGTGGAGGGAGGAAAGAGATAAACCTGTTTTTGAACGTAGTTCTCTTGGTTTAAGTGGTGTTTTGGCTATGCTGTTTAAGATTAGGCTTCTAGCCTTTAAACCAGCCTTCCTATTCCTTATTGATGGGATATATGCGTTTGGATGAAAATTTTCTTCAGCCAAAAAGGCTTCCCAAAAAATTTTTACATAAACTCTGTTAAAGTTTTTTTCTTTTCCTCCTCCCTTATCGACTCTGTGAAAACCATGTTTATTTCGTCTGAGACAAGTTCTATCCTCTGCCTATAATAGTCTTCAATTTTGTATGTTTTTGCAAGCCATCTAACAGCCTCCAAATATTTTTCAACTGTCCCCCTATAAACTGTTAGGGTAAGCTCTCCACCACATTTTAGACATTTACCCTTTAAGGGTATCCTTCTAAACTTTTGGTTGCATTTTTTACATCGGAAGGCTTGGGTTGCAAAACCTTTAAGGTTTCCAACAATATCCCTCATAAAGTGGACGTTTAAAACCCTTTTAGCAACATCTCTACTATCAACACCCTCAATTCTATCCATAAGAAACATTTGGCTTTGAAGCTTATCCATCATTGTTTCAAGCTTTTTGTAGGTGTTTTCACGTATACCAATGTTTATGTTTGAAACGTTATGCATAAACCCGTAACCCTCATATTGGCTTGGTTTTCCAAGCCTAAACATAACCATATCTATAAGGTTTGAGGCATGCTTAGAAGGGATACCCTCCCATGTTTTCTCGTAGAATTCTTGTGGGTAGATGGTGCATAGGTCTAAAGACCAAACCTGGTCGTCAACCTCAAAAGGATTTACTGTTAATGTTAGGAGTAGGGGTGTATCCATTATCCCCCCAATTTGAGCCGGTATATATTCTCTTGAAAAGTTTAAAAGAACGTCTAAAACAAGCATTATTGCATCCTCATCTCCATCACAATCTCTTCTTTTGGCTGAAATCCATAGGGGGTGAGCATAACAAACGTTAAGCTTTGAAAAACCTATGATTCTGCCAAGAACACCGTTTGAGGTGTGGGGTGATAATCCAACAACAAGATGACCTACAAGGTCATCCCTAGTTTTAACGTTGTAGTAGGGTTTAAGCCCATAAAACCTTTCAAGCAACTCGTCAATAAAACATGCAACCTTAACAAGAAAATCTCCACATTTCTCAGGAATAATAATGTCTTGAACCTTAAGCTCACATATTTGTTCAGGGTTTTTTAAAGGTTCACCTTTATAGTCTTCCCTATACCCAAGCTCTAAAAGCTTTTGGATTGGTACACCTATCTCTGATGGTTTAAAATGGGTTAGTGGAGCGTTTGTTAAATCGTATCTTATGGTTCCATCCTTAAAAACTGTTAAACCGTATTTGGCTCTAAGTAAACCCTTCTCCAAAGGTTCAGGTATCTTTCTTTTGTTTGTTAAACCTTTAACACCCTTAACAAGTGTAGGGAAACTTAAACCTAGACGTTTACATGCCTCCTCCAAATATTCCCTCAAATCTATAAACTGTTTAACATAGAATTTCCCCTCAGTTTTACAGTTTGGGCAGACATCCTCATCCTCGTTTAAGGTTTTTCCACAGTTTGGACAAAACCCCTGAATAACCGTTTTTACACCACATTTTTGGCATATGGGGTTAAAGGTTTGAGTTCCACATTTTGGACATACACGTTTAACAACATCAACCTCAACAACCTTTTGTGAGGCTTCAACAAGGTTTCTCTGGGAGCCTCCAGCCAAACCAACAGGGAAAAGAACATGGACAGGAGGTTTCATCTTTCTTTCTTTAGCTTTTTCAGGTCGACCCATCCTAGCCCCAACAAAAAACGGATACTTATCTTTAACCTCAAAACCTGCAGCCTCACCTACAACCCTTAAAATATTCCCATCCTGAAAATCTGACTCTTTAAGGTTTTTGTTTAAACCTAGACATACAGCCAAAACAGGGGCTTCTTCATCAACAACAATTTTATCCTCAAAAATCTTATGGGGAACTAGAAGCCTCTCAAGAATAGATTTTATTTCAGGGTTAAACCCTAAAACAATTTTTTTGGTGAAGCCTTCAAAATCAACATCTCTTTTCCCGTTTAAAACAGCCTCCCTTAACCTAAAAAACTCTTTTAACGTTAGGTTTCTCCAAAAGTAGGTGTATTTTGGGTGGAGTGGAACTTTTAGGTTTAAAGAAATTTTTAATGCTTCAACCGGGTTTGGCTTAACAACAAGAAAGTTTTCAACAATGTTTTTTAAACTTTCAAGCTTAACACCTATAGCCTCCGAAAACTTTTCAAGAGAACCGTTAAACTTTTCCTTTAAAGCCTTTTTTAAATCCCAAACCCACCACTCCTCAACATAACCTGAAGGAACCAAAGGCTTCTCATTCTCATAAAACTCTGAAAAGGAGACAAGAAGGTCTCCAAGAAAAAGTATTTTTTCAACTTGGTCTTTCAACTTTAAAGCATCCTCAACACTTTCAACCCTAACAACAGAACCGTCCTTCAACCTTACAATAGGAGGCTCCACCGTGTCAACAGAACCTGCAACACCACCCTTCCCGGGAAGTTCAAGTCTTAACTGGGTTCCAACAGCAATAAACCCGTTAAGCATAACCATTGTTGCTGGATGAACACCAACACCTGCAAGCCCAGTGTTTCTTGCACGTCCATATCTTAACCTAAACCTTCCACCGAACTTTGAGTTTGAGGGGAAGGAGAAGACAGGTCTTCCAGCAATAATGTCTTGAAGATAGTTTGATTCACCCTCCTCGTTTTTAGCTACAACTATGTTTTTAAGCCAATCCCAACCCTGAAGGTTTAACTCTTCAATAACCTTCCAAACCTTACCTGCTCTCCCAGCAATACCGTCGTTTATAACTCTTAAAGCACCACCCCTAACAGCATTAGTCTCTATCGTTGGAATATCCCTAAAAGATGAAACCTCAGCAGGGTCTGTTTTTATCCCTGTAACCTCAACAGGTAGATGACGTAGAATATAGGCTATAGTGTCATCATCAACATGAAACTGGAAACGTGAAACTTCACGCTCATAAAGTCTAAGCTCCTCAATAAACCTTAAAACCTCCTCATCAGAAACCCTATAAACATCTAAACCCAAAAGTCTTCTAACATAGTCCCCCAAAACAACAACCAATGCAAGCTCAGTTCCACCAGCAGACCTAGCAGGACCAGCAAAATAGATAGACAAATATTTTGAGGTTCCACGTTCTGTTTGACGTTGTTTAATTTTAACTTTTACTATTCCTTGGATGGGTGCTGCTGTAACACCTTCGGTTAGGATTGCTGTGCCTGTTCTAATAGCCTGCTCAGCAGCCTTCTCGCTTTCCATTTTTCCAAAGCCACCATAAAGAATTTCTTCAGCAATCTTAAACGCTAAATGGGCTCTTTGCATATGGCTTAACTCACGAATTCTTTTAGCAACACCTTTAGGTCCAACCATACATTCAACTCTTTCAGCAAAATCTTTTGAAACCCTTATCTCCTCGTAAACAGTTTTTTTAGGGTCAAAACCTTTGGCTTTAGCCTCATCAGCTAACCCAAAAAGTTTTTGAAGCTCAGACTCAAGCATAGAAAAATATTCTCTATATTTTTCGCTACACTCTGAAAGCATGTTTACCTCCTCTTTAACCAACCTAAAACTTAGCCTATTTTTCCAGCATAAAAAAGGTCGCTAAACCTACAATAGATGTCTACAGGGTGGCTTGGACCTACGATTTGGAGGTTTGCACTTAAACCACACTGGCTACATTTAACCTTTGCCATTTCACCCTCCACCACAACAACCACGGAGCGGGCACCACATCTTGGGCAAACAAAATATTTTGGAAGCTTCTTTTTAACGATTTTTATGGTTTTTCTTTTTCTTCTTCTACCCAAAAATCTTTACCTCAAACAGTTAAACCTATAGGTGAAATTAGAGTCTGAGAAAGATAAAATTAGCGTTGTTGGTTTTGCTTAAAAGGCTTCTATGGTTGGTATACCACACCTTTTATGCTCGTTTTTCCTAACCATCCCCACAACCCTCTCAACAACATCAACAGAAACACCAACATCTCTTGCAACATCCTCATAACCCATCTTTAGGTCAAACAAGCCGTAAAGGATAGGGTCTAAAACATCATATTTGATACCTAGTTCATCCTCGTCTGTTTGTCCAACCCATAAACCTGCTGTTGGAACCTTACCTATAATGTTTTCAGGAACCCCAATATGACATGCAACCTTTCTAACTTGGGTTTTGTAGAGGCTTCCTATTGGAAGAACATCTGAGGCTCCATCACCCCACTTAGTATAGTAGCCTGTTAAAATTTCGCTTTTGTTGCTTGCTCCAGCAACAAGTCTACCAAACTTGTTTGCAAAATAGTAGAGGGTAACCGTTCTAACTCTAACCTTAAGGTTTCCGTTAGACTTTAGGTCTTTAGAGTCTGAAACAGGAATTGTTTCCATTAAAACTTTTATAGGGTTTGAAATGTTAACCTCGTAAAGTTGAACACCCAAATTTTTTGTGAGAGTTTTAACGTCTTCAGCATCTTTTGGGTTGTAGGTTTCGGTTTCAGGCATAAATACGGCTATAACCTTTTCAGAGCCTAAAGCCTTAACACACAGGGATACTGTTGTAGCGGAGTCTAAACCTCCACTAACACCCACAACAACACCATTAACACCAGAAGTCTCAACAAACCTTTTAAGCAGAGAACATATTTTATCTGCAACCTTTCTAGCATCAAAATCTAAAAGTTTTTCTGCAAGCCAACCCATCAAACCTCACCCACACCATAAAAGATTACGGATAAACCTTTAAATTTTAGAGGAGGTAAGAGAAAACTTAAATAGGTAAGCCTCCATTGGTGTTTTGCATAAACCTAAAGTGAAAAGGAAATGGGTCATAGGAGAAAAAGCGCACCTAGAAGAGGCTCAATGGCTTTTAGACCTAGAGTACGTGCTAAAAGAATGGTTGCAAGAATAAGGTATTGGCCTGAAATTCCTCAGCCTAAGCTTTTAGGGTTTGCAGGGTATAAGGCTGGTATGACCTATGGGTTTGTTATCGAAGACAATAAGGAGTCGCCAAACTA
Source organism: Candidatus Hecatellales archaeon (assembly GCA_003661965.1). GTDB lineage: Archaea > Thermoproteota > Bathyarchaeia > Hecatellales > Hecatellaceae > EX4484-218. The sequence goes on from QMXD01000016.1 coordinate 12,917, forward strand.
TGGTAAGGAAGTTTTTTGTCCGATAACGGTTTTAGACACTCCACCCTTATGGGTTTGTGCGGTTAGGGCTTATGAGCAGACACCCTACGGTTTAAAAACTCTAACAGAGGTTTGGAGTGAAAACCTTCCAAAAGACCTTGACAGAGTTTTAACCCTACCAGAAAACCTACCCCCACAAGATGAAGGCTTAAAAAGGTTGGAAGAAAACCTTGACAGGGTTTCTGAGTTAAGAGTTATTGTTTCAACAGTTCCAAGGGAGGCTGGTATCCACAAGAAAAAACCCGAGCTTATGGAGATACCTATAGGAGGAAAGGATGTTAAAGAAAAATTTGAGTATGCAAAAAGTATTTTGGGTAAACGTGTATCGGTATCCGATGTTTTTAGTGAAGGTGAATATGTGGATGTTTCAGCCATAACCAAGGGTAAAGGGTTTGCAGGTCCTGTTAAACGTTTTGGAGTTCATCTTCTCCAACATAAGTCACGTAAAACAAAACGTGGTGTTGGATGTATTGGACCATGGTCACCTGCAACAGTAATGTATACTGTGCCTAGAGCAGGACAGCTTGGCTTCTTCCAAAGAACAGAATACAATAAAAGGATTCTTAAGATAGGTTCTGATGGAAGCGAAATAACACCAAAAGGAGGTTTTCATAGGTATGGTGTTATACGTGGACCCTACATGTTGCTTAAGGGTAGTGTTCCAGGTCCTGTTAAACGTTTAATTAGGCTTAGACATGCTGTACGTGGACCTGAAACCTTTGCTAAACCTCAAATCACCTATATTCATGTTGGGTGAAAAAGGGGATGGCTGCTGAAAAAACCGTTGAAAGGGAGAGGATTCTCGAGGAGTTTAAAAACCAAAACCTTTTACCTGTGTATGGTTTAGATGGGGAGATTGTTGGTAAGGCTGAATTTCCAAAGGTTTTTTTAACTCCGATTAGATCTGATGTGGTTAAAAGGGCTGTTTTGGCTATTCAGTCTAGAAGGTTTCAACCTCAGGGTAGGGATCCTATGGCTGGTAAGAGGACTACCGCTGAATCTAGGGGTGTTGGTTTAGGGATTGCTAGGATTCCTAGGGTTAAGGGTGAGGGGACACCTAGAGCAGGTCAGGGTGCTTTTATTCCTGGGACTGTTGGTGGTAGGGTTGCTCATCCTCCAACACCAGAAAAAATTATTGTTAAAAGGATTAATAGGAAGGAGAAAAGGCTTGCTTTAAAGTCTGCTTTAGCAGCAACAGCCAAAAAAGAGTTGGTTGAGAAACGTGGGCATAGGGTTTCAAATATTCCTATTTTGCCTATAGTTGTTAAGGATGATATTGAGAAGGTTTCAACAACAAGAAGGTTGAAGGATGTTTTTAAGGCTCTTGGATTGGAGGAGGAGCTTAAAAGAATCCATAATAGTCGAAGGATTAGGGCTGGTAAGGGTAAAAGGAGAGGTAGAAGGTTTAAACATGCTAAGGGTCCCTTGCTTATTGTTGGTGAGGATAAGGTTTTGAGGAGGGCTGCATCAAACATTCCTGGGGTTGATGTTGCAACACCTAAAAGCTTAAACGTTGAGTTGCTTGCACCTGGAACCCATCTTGGAAGGTTAACAATTTTGAGTGAGTCTGCTCTTAGGGAGATTGATGGTCTTTTAGCCTTATAGGTGGTTTGGTTTGGCTAAAAAAAGTTTGGAGAAGATTCTTCTTTACCCTGTGATTACCGAGGATACTGTTCCTCTTATTGAGAAGGAGAATAAGCTTGTTTTTATGGTTGATAGGAATTCTAGTAAGGGTGATGTTAAACAGGCTTTTGAAAAGCTTTATGAGGTTAAGGTTGAAAAGGTTAACGTTCTTATAACTCCAACAGGTGAAAAAAAGGCTTTTATTAAGCTTAAACCAGAGTTTAAGGCTTCAGATTTGGCTATTAGGATAGGTATCCTCTAAACCTTAAGGTTTTTATTAAACCTAAACCACATAAAAATATCTACAACCCCTTTTCTGTCTGGTGGAGGATTATGGGTAAACGTATCCGTGTTCAACGTAGGGGTAGAGGAACCCCAACCTTTAGAGCTTTAACCCATCGTAGGGTAGCCCCTGCAAGGTATCCTCCAAGAGAAAAGTTTGGTGGGGCTACTGTTAAAGGTGTTGTTGAAGCCTTAATTCATGATCCTGGTAGGGGGACACCTTTAGCCTTAATCAAGCTTGAAAACGGTTTAGCCTTCTATAATCTTGCATGTGAAGGTATGTATGCTGGACAGGAAATATGGGTTGGTGAGGATGCACCCTTAGAGGTTGGAAACATTCTTCCAGTTTCAAAAATACCTGAGGGAGTTATTGTTTATAATGTTGAGAAAAGACCTAATGATGGTGGAAAGTTTGCTAGGGCTTCTGGAGCCTATGCAATGGTTGTTGCTCACACCCCTGCCGGAACAACCATTAGGCTTTCCTCAGGTAAAACTACGGTTGTTGATGGGAAGGCTTATGCAACCATAGGTGTTGTAGCTGCCTCTGGAAGAACCGATAAACCGTTTATGAAGGCTGGTGAAAAATATTATTGGGTGAGGTCTAGGGGTAGAAAGTATCCTATAACAAGGGGTGTTGCAATGATAGCTGCATCCCACCCGTTTGGTGGTGGAAGACATAAACATCCAGGAAAACCAACAACAGTGTCAAAAACAGCTCCACCTGGTAGAAAGGTTGGTTTGATAGCTGCAAAAACAACAGGTAGGGCTAGGGAGAGAAGAGCAAGAAAGGTTGTTTAAGGCTTCGGGTAAAGTATATATGGGGCTGTAAAGATTTTTTAGGGGGATAAAGGTTATGCCTAGAGAATTTGTTTATAGGGGTTACACTTTAAACCAGCTTCAACAAATGCCTATGGATGAGTTTGTTAGGCTTCTACCATCTAAGGCTAGAAGAAAGCTTCTTAGAGGTTTACCCATAGAACATAGAAAACTTCTTGAAAGGATTAGGGAGCTTAAAAGAAAGGGGCTACTAGAAAAAGAAATAGTAAAAACCCATTGTAGAGATATGGTTATTCTACCTGAAATGGTTGGAGCAACCATAGGTGTCCATAACGGTAAAGAATTTATCCCTGTAAAAATCACCCCAGAAATGATTGGACATTTACTTGGTGAATTTTCGATAACAGTTAAAAAGGTTGAACATGGAGCTCCAGGTGTTGGTGCATCAAGAAGCTCCATGTATGTCCCACTAAAATAAAAAATTTTGTTTGGTGTCTTCTCTTGGCTGAAAAGAAAATTTTGGTTACAACAACAAGCGAAATCCCAGGCAAAAAAATTGTTGAAGTTTTAGGTTTAGTTTGGGGTTCATGTATTAAAGCCAAACATCTAGGCAAAGACATCGTCATGGGAATCAAAAAACTTACAGGTGGAGAATTAGGCTTCTACACCGAAATGTTGGAGGAGGCTAGAAAAGAAGCTATTGAAAGAATGGTTAAACATGCAGAAGAGCTTGGTGCAGATGCCGTTGTAAACTTCCGTTTTTCAACCTCAATGGTTACCACAGGAGCAGCAGAAATAGTAGCCTACGGAACAGCAGTAAAACTCGAATAACAAGAACACCAATAGGCAACCTAAAAACTTGTAATGTACTGTAATGCAGTGTCATACAGCCAAATTTTTCTCTTTAATTCTCATATAGTTGCTTTTCCAACGTTTGTAAGCCTATACTTTTTCCTATAGTCAAGTTCAACCAAGCCTTCAAGCTTTTTAAGATGTTTTCTAAGCTCCTCCTCTTCAAGGTTTAACCTAGACTTTAACTCCATAAAGTCTGGTTTTCTTTTTGCTATAAGAACCAAAATCTTTTTTCTATGGGGTCTAAAACCTCAACCCTAATAGAGCTAAAAAAGCTTTTTCTATAGCTTAAAAGTAGGAGGGTTGAGGCTAAACATAAACCAAGCGTGGGGATAAGAAAAACTAAGCCTAAACCAAGCAGCCAAAACCTGTTTAAGTGTAGGATGGAAGCCAAAATAAAGTATAGGGTGGTAAGTTTTATCGGTGTGTAGGCTAATCCAGCCAAACCACAAACCAAGCCAAAAACACCCTTAGAATCCCATTCTTTCATGGCTAAAACACAAACCCCGCCAACCACAAGCAAACCTGAAACAACAAAATCAAGAAAAACTCCAATCCTTACAAGCATGTTTAGAATACTTGAGGCTAGAAGAGAAACTCCAGCAAAAACAGTTTTCCTCTTCAAAAATCTCCTCTCCACAAGTAAACAATATATTGGTAGTCTGTTTAAGCTTTAAAGCTGCATCAGCCCTTTCAGCGGGAGTTGCAAGAATGGGTGAAACATGTGGAGCCTTATTAGGTGGAGTTATGGCTATAAGTTTGGCTTATGGTAGGGATAGACTTGAGGAAACAGTAACCTCCAACGCCTACCTTAAAGCTGTAAACCTTTCAATAAAGCTTTTTGAAAGGTTTAAAAAAGAGTTTGGAAGTGTAAAATGTTTTGAGGTTCAAAAAAAGATTTTTGGAAGAAGCTTCGACTTTAAAAAGGTTGAAGACCAACAAGAGTTTGTTAAGCTTGGAGGCTACGGACCTAAAGGATGTCCAAGTGTGGTAAAAAAGGCTGCTATGATGGCTGCAGAAATAATTCTTAAAGGGGAGTAGAAGCTTCTCTCTCCACCCTTTCCCTTCTCGTCTTTTCTATTGCAGCCTCAACCTGTTGAACAGCAGTTCCAAGATAGTTAGCAGGATTCAAAACCTCCTCAAGCTCCTTTTTATCCAAAAATTTTCTTATAGTTTCATCCTCCTCTAAAACCTCCTTAAAATCCTTGTTTTTTGTTAAGCTTTCTAGGGCGAGTTCTCTAACCTTTTTGTAGGCTTGTTGTCGTGGTAAACCTTTTTTTGTTAGGGTTAGGGTTACAGCCTCAGCCATAATTCTCCCCCTTGTAAGGTAAAGGTTTTCCAGCATTTTTTCCTCGTTTATTTTTAGGTTTGCTAAAACATTGTTGATTAGGTTTAACATGTAGTCGATAAGGATAA
>QMXD01000017.1 GCA_003661965.1 Candidatus Hecatellales archaeon
GAGCTAGCTTGCCATTTTTAAGTCCAAGAATAGTCTTAATATGGCCTTCTAAACGCTTATCATAGTTATGAACGGTTAACATTCCAGAAGAATTAGATGGTGAAGCAAACACCTTTAAAGCATAAGGGTATAGGGCTTCGAACTCACGGGATTGAAGCCCCGGGCGGGATTTGAACCCGCGACCTGCAACTTACGAGGCTGCCGCTATAACCAGGCTTAGCTACCGGGGCATCAAAAATAGTTTTGTTTATTGTTCTCTTAAACCTTATTTTTTTGTTATGTTTAAAATTTTTAATGTTTGTTGGTTGATTTGGGATGGCTAGGCTTGGTGAAAGAGAAATAATTAAAATTTTTTTGGAGGTTTTTGGTAAGCCTCCTAGAAAGGCTTTACCTTTGGGTGATGATGTTTCAGGTTTTATGCTTGATGATGGGAGGGTTGCTGTTTTAAAGGTTGATATGTTTGTTGATAAAACCGACATGCCTCCTGGGATGAGTTTTTTTCAGGCTGGATGGAAGGCTATGGTTATGAGTGTAAGCGATTTTGCAGCTAAATCTGTTAAACCTCAAACCGCTCTTGTAGGTTTAGGTTTACCAAAAAATTTGGGGAGGGATAAAGTAAGGGAGATTGGTTTGGGGTTGAGGAGAGCCTCAGAAAGGTATGGGTTTAAAATTGTTGGTGGAGACACAAATGAGGCTTTAAACCTAACAATTTCAACCGTGGTTTTTGGTGTCTCTAAAAGGGAGGATATTGTTTTAAGGAGGGGTGCAAAAGCTGGGGATTTGGTTGCTGTTTCAGGAAGGTTTGGTAAAACAAGCTCTGGACTAAAAATTTTGCTTGAAGGTTTAAAGGCTCCACCAAACCTTAAAAAAAAGCTTTTAAACCCTGTTTATATGCCTAAGGCTAGGCTTAGCCTAGGTTTAAACCTAAAAAAGGTTGGGGTAACCTCAGCAATAGATTCAAGTGACGGTTTGGCATGGAGTCTTTACGAGTTGTCTAAGGCTAGTGGGGTAGGCTTTATCCTAGATAGGATACCTATAGCAGAAGAGGCAAAAGTTTTTGCTAGGTTGAATAGGTTAGACCCTTTTAACCTAGCCTTTTATGGTGGGGAGGAATATGAGTTAGTTGTAACCTTAAACCCCGAAAAGTTTGCTAAGGCTCCAAAAAGTTTAAGGAAAAGGTTTTTGGTTATTGGTAGGGTTGTAAAAGAGAAAAAGATTGTTTATGTTGAGAAAAATGTTGAGAGAAAGGTTGAGGCTAAAGGTTGGGAACACTTCACCTAACATTTAAGATTTTTTCCATACACTCATAACCCTTACAATCTGGGCAGACCAAACATTTTCATCCTTTTCTAGGTCTAACTGAATCTTCCTAATTTTTTCTTCAGAGTCAGCCTCAATTCTTGCCAGAATATCGTAGGCACCATAAATTTCGTAAACGTTTTTTACCTCACCATATTTTCTTAGTTTTTCTATGGTTTTTTGGTCTGTTCCAGCTTTTACCGTTAAAAGAATAAAAGCTGTTATCATAGTATAGATCAACCTAGATGTTTTAGGGTGTTACAGTATACTTTTCTATAACTATCATTGTTATTGAGGATCTTACCTTGTCAAGCTTTCTAAGTTTAAGGTCAACAGTCTCCTTAATTTTTTCAAGAGAGTCGGCCTCAATTTTTACCAGTAGGTCGTAGATACCATAGATACCATAAATTTCTTTTATGTTTTCAAAAGTTTTTAGCTTATTCAAAACCTCTTCTTCAGTTCCAGGTTGAACGTTTACAAGGACGAATGCTGTAGTCATTTTTAACAACTTTAAGGTTTTGCTGATATTTAAGCAATAAACAGAATTTAAATAAAAATCTTATGGATAATCTTTAGCTGTAGGAGTTAATTTAAAAGGTTAGTGTATGCTTTAAAATTTTTAGGTTTAAAGGTGTTTTTTATGGTAAAAAAGAGGTCTAAAGCAAGTGCAGATATTTTTAATGCTGTTTCAGCACCAATAAGAATCCAAACTTTAAGGTTGCTTGCAAACAGGGGACCCCTAACCTACAGTGAAATTATGGAGATGCTTAACCTTGAACCTACAAAAGATGCTGGAAAATTTGTTTACCACCTTAAAAACCTTGTAAACACAGGTCTTATTGCTTTTGATAAGACTATTAAAAAGTATAAGGTTACTGAGCTTGGTTTAATGGTTATCAATTTTTCACAGGATTTGGAGGAGTATGCTCTTAAAAAGGCTGGTAGGATGCTTGTTAGAACCTCAAGATACACGATTGAAGAGTTTGATAGAAGCAAAATAACCATGTCGCTTATTGAGGAGGCAGGTTTAACACCAGAGGTTGCTGAAAAAATTTCTTCCGAGGTTGAGGAGAGGCTTCTTAAGCTTCCAATAAAATATTTGACAGCCCCTCTAATCCGAGAGTTTGTTAATGCTGTTTTAATTGAGAGTGGCTTGGAGGAGTATAGGCATAAGTTAACAAGACTTGGGATGCCTGTTCACGATGTTAAAAAAACTGTTGAGGAGGCATCAAAAAAAGGGTTTAACGTTAAACATGTATGTTTGTCGGCTGGTAGAAGAGTTATAACAGAATATATGCTTTTAACAAGTCTTCCAAGAGAGGTTGCTGATGCGCATCTTTCAGGTCAAATCCATATTTGTGATTCAGGCTCATGGATTTTAAGCCCATCAAGCATCTACCATGATTTAAGAGCCTTTTTTTGTGAAAAAGGTTTTCAACCTAACCCTTACATGCCAAACCTAACCAAACCAAAAAACTTTTTTGATGCTGTTTCTGTAACAGCAACCCTCCTAAACAGTTTTCAGAGTGAGGTTTCTAAAGAGCAGGTTGTAGACTATTTTAACGTTTTTCTTGCACCGTTTTTGGCAAGAAAAACTGTTGAGGAGGTAAAAAAGGTTTTAAAGAACTTTTTGTTGGAGGTTTCCTCTGTAGGGTTTGAAAATTCTGGTGGTGTAACTTTTGGTGTTGAGGTTGAGGTGCCTCCCCACCTAAAAGATTCTAGGGTGACTGGTGTTGAGGAAAAACTTTCCTATGGGGATTTTGAGGATGAAACCCAAAAAATTCTAGACCTACTTTTAGATGTATTCCTAGATTTAAGCGAGAAAAAACCTTTGTTTAACCCTCAACTTGTTTTAAAGTTTAGGTCTGAATGTTTTACAGATAAACATGATTGGCTTCTGGAAAAAGCTCATAGGCTTGCAGCAGAATATGGCACGCTTTATATAGCCAACCTTACAAGGGATAATGTTGTTTCAAGTTTTGCTGTAACAGGTGAAAGGGTGGAGACAGATTGGACTGGAGATTGGGAGATTGACACTTTAAGGGTTGGATGTCTTAACAATGTTTCAATAAACCTTCCAAGGATTGCTTATGAGGCTAAAAAGGATGACACAAAACTTTTTAACGGTATAGATAGGGTTTTAGATTTTGCATGTAAAGCTTTAGAGGTAAAAAGAAGGGAGATGGAGAATAGGTTTAGGGAAAACCTGCTTCCAAACCTATCCCAAAATGTGGAGGGTGAAAACTATTTTAGGTTAAAGGATTCTGTTGGAACTGTAAGTGTTTTAGGTTTAAATGAGGCTGTTAAATCCCATCTTGGTTATGAGCTTTACGAAGATTTAATGCCCCAACATTTTGCTGTTAAGCTTGTGGAGTATCTTACCGATAGTGTTAAAAAGTTTTCTGAGAAAACTGGTTTAAGGTTAAATGTTTCTCAGGTTTCTGATGTTGAAGCATCCCAACGTTTAGCCACCTATGATGTTTGGAGGTATGGCTGGTCTACCGTTAACGTTCAAGGTGGAAAAGAAACACCCTACTACACATTCCTAGCCTCCACACCAGAAAACCTAAAAATATCCTTGGATGAAAAGCTTAAGCTTGAGGAAAAACTTCATCCCTTGTTTAGGGGTGGAGCAATAACAAAAATTATGGTTGAAAAAGAGGCTTCAAGCGAACAACTCCTAAAAAGAACCAAAAAAATTTGTGGAGAATATAATATAGGATTTTTTGTTTACGACCATGTTCTTGGCTGGTGTAACCGTTGTAAAAAGAATTTTAAGGGGTTTAAACAAAAATGTCCTAGCTGCAGCTCAACAAACATAACCATTTATGCTAGAGAGTCAACCCGTTATATACCTTTAAACTGGTGGACCCACCCTGGACTTAAAAACCTTTTAAAGGGGAGTTAAAGAATTTTTCTTGGAGCCTTTAAAAGTTTTTCCTTCCAGTTTTCTGGAGGTTTTTCAGGTCTAATGGTAAAAATCCATAGGGGTGGGGGTGGAGATTCAAGGTTAGCTGGAGTTATAGGGTAACCTAAATATGCCTCATGGGTTTTTGTTAAACCATCAACAACATCCTCCAAGTCTTTAGCTGGAATTCCCATCACAAGCTCATCATCTTGGAATAAGGCAAAACTTCTTGCACCATAACATGGGATTCCCAGATGGGGAGAGTTAAGATTATAGGTTGCAGCAATACTATCCCCACAAATACCTGAGTGGGCTGATGAGCTAAAGAAAAGTCTTCCATTAAACTTTTCCTTCCATGTGATTCCAAGAATTAGTCTTGTAATTTGAGCTGGATTACCTGAAACAAGCACTATATCAGGGTCTACAGGGGTTTCTTGGAGTGGAGCTACAACAAAAGCCTTAAACTTTCCAGCCTCAATCCTTGGAATTTTTTCGATTATTGTTTTTGTCGCCTCCCTATTTTCAGCATAAATGTATACGAATCTTTCACCAGACCTTATATCTTCTGGAAGCTCTTTAAACCCAAGGTTTGAAATTCCGTATGCACAAGCAATATCTTCAGCTGTACCGTAAAGAATTCTTCCATAGGTTTTGGCTAGGCTTACAAACTGGCAAACAGTAATTTTTACTCTTGGTTTTCTGGCTTCTTTAGGGATTTCACCGGTATTCTTAAAAAGTTTTACAGCTACGGGGTAGTATTTTAGCTTTAAAAGGTTTGTTAAACTTTTCGATATTTTAGTCCAATCCAAAATAGGAGCCTCCATCCTTTTTCTTTGCATGTTTAGGCTAATAAGTCTTAATAAAGCCCTTTTAGAGGAGGGAGTATATTTTTTCAGTTTTTCAAGTATATTTTTCTATAGTTTTTTGTCAAAAAAATTATATAAGACCCTTAATACAATCTTCTCTTGCTAAACATAGGAGGAATACCTCTAGTTCTGTGGCTGGTGTTAAAATGGCTCTTCAAGATCTACTCAACAAACCCTTAAACCTTTCACCAAACGCAATCAGGGTTCTGGAAAAAAGGTATCTAAAAAAGGATGAGAATGGGAGGGTTATTGAAACCCCCCAAGAAATGTTTTTAAGGGTTGCTTTAAACGTAGCCTCAGCCGATAAGCTTTATGGGAAATCTGAGGATGAGGTTGAGGAGATAGCTAGAGAATTTTATGATGTGATGGCAAACCTTGAGTTTTTACCGAACTCTCCAACCCTAATGAATGCTGGAAGAGAGCTTCAACAGCTTTCAGCATGTTTTGTCCTACCCATTGAAGACTCTATTGAAAGCATATTTGAGGCTGTAAAATATACAGCCCTAATTCATAAGTCTGGTGGTGGGACTGGTTTTTCTTTTTCTAGGCTTAGACCAAAAGGTGATGTTGTAAAATCAACAAAGGGAATTTCAAGCGGACCTGTCTCGTTTATGATGGTTTTTGACGGTGCAACTGAGGCTATTAAGCAGGGTGGAACTAGACGTGGAGCAAACATGGGAATTTTAAGCGTCTACCATCCAGACATCCTAGAATTTATAACCTGTAAAAAGGATGGGAATAAGCTAAACAACTTTAACATTTCAGTTGCTGTTGACAGCAATTTTATGGAGGCTGTTGAAAAAGGTTTAGACTATACACTAATAAATCCTAGAACAGGCAAACCTGCTGGTGTTTTAAACGCAAAAGCTGTTTTTGACCTTATAGCTGAAATGGCTCATCTGAATGGAGATCCCGGGATAATTTTTATAGATAGAATTAACAAGGATAATCCTACACCCCACCTAGGAGACATTGAAAGCACTAATCCTTGTGGTGAGCAGCCTCTTCTCCCCTATGAGTCATGTAATTTAGGCTCGATAAACCTTTCAAAGATGGTTAAGGATGGAAATGTTGACTGGGAAAAGCTTCGTAAAACTGTTAGGATTGCTGTTCATTTTCTGGATAACGTTATAGATGTTAATAGGTATCCTCTTCCTCAGATTGAGCATATGACTAAGGGTAATAGGAAGATTGGTTTGGGTGTTATGGGTTGGGCTGACATGCTTATCAAACTAGGAATACCCTACGACTCTGAGAAGGCTTTAGAGGCTGCTGAAGCCATAATGCATTTTATAAACGAGGAGTCAAAGATAGCTTCTGAAATGCTTGCTGAGGAGAGGGGGGTTTTCCCCAACTATAAGGGTAGTATTTGGGATGGTGTAAGAAAACTTAGAAACGCTACAACAACAACCATTGCACCAACAGGAACCATAAGCATTATAGCAAACTGTTCAAGCGGAATAGAACCTATTTTTGCTTTATGCTATGTTAGAAACGTTTTAGAGGGAACAAAACTTGTTGAGGTTAACAGTCTTTTTGAGGAGGTTGCAAAAAAGGAGGGATTCTACAGCAAAGAACTAATGGAAAAAATTGCGTTAAAAGGCTCAATAAGAGATATGCCTGAAATCCCTGAAAGAATAAGACGTATCTTTGTTACTGCTTTGGATGTTTCTGGTGAGTGGCATGTTAGGATGCAGGCTGCTTTCCAAAAGTATACTGATAATGCTGTGTCAAAAACAGTAAACCTGCCAAACCATGCAACGGTTGAGGATGTTAAAAAGATTTTTATGTTGGCTTGGAAGCTTGGCTGTAAAGGAATAACCATCTATAGGGATGGAAGCAGAAGCCAGCAGGTCTTAGAAAGAAAAGAAACAAAAGCTAAAAGGTTTGAGTATATTAGACCTAGAAAACGTCCAGAAAAAACCTTTGGGGTAACCTATGAAATTCAAACAGGTTGTGGTTCACTCTACGTAACAATAAACGAGGATGAAAATGGGTTGCCATTCGAAATTTTCGCTAGACTTGGAAAGGCTGGAGGGTGTGCTTCAGCCCAAACCGAGGGGCTTGGAAGGTCAGCATCCCTAATCCTAAGATGTGGAATAGACCCACGAGAAATAGTTAAACATTTTAAGGGAATATCTTGTGATAGACCTTGTGGAGTTGGACCTAACAAAATTCTTTCATGTCCAGATGCTATAGGGAAAGCTTTAGAAAGGTATCTTAGGGAAAAAGCCCTTTTTAAGGATGAGGAGAAGGAAAAAAACGAGGGTCAAGCATGTGGGTGGATAATGGCTAATGGTGCATGTCCAGAATGTGGAAGCCCACTTATTAGGGTTGAAGGATGTAAAAAATGTTTGTCAAACTGTGGTTATAGCGAGTGTGACTAGATTAACGTATGGTTGCAACAAGGTCTACCATATCTTTTAGATGGCCCATAACCCTACGAATAAACGAGAGAAACTCGTAGGATAAACGTGAATTAAACTCTTTTTCCCTATTTAAAACCTCCTCAAACTTTTTTATGATTAACTCTGTTTCCTCCCTTTTTTGGATTGCATTTGCAAGAATTTTTTCATCCCTAGAAAATATTGCCTTAACTATTTCATCGTAGGCTTCTTGAATATTTTCCCCAACCTTTCTCCCATACTCCACGATTTCGTTTGAAAGCTTATAGCTGTTTGTTTTAACCAAGAGGCTTGCAAGCTCAACAGACCTGTCAGCAATGTTTTCCATGAGGCTTGCGATAAGACGGTAGTCTAAACAGTCTATAAGAGAAATGTTTAGTTTTTCGCTTAGTCTTGGGTTTAGGATTAGGCTTCTAAGAAGTCTAACAAGAAGAAAATAAAGTCTATCTATCTCCTCATCTTTTTCTGGGAGGGTTTTTGCTAGTTTTAGGTCTTTTTCTAGGAAAGCCTTAAACACATCCTTAAACATTCCAGCTGAAAGCACGTATTCACGTCTAAGAATTTTTTCTGGCGGGAAGGCTGTTGGTTTAAGTAAACATTGAAGAACAACCCTACGGTTATCCTCCTCAATAATTTCAACACCAATCAAACGGTTAACAGCATGTCTAACCCTCTCCCTATACTCCTCAGTAATTTTTGGAGCCTCAATAGTTATAACCTCATAACCTGAAAGATAACTGCTTAAAATATCGTCTTCAAGCCTTTTCGAAATTTTGATTGTTGTTTCAGGTGAAACATCAGCAGCATATTGTGGGTCTAAAACTAGGCACCCATCAGCCCTCTCCCTTAAATAGATTAAAGAACCCTTTTTAAGGTTAAACCTTTTAATCCAGTTTTTAGGTAGGGAGATTAAACAGGTTCCATCCGAGGTTCTCTGAATTTTTCTTGTTTCAACTGACAGACTTATTCACCATAAGAATTGAGATTAAACGGCTAAATAAAAACTCCACGGAAAAAAAATACCTAACGCTTTCCCCTAGAAGAATGTTAACCTCTCCCCTCTAATAAGCTTATACACTTCCTCCTCAGGCTTTTTTGAAGGTAACCCTTTCACCTTTTTTCTTTGAAGGGTTGGTGTAAGCTTAATATAGTTGTTTATGGGTAGGTTAAACTTTTCAGCAAGCCTTAAACCACAAGCATCAATAAGAAGCCTTTTTTCGAATCTTGAATCATCTCTTTAAGTTTTGAAGGATTTTAAGGGTGTTGTTGGGTTAAACTTAATATGTGCTATTGCACAATAATCTAGTAGCAAAAAACAAGGAAAAAAGGTGGTTAAATTAGTCTATCCGAGAACACCAACCCATAAAGACTGTATCAATTTTAGGGATGGAGTTTGCACCCTTTATGGTATATCTGTAAACCCAAACCAGCCTGCATGCCCAAACTTTACACCAAAAACAGCGGTAACAACCCCGACAACAACCTATCAGCAGCCACAGTTTAGAGGGTTTGGTTTTGGTCGTGGTATGTGGAGGTTTAGGATGGGTTTAGGATTTCAACCTTTTTGGTATGGGAGTCCCCCCAGAGTTGATATAGCTTTTCTCGAGGATAGGTTAAGGTTTTTGGAGGAACAGTTAAAACAGGTTAGGAAAAGGCTTGAAGAACTTAAAAGGTTTGGTTAGGGACAAAAAGTTTATTTTTGTGTTTATGCACAATTTTCTTGAAACAGTCAACCAACGGGGGTGTCGCAAAAATTGCCTTTTGGTCTAGGGCCTCTAGGCTGGTTTGTTTTCCCATGGCTTCCCTACGGATTCCCATGGTTTTGGTGGTGGCCTAGGGGAAGAGGTTGGGGTGGACTATTCTGGTGGTTTATCCTACCATACCTAGGCTATTACTGGTTCTACCCCTATAGGTATCCATACTATTGGTGGTGGTAGGCTATGGCTTGGTTTTGGATACCTTTTCTGCTAGGTTGGTGGCTTTACCCATACAGATACTACTATAGATACCCATACATGCCAGTTTTTCCATGGATGCCCTGGCTATATCCACCAACAAAAGAGGAAGAGCTAAGAATTCTTGAAGACCATGCAAAAATGTTGGAGCAGCAGCTTAACGATATTAAAAGAAGGATGGAGGAGCTAAAAAAGAGTTAAACCAAAATCTTTTTTAAACAAGCAAAAATTTTATCCCTTTTTTTGTTTGCTGGTTTTATGTGCAGTAACACAAAATATAAACTCATCAGCCTATTCTAAATGTAGAAGCCTAAGAGGGAAAAAAATGGGTGCTGAGTCTGAGTTTGAAAAAAGGAAGAGAGAAATTGAGGAGCAGGAGCAACGTATAAAAACTTGGATGAGCAAGATAAAACATAAAATTGTTGTTCTTAGTGGTAAGGGTGGAGTTGGAAAAAGCACTGTAACAGCAAACCTAGCTGTAGCCTTAGCATGGAAAGGACGCCCAAACCAAGTTGGAATACTTGATGCAGACATCACAGGACCAAGCATACCAAAAATGCTTGGAGCAAGAAAACAGGTTTTGGAAAGCGGTCCACCAGGAATTTTTCCAGCTTTAGGTCCCCTAGGAATAAAAATAATTTCTATGGATTTTCTGCTTCCAAGCGATGAAACACCAGTAATTTGGCGTGGACCCTTAAAGTCTGCAGCTATAAGACAGTTTTTGGCTGATGTTGTTTGGGGAGACCTAGAATACCTAATCATAGATCTTCCACCTGGAACTGGTGATGAAGCCTTAAGCATAATGCAGTTAATCCAGTTAACCCAAGGGCTTGATGGTGTAGTTATAGTTACTATACCCTCAGAGGTTTCACAGCTTGTTGTTAAAAAGGCTGTAACTTTTACAAGGGAGCTTAAAGCACCAGTTTTAGGTATAGTTGAAAACATGAGTGGTTTTGTATGTCCCTATTGTGGACGTAGAGTAGATATTTTCCGTAGTGGTGGAGGAGAAAAAATTTCTAAGGATTTGGGTGTACCTTTTCTTGGTAAGGTTCCGTTAGACCAAAGAATATGTGAGGATGCTGACCAAGGTATGCCTTTTATAGTTAGACATCCAGATTCTCCTGCGGCAAAAGCTTTTATGGAGATAGTGGAAAAGATAGAAAAGACGCTTGAAGGCTAAACCTAAAAATTTTTTGTTTATTCGTGTTTAAGGGCTGCAACAGGGTCTAGTTTTGAGGCTTTCCATGCCGGGTAAACTCCAGCTAAAACTGCTATTGCAACTGTAAATAAAACAGTAAATATTAGGAGTTCTGGGGATATTTGGACTGGAAGTTGAACATGACCTCCCACCATTCTTTTAGGTGCTGGGGGACGGAATCTTGGAAGAATATTACCCATGCTTAAGGCAAGAATACAGCCAAAAGCCACACCTATAACTCCACCTATAAGCCCTGTTAAAACCGATTCTGAAAGGAAAAGTATCATTATGGTTCTTTTTTTAAACCCTATGGCTTTAAGTATACCTATCTCTCTTGTTCTCTCCATAACTGAAACGTAGGCTGTATTCATTATTCCAACACCTGCAACTATCAACGATATGGCTGCTATACTTCCAAGAAAAACTGTTTGCTGGTAGAGGATTTGTTGAACGTTTTGAAGGATTGTTGAGGGACTTATAACTCTAACCTTTCTCCCATACATATCCGTTAAACTTTTAACTATAGGGTCTACATCGTCAAGGCTTTCAGCTATAATAAAAAGTCCTGAGTAGTGGGTTCTTTTAACCATAGATTTTGCTGCTAAAGGTGTTATAAACACGGTGTTGTCAATATCTCCAAGCATCGTGGCACCATACTGTTTAAGAACCCCAGACACAAGAAAGGGATGGGTAATTTTAAGGATTCTACCACGACGAAAAACGTTAACCTCTATGTTTATAACATGGTTTAGGTCAGCAAACTTTGTGTCTAGGTCTGGAGGGTTAGCAACAGTATAACCTATAATGGCTCTAGCCTGATCTAGGCTTGAAGGAGTTTTTCCGGACTCAAGCTCTAAACCGTTTAAAAGCTCAAAAAGTTTTTCAGGGTCAATTCCCAACACTTGAATTTGGTCTAGGGTTTTTTCTCCACATGAAACTTTTGCAAAAACCCTATAAAAGGGGATAACCGTTTTTACACCCTCAACCCGTTCTATCCTCATCACATCCTCATCTGTTAAACGTAGGGTTGGGTTTACAGAAAAAACTGATATGGTTGTTACACCCATACGGCTTACCCTTTCAGTTATCCCTGTGCTTAAACCTTGGGTTGAGGATATTAAGGCAACTATCAACGATGAACCTATAACTATTCCAAGGATTGTAAGGGCTGTTCTAAGCTTTCTATCCCTCATCCCACTCCAAGCAAAATCTAAAATATCTATAAGCTTCACCAAGCTAACCTCCACCTAAACCTTCCTGTTTAAAATCTCCTCCCTTTCAACCATACCATCCCTAAGATAAACTATCCTATCAGTTTGTTTAGCTATCTGCATGTTGTGGGTTACAAGAATAACCGTTGTTTTAAGAGTTTTGTTAAACCTACGAATCAACTCCATAATCTCCATAGAAGTTTTACTGTCAAGGTTTCCAGTTATCTCGTCACCAAGCAGGATGGATGGTCTAACCACCAAGGCTCTAGCCAAAGCAACCCTTTGCTGTTCCCCACCACTAAGCTCTGTTGGTTTATGGTTAAACTTACCATCTAAACCAACAGCCTTAAGCATAGCAACAGCAAGCCTTCTCCGTTTTTCCCTTGAAATATTCCTCATCATAAGTGGAATCTCAACGTTTTTAAGGGCGGAAACCCTTTGGATTAGGTTAAAACTTTGAAAAACAAAACCTATTTTTCTGTTTCTAAGCTCTGTTAGGGCGTTGTCACCCAACCTAAAAATGTCAATATTGTCTATGAAAACTTTACCTTTGGTTGGATGGTCTAAGGCGCCTAAAAGGTTTAAAAGTGTAGATTTACCACTACCAGAAGGACCTACAACAGCAACCATCTCACCCCTTTTAACCTTTAGGTTTACACCTTTTAAGGCTGAAAAAGCTAGCCTTCCCCTCCCATAAACCTTCCAAAGGTCTAAAGTTTTAACAATATAGTCTTCTGCCGACGAAAAATTGTTCACCTAAAAGCTCCTCCTCACCCTTCCCCCTTCTACGTCTAATAAGAAAAACAGCCAAAAGAAAAACAGCCACAACTACCCCAACAATAACAGCTAAAAATGTTTGGTTTAAAATTGGAATTGTTAAGGTTTGAGGTTGGGATGGTTTAGGTATACGTGGAGGTCTTCTTAAAACCTT
This sequence comes from Candidatus Hecatellales archaeon, assembly GCA_003661965.1. Taxonomy (GTDB): domain Archaea; phylum Thermoproteota; class Bathyarchaeia; order Hecatellales; family Hecatellaceae; genus EX4484-218. The sequence goes on from QMXD01000017.1 coordinate 12,774, forward strand.
AACCTTAAGACTAAACTCCTTTAAATACTCCTCACCATACTCATCCAAATATTTAACCTTCAATTTTAAGGGATAAACTCCACTAGAAACGTTTGCAACCCTCCCTGTCAAAGTTACAGGCATAAGAGTGTTTGGAGCAATTTCACCAACATAACTAGTTTTTGATAAGGATATAAAGGGGGGCTGAGAATCAAACAAAAGTTCAGCATACATAGCTGAGGCTGTACCCCTATTTAGGAGGGTAACAGCCAAACTAAAAGGTTGCCCTGCAATAGCTGGCTCCGGAGAAACAACAACATCCTGTAAAACTAGGTCTATAAGGCTGTGGATAGGAACACCAACATAGGTTTTTGTTGAAAACTCCTTACCATTCTCATCCAGATAGGATACGTTAAACTCTAAAAGATAGATTACACCTTCTCGGCTTGAGGTTGGGGAAGCCATAACCGTATAGGAAACAATACGGCTTTCGTTTGGAGCTAAATCACCAAGCCAAACCACTGTTGGAGTTAGGGAGGCAAAGGCAGGTGTTGCTGTGGCTGAAACAGCAGGAAAACCTGAAAAACTAACCTTAACTGTTTGAGCAGAAACATCTCCAAGATTTTCTATTTTAAGCTTAACAGTAAAAGGTTTACCTGGATAAGCATAGGTTGAGGAAAGGTTGTAGGAGGTTATAGCCACAATAGGCTTAGAAACCTGAAAAACCACAGTTAAACCTAAAACCCTACTTTCAGTATACTTTCTACCAAATTGGTCTTCATAGCTAAGGTTTACAGTTAAAGGATAGGAATAGTTGCCAACAAGGTTAGAGGAAAACACAGCAACACTAACACCAATTTCCACAGATTCTCCAGACCTAATTTCCCCAAAAAACCATTTATTGCCTCCTTTAACGATAAGAGCCCCTAAACCCTCAGACTGTTTTGAGGTAAGCATAACCTCAACGTTTAAAAGTTTAAGGTTTCCCTGATTTTTTAGGCTTATTTTAAGGTTGTTAGACCTACCTGAAAAAACAATGTTAGGCTTTACATCAACAAGAAGGTTTGGTTTTCCCGGTGAAACAACATGGGTGTAAACGTTTTGCTCCTCAAACCTACTAACACCATAAGCATCCACATAGTCTAAACGAACCAAAAAACGTATAGGTGAACCAATCAAACTGTTAGACACAAACACCGGAAACATTAGGGACTTATTTTCCCCAGACCTAATTTTGCCTAAATACCAAACATTAGAAAAATTTTGGAGTGCAAGATTTTGGCTTATTGAAAGAGAAACCTTAACGTTTTCAGCATCACCACTCCCAACATTCTCCAAGTTTAGGGTTAAAGAACTGTTTCCAGGGAAAATTGAGGATGGGTTTAGGGTTACAAGAAACCTAACATCCCCAAGCAAAGGAACCCTAACATAGTAAGACTGCTCAACAGGTGTAAGATACCTAGGTGTTCTTGCTTTAACAGTTAAAGGTAAACTATAAACACCTAAAGTTGCATTCTCGGAAATGTTAAGGTTAAACCTAAGAGTCATAGAACCTCCAGGTTTAACAGAACCAGGATACCCTGAAACAGAAACAAGCTCATCGGTGGCAGAATCCCTAAACGGAGTATTACTAAGATAAAGAAAAGCATTAACCTCAGAAATCTGGGTTTTACCAACATTCTGTAAAACTATGTTAAGCTGAACGTTTTTATCACCAGGTTTTGCCTGAACAATCTTAGACGAGTTACCCCAAAAAACCTTAGTCACACCTAAATCAAAAGGTTGAGCGTTTGAAGAAGAAACAAAAAAACCACAAAAAACAGTAAACACAAAAACTAGAAAAAGAAGCCTCTTAATCATCTTACAAGGTCCCCTTTTTCTCTAGGGGAATCAACCAAACCATATATTAACCTTGTGAACAATCCATCCACAAAAAGTAGTTTGGCGGGCCCGACGGGATTTGAACCCGTGACCTTTGGCTCCGGAGGCCAACGTCCTATCCAAGCTAGACTACGGGCCCTCTTTCTTCTAGGATGGGTAGGGTTTTGTTGGGTTAAATGTTTTTGGTTATAGACAAAGCTTATTTCTTTTGGATGTAAAGTTTACATTTATAGGGAGATTTTGTGGGTGATGTGTGTTGGCTGAAAAAATAACTGTAAGCCTAATTAAGGCTGATATTGGAAGTCTTGCAGGACACCATGTTGTTCATCCAAAACAGTTGGAGATGGCTAGGGAGATTCTTGAAAAAGCTAAGAATAAGGGTTTAATAATAGACTATTATGTTTTTAACTGTGGAGACGACCTACAGCTTCTAATGACCCATAGAAAGGGTGAAAGTAACCCTGAAATTCATGAGCTTGCATGGAACACGTTTAAAGAGGTTACAGAAAAAGTTTCAAAACCTTTAAAGCTTTATGCTGCAGGTCAAGACCTGCTTGGTGAAGCCTTCTCAGGAAACGTTAGAGGTATGGGTCCAGGTGTGGCAGAAATGGAGTTTGAGGAGAGAGCCTCAGACCCTGTGCTAGTTTTTGCAGCTGACAAAACAGAGCCTGGTGCATGGAACTATATCCTATTCAAAATATTTGCAGACCCGTTTAATACTGCTGGACTTGTTATAGATCCATCCCTCCACCAAGGATTCGACTTTCATGTTTTAGATGTTCAGGAGGGGAAAGAGGTAAAAATAGGTTGCCCAGAAGAAATGTATGACCTTTTAGCCTTGATAGGGACTCCTGGAAGGTATGTGATAAGCAAGATTTATAGGAAGGATGGGCTTCCAGCTGCAGCAGCAAGCACAAGCAGGCTTTCTCTTATTGCTGGAAGATATGTTGGGAAAGATGACCCTATATGTATTGTTAGGGCGCAGCATGGGCTTCCAGCTGTTGGTGAGGTTCTTGAACCCTTCGCCTACCCACATATTGTTGCAGGTTGGATGAGGGGCTCCCATCATGGACCTTTAATGCCTGTTCCGTTAAAATATGCTAAATGTACAAGGTTTGATGGTCCTCCAAGGGTTGTTGGTTTAGGTTTTCAGCTTCATGATGGAGTTTTGGAGGGTCCTGCAGACCTTTTTGATGATCCTGCTTTTGATAAGGCTAGAGCAATAGCAAACGATTTGGCTGATTATCTACGTAGACATGGACCGTTTATGCCTCATAGGCTTGGACCTGACGAAATGGAGTATACAACTCTTCCAGCTGTGCTTGAAAAGTTGAAGGATAGGTTTAAACATGTTTAGTCTATGAAGGGTTTGTGTGGGATGGCTGGGTTTAGCCTACCTGCTATAGTTGTAAACTTTAAGTGTTACTTGGAGGCAACAGGGAGAAAAGCTTTAGAGTTGGCTAGGGTTTGTGAGAAGGTTTCAAGGGAGTTTAACGTTACTGTTGCTGTTGCTCCACAGTTTACAGACTTGAAGGCTGTTACAAAAGAAACCTCCATACCTGTTTTTTCTCAGCATGTAGACCCTATAAAACCTGGAAGCCATACAGGTCATATTCTTGTTGAGGCTGTTAAGGAGGTTGGGGTTGTAGGCTCCCTTATAAACCATTCTGAACGTAGGGTTTCGGATGAGGCTATTAAGGCTGCTGTTGAACGTTTAAGGGAGACTGGTTTAACATCTATTGTTTGTGCGGATACACCTGAAACATGTAGAAGGCTTGCCTCCTTTAACCCTGACATTATTGCTATTGAACCTCCTGAGCTTATTGGAACAGGTATTCCTGTTTCTAAAGCCAAACCTGAGGTTGTAACAGGGGCTGTTGAGGCTGTTAAGCTTGTTAACCCATCAATTCCTGTGCTTTGTGGGGCTGGAATTTCTGTTGGGGGGGATGTTGCTGCAGCCTTAAAGCTTGGAACAAAAGGTGTTTTGTTGGCTAGTGGTGTTGTTAAGGCTAGGGAGCCATACAAGGTTTTGGCTGATATGGCTAAAAGTTTGGTTGGAGCCTTAGGTTGAAGGTTTCAGCTGAATGTATCCCATGCCTTTTTGAAAGAGCCTACAGGGAGATTTCAAGGGTAACC
>QMXD01000018.1 GCA_003661965.1 Candidatus Hecatellales archaeon
CTCTTATACCAGGCATTATTCGTGGATCTGTTCTTTTTACAAGTTCACCGCCCATGTAAATGTTGTCTTTCATCCGCTCCAAGCTTTTAATATACTCTTCAGGAGTCTTTAACAAGACAGATTCCACCTCTCTTAAATCTTTCAGCTTATATTATGCTTATATTTTTTGGTAGTTTTAGGTTAAAACTGTTTTATTTAAGCCTATCTATATCAAGCCTTTTAACGTTTAGAGTTATTGTTATATTGTGTATCATGCAATATACATTTAGGCTTTAGAGGAAAGGGGGAATTGACAAGAAAACATAACAACCTTGAATATAAGGTTCTCCAGATAATTAAGGAGAGCGGCTCCCAAGGGATTCTTCAAAGTCAGCTTTGGAAAAGGATAGGAGCCACAAGCAGGGAGGGTTCACGCGTATCTTTAAAGCTTGAAAAGGCAGGTTTAATTGAGAGGATACGTGAGCTTCATGATGGGAAGTGGACTTATAAGCTTATAGCAAAAAAAAGGGTTGTAACCTTAGACTCTGTTATGGATATACCATGCATATTTTGTTTACAGCAGGATAGGTGTGATGTTGGAAGCAACATTTCCCCAACAACATGTAAACGTTTATCAGAGTGGCTTGAAAAACAGTCTTAGACAATGGTAAAAAGAAAAAATTTAGGTTGGATTACAAAACGTAAAAGAGACTTTTTCTATAGGAGGGCTAAAGCTGAAGGTTATAGGAGTAGAGCAGCCTACAAGCTTCTACAAGCAAATAAAAGCCACCGTTTTATTAAGCCCGGAAACCTTGTTGTAGACCTTGGATGTGCACCTGGGGGATGGCTTCAGGTTGCAAGTAGGCTTGTGGGGGTTAAGGGTAAAGTTTTAGGTGTTGATGTTAAAGAGGTAAAGCCTCTCCAGCTTCCAAACGTCCAATTTTTAAGGGAGGATGTTTTGGATGAGAATCTTCCAAAGAAGATTATGGGTTTGATGGGTGGTAGGGTTGATGTTGTTCTTTCAGATTTAGCCCCATCTGTTTCAGGTGTGTGGGAGGTTGACCATGCAAGACAGCTAGATTTAGCCTCCTCAGCCCTAAACATAGCTAAATCTGTGTTAAAGGATAAGGGAACATTTTTTGTTAAGGTTTTTGATGGACCATACCTTAAAGAGTTTATAGATGAGATGAAAAAACATTTTTGTAGGGTTAAAATTTTAAAGCCAAAAGCAAGTAGGGCTGAAAGTGCTGAGCTTTATCTGCTTGGTTGTGGGTTTAAGGGTTTAAAACAATCTCCCTAAGAATGTTTACAGGTATGTTTGTTCTTATACCTTGAGGGTTAAAATGGGTTGGGGTTGCGTGGTAACCCATCTCCAAAACCTTTTTAATTGTTGTTTTGTAGGGTGGAGTTAAAACGTTTAAAAGGTCGCAAAAATGGCTTAAAACATGGTAGGTTGGTGGACCGTCAACCTCTAAAAAGATTTTTTCAAGTATCCCCTTTACAAGCCTTTTCCTGTTAAAATTTTTTGTTTCAACAAGGTTTAACATTTTTTTGACTGTTTCTTTATCCCAAAGTTTTCCAACCCATAGGGGTCCAGCAAAATCCATTTCCCCACCGCAAACCTCACATTTTTGGGGTTTAGGGAAAAAACCGGCAAAAACCTTTCTGTTTAAACATTTAAAACAATGGAAGATGTATCCGAGGTTGTTTAGGGTTTGGTCTGCTTTTTTAGCCCCCCTAAAAACTTTAACATAAACCCTAAAATAGTGGTTTGTTGAGTGGCAGAAGAAGGGTTGAACAGCTAAATCTATTTTTGCTGCTGAGGAGGCTAAAAAACCGTAAAGGATTCTTATAGCCAACTCATGACAATATTCTGTTCTTAAAGGTTTAGCCCCATAATGTCTAAAACAAGCCTTAAAATGAACTCCGCAAAGAACAGCTGTATCTGTTGCTGTTAAACATAGAAGCCCACCGTTTTTTATGGCTCTTAAGGCTGAGTTTAGGTATGGGGTTGGAGAGCCAAAAGGGTCAACATCTATAACATCAAACCTACATCCTCTTTTTGCATATCTGCTAAGTAAAAGGTTTGCATCCTCGTTGTAGGCTTCTACAGTCTTATCCATCCCGTTTAGCTTTATGTTTTTTAGGGTTAGCTTATAGGCTTTAGAGTTAAGGTCGTTAACAACAACCTTTTCAACACCCTTAACCTCCCTAGCAAACCTTAAACCTCTAACAGCACATCCAGCTAAAGGCTCACAAACAACTATAGGTCTACCCTTCTCCTCCTGAAAAACCTGAACAGCCAAAACAGCCAAATCACGGTTTAAATCCATTAGGGGGTTAAAAAAGACAGGTAAGGTTGAGGGAGCCAGCTTATATGCTTCACCAAACTTTGATGGGTCAGGTATAAAAAATTCTACTTCTCCCTCTTTTGTTTTTGCTAGGGGGAAGTTTAAGGTTTCCATAGGGCATAATACTCCTCTAAGAGTTAAGAGGGCTACCGTGATATAAAGGAAAAAGATATAAGCTTGTTTTAACACCTAAACCGTGAAAAATTTTTAGGTGTAGTCTTGGTAGAAAGCTATGGGAAAATTTTCAGCAAACTCTTGGCTGGTTCAAGAAAAAACAGAGAAGCTTCATCTTTTACTGGAAAAGCTTGCTGAAAAAAGTAGGGAGGGTGCAATAATTTTTGTTGAGGGTGTTAGGGATGTTGAAGCCTTAAGAAGCTATGGGATTGAAGGTGAAATATGCTGTATAAAAAATAGGAGAATACCCATCTACGACCTACTTAACAAGTATATCAACATAAAAGAGGAACTTATAATTTTAACAGACTTTGATAGGAGAGGTGTCCAGCTTGCAAAAAAGATAGCAGCCTACATGGAAAAACATGGGAAACATGTAAACCTTAGTTTTTGGTCTACCTTGTATGGGATGTTTTCAAGTGAAATCAAGGATGTTGAGGGGATTAGCAGCTACCTTAAAAATGCTAGAAGAAAGTTTTATAAGATGTCAACCTTCCCAACCTAAAAAGCTTAAAAACGTTTAAACAAAACTTATTTAGGAACAAAAATCTTTCATGATGCTTAATTAACCAAAAATTTGGAGGTGCACATTTTAAACCTAAAACCTGTTTACCTTACCAGCATTTTAAGGATTATTGTTTATTGTGGGAGGGATAACCATGACAGGAACATCTTCAACACCAACAGCAAAATATGTTATTCATGCAAAATTTGAGGTAAACGGTATAGTTGAAAAACCAGACGTTATAGGTGCAATTTTTGGGCAGACTGAAGGTCTTTTCGGTCCAGAATTAGACCTTAAAGAGCTTCAAAGAAATAATAGGGTTGGAAGAATAGAGGTTGAAATAAAATCTGAGCATAACAAATCTTATGGGACAATAACGGTAACCTCAAGCCTAAACAAGGCTGCAACAGCTGTTCTTGCAGCAGCTATTGAAAGTGTTGAAAGGGTAGGTCCATGGGAGGCAAAAGTTCAAATAGAAAAAATTGAGGACCTTAGAGAGGTTAAAAGAAAACAGATTATTAAAAGAGCAAAAGAAATTCTTAGAAAATGGACTCTTGAATCAATACCAGAAACAGACGAAATTCTTAGAGAAATTTCCGATGTTTTAAAGCCTTGTGAAATAACAACTTATGGTCCTGAACAGCTACCAGCAGGACCAAACATTAACTCTTCACCATCAATAATTGTGGTTGAGGGAAGGGCTGACGTTCACAACCTGCTTAGATGTGGGATAAGAAACGTTATAGCAATTGAGGGTGCAAAAATACCTGAAACAATAGTTAAGCTTAGCAGGGAAAAAGAGGTTACAGTTTTTCTGGATGGGGATAGGGCTGGAGACCTAATTTTAAAGGAGCTTCTTCAAACCGTGAATGTTAAGTATGTTGCTAGAGCTCCTCCAAGAAAGGAGGTTGAGGAGCTTACATGTAAGGAGATAGCAAACGCTTTAAGAGAAAAGGTTCCAGCCTCAGAGGTTAAAATGAAGTATGCTAGGGTTTCTGTTCCAGCAAAAATAGTTGAGGCTGTTGAGGAGTTAAAAGGAACTTTGGAGGCTATACTTTTTAACGAGAATCTTGAGGTTATTGCTAGAATACCTGTAAGTGAGCTTGCTGAAAAGCTTCCATCAATGGATGGTGCTACAACAATAGTTTTTGACGGGATAATTACACAGAGGCTTATAGATTTGGCTGAAGAGAAGGGTGTAAGACTTTTGGTGGGAGATAAAATTTCGGAGCTTACAAGACGCCCAATTAGACCTAGACTTTTAACCTTTGATGATGTTGCACCTGAAGGTCCCGGGGGGAAGCTAACCTAAAAAATGAGGATAGGTTTACCTACAACCCTTTTTCAGGAGAAAAGTTTTGAAAAAGCCTTAGAAAACGTTTTAAGGCTAAAACCTGACTGCGTGGAGGTTGTTTTAGACCTTCCACATTTTCTACCTAGAAAAGAGAATAAGGTTAACGTTAAAAAGATAAAAGATATTCTTAGCCAAAAAAACGTTGAATGTTCTGTCCACTCATCCTTTTACGAGTTTAACCTTGGTAGTGTTTACCCTGATAGAAGAAAAGCAGCCCTAAACCAGACAAAAGAATGTTTAAGGTTTGCATCTCTTATAGAGGCTAAGGTTGTTACGGTTCATCCAGGATATTTTCCAATATGGAATGTTAAAAGACTGTTTGAAAAAGCTAAAAAAACGTTTATCAAAAATCTTGAGGAATGTTTAAGGTTTGCGTTAGATGTTGGGGTTCAGCTTTCCCTAGAAAACATCCAATCAAAATACTTCTTTTTTTATAGGCTTGAGGATGGGTTAAAGTTTGTTCATGAGCTTGAAGGTTTAGGTTTAACCCTTGACATTGGACATGCATACATATACGCATGTGAAAACGGAATCCGAAAACCTGAAAATTACATTGCAAACGTTATAGAAAAGAAGCTTAAAAAACACATTTTCCATGTTCACCTACACGACAATTTTGGAGTTAAAGATAACCATCTACCACCTGGAGAAGGTAAAATCAACTTTAAACCCATAGTTCAAGCTTTAAAAAACATCGGTTATGATAGGCAAATTATTGTTGAGGTTTGGAGTCCAGAAAACCAAGCTAGTTTTGGGGTTAAAGGGTTAGAAACGGCTAGAAAACTTTTTGGATGCTAGGTTTCTTCTCCACCAAGCTCAGCCCTACATTCTTCACATACATATTTTCCGCTAACCTCTGTTAACATGTCAGACCATTCACCACAAACTTCACAATACCCTGTTAAGGGTGTTTCCTCTCCCCTAACAGGCATTGCTGTTCTTGTTTTTCCAGCTGCAACCTCAAGAAGGGTTGGAGTTATCTCAAGAATTTCTGCGCTTGTAATTATCCCAACAATTTCTCCTTCCTCTATGACAAGAAGCCTATCAACCCCAAACTTTTTCATTCTTTTTGCAGCTTCAGCTAAGCTTATGTCAGGTGAAACTATGACGACAGGATGACTCATTATGTCTCTGTTTTTTGCTTTTGATGGTGAAACCTTTTTAGCGATAACTCTAACAGCAAGGTCTTTTCCTGTTATTATACCTATGGGTTTCCTGTTAAGGTCGACAACCACAACACTACCTATATTGTTTTCAAGCATAAGTTTAGCTGTTTTTAGGGCTGTATCACCCTCAAACACGGTTACAACAGGAGACTTCATAACATCCCTAACCTTGATAAGAGGTCTTTCAACCATACCTTTATCATCTACCCTTCCTATAGGTTAAACCAGCTTTTAGCTGGTTTTTCCCGCTGTTTTTTAAATGTTTTCCTAAGATTAAAAGTTACTGTCAAAATGCTTAAACTTTAGGGAATATAGGCTTTCCCATAAGGTATAAGAGAAATAAAGTTTTCTAGGGGAATTTTTAAAACCTTTTCTTTTAGGTCTTTGGGTGTAAGCTCAAAAATTTTCTTTCTAAGCTTAAACGCAACCTTTTTAGCATCCTCCTCACCAGGAAAAATTTCAACACAATAGCTTGTCAGCTTTTTTATGGCTGAAACAGGACCAGCATAAACTTTAGGTTCACCATTAAACTTAACTCCAACCATAAGCCTTAAAGGAACATTACGAACATAGTTTTTCTTTCCAACCACAAGAAAAGAACCTCTTCCAAGATACTGTCCTGAGGGTGCTGATTTACTTAACTGTTCAGGTTTTACATAGTAAACATCTATGGAGGAAAAACCATCCTTCCAAGCCCTACTATAACATGCTGTAAACTGGGCTGCCTCCTCTATTGTTTCTTGGTTTGGTGTTTTACCTTGGGTTTTAATCACCGTGAAAGGGGCGCCAACAATATCCGCATGAAAAACTAGGTCCCAAGGCTCTGTATACCTTTTAATTAAAGCCTCGTTTGAATACGCATCCTTACCTGAAACAACAAGAAAACCTTCGGAGGAGTAGAAGAAACGGTATTTTTCAAACCATTTTTTCTCAGGAAGCTTTTTTGGTTTTTCTTTTTCTGTTTCGGCTTTAAAGGCTTCAACTCCAGCCTCTAAATCTTTTATCTTTTTTAGGGTTTTATCCATAGCCTCTTTAACTCTTAAAATTTTTTCATGTGTTTTTTTGGCTTCCTCATAGTATAGGCTTGCATTCTGATAAACAGACTTTTCTAGGTTTAGCTTAAAATCCGTGTTTTCAACACAAACCTCTACGGTTTTTTCTTTTGGGTTTAAAGACTTAAAATAGGTGAATGGGGGTTTCCCCTCCATCTTCGTGCTGGTAAGCCTATTTTTTATCTCTTCCCAACCTATACCATCCCTCAACATTTTAAGGATGTTTTCTGTGAGGAGTTGAAGTTCTCCTGCAAACCTAAAAATTAGGTCTCCAACAAGCCTATTTTTTTCCTCCAGTTTTTCTAGGGTTTTAAGGTTTGTTTTTTGCTCCTCAAAAATTCTTTTATACTCCTCAATTTGGGTTAAAAGCTTCTCCCTTTTTTCCTCTTCTTCTCGGCTAAACCTTAACTTTGTAAAGTATTCGTCAAGAGCCTCGTTAAAGCTTCCATAAAACCTATGCTTATACTGGTTGTAGATGGTTAATGGGAAGGGTAAAACCTCAAAAGGATTATTCTCATCCGAAAAAACCATACATGGTTTAGGGTTTTTTCTTCTATCCAAAACTTTCTTTAAGGCTTCATAAATTTTTCTTATATCTTCATCTGTAAGACTGTTTAAGGATAGGTTTTTGTTTACCCCAGCAACGTTTAAAACTTCTTCGGTGTAGCTTCCTCCAATACCAAGAAGCCTTGCTAAAACTCTAACAACCTCCCCTTTTAAACCTTTCAACCTAGAGGAAAACTCGGTTAGACTGGTTTTTTCAGGGTTAAGGCTTGTTGATGGTGGAAGCTTAAACTTTTCACCCCTTACAATCCATCTATCCCTCATTTTTTTGTAGGTAAGCGCTTGAACAATTTTGTCTTCTTTATCGACAAGGATAATGTTTCCTTTACCAAAAAGCTCAACAACAAGCCTAAAAACCTCGTTGTGGGTTAGAATATGGAAGACAAGTATTCTTTCAAAGTTTGGCTGTTCAACCTCTCTAATTCTACCGTTTAATAGGTGTTTTCTTAGGGCTGAACAGAAGGTTGAAGGTTTAGCTGGTCTTTCAACAACATAGCTTGTAAGATAAACAGCCCTACCAGCCTCAACAACCAACCATTTTTCTGGTGAGGCTGGCTTATTAAGCCTTAAAAGAATTGTTGAAAAACTTGGATGGTAAATGTTTTCAACATAGTATTCTACTATTTTCTTGTTTAACTCATCACATAAAACCGAAACTTCAACACTACTTAAACCTGTTTTTTGTTCTGGTAGGTTAACCAACAAACCCAACCTAAAAAAGAAAGGTTTGAAGGATGATTTATATATTCTAGTTTAGGATAAAATACCTTACATATGGGTTTACATAGTGGTTACTGTTGAAGCCTCTAGATATACTTTGGTGGTTTAGATACCTTTTAGCTATAGCTGTTGCAGGTTTATGCTCCTACCTAGACACTATAGGGTTTTTTGGTGGAAACTACTGGTTTGCTCTCCTTTTAGCCGTAGGCTTCTACCTTTTAACCTATCCTATAGCCCTTCTCTTCAGAATAAACCCCAAACAGCTACCAAAAAAGGAGAGAGACCTAGCCCTATACGGTGTTTTCGCCTACTTTATAGCTTGGTTTGTTTTTTGGATTCTATTCTACACCCTCACAAAACTTCATATTCTTTTTAGCTGGTTTTACTGTTTCCTGTTTTAGACAACCCCTCCAAAAAATTTGTTTTTAAAAGATGGTTTGCTAAATCAACCCATGCAGAAAAAAATCCTCTATCAAAATCTGAGTTTGTTAGGAGGTTTCTTGCTTTCTCCTCAAAATCCTTTTTTATTTTTTTAAGGTACTGTTTGTCTGGTTGAAGCCTATTAATAAAAAGGTAGTCGTCATCCTTGTTTTTGTAGGCTAAAAGCATCCCCTCCAAAGCAAAAATATAGCCTTTATCCCAACCTGACTTTGAAGCCTTCTCCCTAATTTTTTCAAGAACCCTTTCAGCCTCAGCAAAATCCCTTTTTAAGGTTAACTCATAAAACCTTTTAGCAAAAATTTTTGAGATCAGCTTAAACAACCTACTCTACTTTTTCTCGGTTTCAACATCCTCAATACCGTTTTCAGTAATCTTAAACAGACATTCTTTCCCTTCTGGAAGGGTTGGACTTACAACCAACCTTGCAATTTTAATTCCAGGTTGAGGAGACTTTCTAAGAAAAACTCTTGTATGGCTTGTATGAGCCAAAATATGTCCTCCAGCAGGTTCAATATCCGAGAAGAAGGAGTTTGGTTTAGCCATAACCTGGTTTGTTATAAAAGCAACAGCATTAAAAGCTCTAGCCAACCTAACAAGTCTATGAAGATGTTTTTCAAGCTTTTGCTGTCTTTCAGCAAGCATCTCCCTACCAACATACTCACTCCTAAAATGGGCTACAAGCGAATCAATTATTATAAGCCTAACATTATGTTCTTTAAGCTGTGTATCAGCATTATCAAGCAAATACATTTGATGGTCTGCTGTTAAAGCCTCAGCATAAACTATACGTTTTAAAACCTTTTCAGGGTCTAAACTGTAACGTTTAGCTATTTGAACAATTCTTTCAGGTCTAAAACTGTTTTCTGTGTCTATGTATAGGGCGCCACCATCAAGCCCACCCTTCTCCCTTGGAAGCTGAACAGTAACACAAAGCTGATGGCAAATCTGAGATTTTCCACTTCCAAACTCACCATAGACTTCTGTTATTGCTTGGGTTTCAACTCCACCACCAAGTAACTCATCAAGCTTTACACTTCCAGTTGTAAGTTTTTCAACAGACCTACGTATCCTCATATATTCATCAGCCCTCATAAAAGGAACAGAAATAACATGTTTTCTAGCCTCAGTAATAATTGCGTAAGCTGTTTTTTCACCCAAAAACTGGGTAAGCTCTTTAAGGCTTGCTGTTGCAAGAGACTCTACCGTCGAATACCCCATCTTTTTAAGTTTTTCAGCTGTTGCAGGTCCAACACCAGGTATATCCTCTACGGTTCTATATCTTACCTCACCCTTCGCTTTTTCGCTGTTACTCAAAATGTTTTTCCCACCCTTAACATCAAGGATGAGTTTCTACCTACTCTTATTTAAGAACTTTTGAATAAAGTTAAAGGGGAGAGAACAGTAAAAGTATTCTATACAAGGGGGGTTTAGGTGTATCAGGATGAGGATAAACCCTAAAACCTTGGAAGAGGTAGCCTTTAAGCTTTTAGAGAAGGCTGCAACAAGTCTTCCAGATGATGTTAAAAAAGCCTTAAAGTCGGCTTATGAAAGGGAGGATTCTCCAACAGCCAAAACAGAGCTAAAAAACATTCTTGACAACATTGAAAGTGCGGAGAAGCTTAAAAAACCATTATGCCAAGATACTGGAATGATCTCCTTCTATGTTAGGTCTAGGGAAATTGAAAATTTTGTTGAGGTGAGGAAGGCTTTAATAGATGCGACTGTGAAGGCTACGGAGACTATTCCTTTAAGACCTAACGCTGTCCATCCTATAACACGTAAAAATACAGGAAACAATGTTGGGGAGCATATCCCCCATATTGAATGGATTTACACAGACCAAGACCATGTTGAACTTATAGCCTCGATTAAGGGTGGAGGCTCAGAAAACATGAGTGCATTAGCAATGATAACACCAGGTTTGGGTGTTAAAGGTGTGAAAAAGTTTATTGTTGACACTGTGGTTAAGGCTGGGGCTCAACCATGCCCACCAACAATTGTTGGTGTTGGTTTAGGTGGGACTGTTGAAATATCGTTTAAGCTTGCAAAACTAGCCCTACTAAGACCTTTGGGTAGTAGAAACAAGGATAAGGATATTTCAAGGCTTGAGGATGAGCTTTTTAACCTAATTAATCAGACTGGTGTAGGTCCTATGGGTCTTGGTGGGAAAACAACATGTTTAGACGTAAAAATTGAGTATGCTCACTGTCACACCGCAACCCTACCTGTAGCCGTATATTTCCAGTGTTGGGCTGATAGAAGAGCCTCAGCAAAAATAAGCCTTGACGGTTCTTTCGAGTTTATAGTTTAATTTTTGGAGGTGGAAAAAGGGTTGGTTGAGTATAGGTTAAAAACACCTTTAAAAGAGGATGAGGTTAGAAAGTTAAACGTTGGAGACATCTTATACATTACAGGAACAATTTTTTCTGCGAGGGATCAGGCTCACCGAAGAATTCTTGAGTATGCTGAAAAAGGTTTGGAGTTGCCGTTTAATCTTGATGGTGCTGTTATTTTTCATGTCGGTCCTATAATGCAGAGGAAGGATGACAGGTGGGTTGTTGTTTCAGCAGGTCCTACAACAAGCACAAGGATGAATTCTACAACTCCAAAGCTTCTTGAAAGGTTTAGGGTTAGGGTTATTATTGGTAAGGGTGGAATGAGTTTTGAGGTTGCTGAAGCCTTAAAACGTTTTGGTGCTGTCTACTGCCATTTTACTGGTGGTGCTGGTGTTCTTGCAGCAAAAAACATTAAGGAGGTTGAAGGTGTTGAATGGATAGATCTTGGAATGCCTGAAGCTGTATGGAAGCTTAAGGTTGAAGATTTTGGACCTGTCACGGTAACCATAGATTCGAAGGGTAGAAGCCTCTACGAGACTGTTAAAAAGAGTGTTGAGGAAAACCTTAAAAAAATCTATCAGCAAATATAGGTTAACCATAAAACAATATTATCCTATTTTTAACGTTGTTTAGCCTTGTCTTTTTTAACCTATAAAAACCCAAGCCTTGTTGAGGCTGCCTCGGTTATTAGGGATGCTTTAGAGAAACATATGCTCATAGTTGTTTTTGGTAATTGTAGGGTTGACTATGAGGGGAGAGCCTCCTCAACCCTTGAATGGGGGAATAGGCTTGTAATCATAAAAACGGATGGTTCTGTTTTGGTTCATAGACCCATAGGATATGAGCCTGTAAACTGGCAGCCTCCAGGATGTATTTTTCATGTTGAGGTTTTGGATGGGGAGCTTAAGGTTAGGGCTACTAGGCTTCATCCAAGAGAAACCCTTAACATATTTTTTGGTGAGGTTATCCATATTATGGTTTCAAGTTTAACCGATACAGGAGAATTTTCTCTTTATGTTTCTGAGTTGGATATTAAGAAGGCTATTCTTACTATGCCAAGTCTTGTTGAGGAGGGGTTTAAACCTATCTCGGCTGAGAAAGAGCTTGGTGAATCTGGTTTTGTGGATGTTTTGGGTGAGGATTCTAGGGGAAATCTTGTGGTTGTTGAGATTAAACGTGTTTCTGTGGGGAAGGATGCTGTTTTTCAGCTTGAACGTTATGTTAAGGCTTTAGAAAGGAGGGTTAACCGTCCTATACGTGGAATTCTTGTTGCTCCTGAAATCCAAAAGGAGGCTCAGCTTCTTGCAGCCCATAGAAAGTTTGAGTTTAAACCCATCTCGCTAAAAAGGTGTTATGAGGTTTTAAAGCTTGAGAAAACAAAAAAGCTAAGCGACTTTATGGTTTAATGTGGATGGTGGATGAAGCCCCATCCAGTCAGAAAAAGGGATGTGCAAAACTTTTATAATAAGATTGCAAGGTCTTATGATGAGCTTTATGGTGAAGAGCAAAAAGAAAAGTTTAGGTTAGCTTTAAACCTTAACAACCTTAAACTTAACGGTAAGGTTTTGGATGCTGGTTGTGGAACAGGTTTACTTGAAGAGTTTTTGGGTGGAAGAGTAGAGGCTGAAAAGCTTTTAGTTTTTGGTGTTGATATTTCACGTGGAGTTTTAAATGAGGCTAAGAAAAAATTTTCAGGAAAACAAAACATTTTTCTTATTTGTGGAGACATAGACTATTTACCCTTCCCAGACAAAATGTTTAACTCATGTATGCTTTTTACTGTTCTTCAAAATCTCCCCCAACCAGAAAAAACTATGGGTGAGGTTAAAAGGGTAGCCAAGAAAAACGCGTTAATAGTGGTGACTTATCTTAGGGTAAAAGCAAGTCTTGAAGAGTTTAGGTTACTTATCGGGAAAAGCGGTATTAAAGGAAAGTTTTTTGATAACCCTAAAATAAACGAGTATGTTTTTGTTGGTAGGATAGGCTGAAAGTAAACGTTTTAAAGTTTAACAAGAAATGTTAAGAAAAGTTTGGTTGAGTTTGGCGAAGTTTGGTGAGAGTGGTTAGCCTACAAATAGCCTTTAACCGTTTAGAGTTAGAGTTCTCCTTTTAGGTAGGCTTTTAAATATTTTCCACCAATCCTTCTAACCATTTTTTCGTCGTTTTTTATTACTGGGTGGTGTGGGTCTACAAGGATAACCTCAAACCACTTATATTTTCCGTCTTCCCATATCCAGTAGCTACCTAAAACTTTAAGGTTTGGATATTTTTTTGCAACCCTTTCTTCTGCTATTTGTTGGAGACTTTTTGCTGGTGTATACTTTAAAACACCCATTCTTTTTTGTCTTCTTCCAGCTCTAGGTCTTGGTTTTCTAAGTCCTCCACGTCTAACCCTAACCCTAACAATAACAAAGCCTCTTTTTGCCTTATAGCCTAAACTTCTAGCCCTATCAAGCCTTAAAGGTTTTTCAACCCTAACTATGGTTGGACCTTTACGCCATTTTATGGCTCTCTGCCTAATAATTTCAGCTAAACCAGTTTTATGTGGTGACTTCCAAAGTTCACCAAGATACTTATACATTGACAAGGCTAAACCCTTACATCCAACAGTTTACTAGTCATTAGGCTAACTGGTAAATAAAAGTTTACCTAAAAGTCTTGTGCATGACACTGCAGTACAGTGCATTACATGTTTTTTGTTTTGGTTAAAGTTTAAATTTTTGGGTTTTTTAGGCTTGGATATTGTTTTAGTTTAGAATTAACTCTTTTAACCGATTTATCAACTTTTTTGATGTTGTCAAAAATCAAACTGGTGAGGGGGGTTAGATAGGTCTAATTTTTTAATTGAGAGATTTCCCTACTTTAACCTTCTTCTTGTGGTGATATGTTGTACTCCCCATACTGTGCTTATTCCTCCAAGTATTACTAAGACTAACGTTATCCCGAATATTGTTTTTCCAATGTCTTCCTCAACACCCACAAACAACACTGAATCAGGTTTTGTTAAAAGCTTGTTTCTAACTTCTTCCCATTCTGATATGAATCTTCTTCTTTCTTTATCTGTTGCTTTTTTAGGTATACCATACTTCACTTTTTTTCTTAGGTCAAAAAAATCGTCTGGAAATATATCATCTTTAAGGTTGGCTGTAAAACT
Source organism: Candidatus Hecatellales archaeon (assembly GCA_003661965.1). Classification (GTDB taxonomy): domain Archaea; phylum Thermoproteota; class Bathyarchaeia; order Hecatellales; family Hecatellaceae; genus EX4484-218. Next base: position 13,797 of record QMXD01000018.1, read on the forward strand.
TTCACCTGTTGACTTTCTAGTAATGATAAAACAGTAGTTGCTTGCATTGTTGTTTATTGAAACCTTTTTTAGGTATTTAACATTAAAGTTTTTTACTTCTGTTCCGTTAGGTAGGATTATATGAAACTCACCCTTTGTATTAGATTTTGCCTTTGGACAGTTTCCTGTTATATATTGAAGACAATGTAAAGAGCCGGGGGTGGGTAGGTAACTTATAATTTTTATGTCATCTCTTTTTGGAATCTCGTCTTTCCATATCTTTTTTATCCCTAAGAGAACTGCTCTATAGGTGCTTGCTACACATGGACATATTCCAGTTGAATTGGCAAATTCTTTTTCTATTATAGCTTTTATCTCCTCATCTGTTTTTCCTTGTTTCTTCAGCATTTTTATCCTCATTTTTTTTGCTATTTCGTTATGGTAGAGACCTATTTCCTCTATCGTAATTTTTACTATTTTTCCCCCATCATCAACCACTATGGGTTCCAACTTAAATTTTGGTGGAGGTTTTGCTCCTGGCATATGTGCTTCTGCTTGGGAAGTAGAAGCCAGCATAAACAAACTAACGAATAGAACAACTATAACCGATTTTAAGACTTTTTTCCTTTTCCTTCGGTCTAACATCTTATCCCCCTTTATTGCTTCTTATCAGTTAGGATTTAAAGTAATTTGTCCAAAATTTTTTAGAAAGTAAGATTGAATCCTAAAAATTTTAGGTCTTAGCACGTGTTACAAATCGTATGGTAAGGGTGGATAACCAGCAATAGGGTTAAGCACACTAAGATAAGTTAAAAAAGTTTAAATTTGTTAGGTTTATCTAACTGTATTTGGGTTTTCTAACTTGGTTTTGAGTAGGAGGATGGAGGATTATCTTAGGGTTATTTTTGAGGTTATTGAGGATAAGGGTTATGCTAGGGTTAAGGATATAGCTAAAAGGCTTGATGTTAGTTTGCCTACGGTAACGGAGATGCTTAAAAAGTTGAGTGGGATGGGTTTTGTTTCCTATGAAAGGTATGGTGGTGTGACTTTAACACCTGAGGGGAGGGAGATTGCGAAGGCTATAAAGGTTAGACATGATACGTTTGTAAAGTTTTTAGAGATAATTTTGGTTCCTAGGGAGATTGCTGAAAAGGATGCTCATGAGCTTGAGCATCGTTTAAGCCCAAAAACGATTGAACAGTTTACAAAGTTTGTGGATTTTATAACCCAAAACCAGCCAAGACCAGAATTTGTTAGAAGATGGCTGGAACTATTTAAAAGCTATAGCAATAAAGTAAAAGTTTAAGGTTTAATTCTAACTTTTTTAGGCTAAAAGCTAAAACCTAATTTTATTAGCCTTAAAAAACCATCCTTAAGTTTTTTAGGGTAAGCTTTTGATAAACCTAACAACATCTATCTACTAGAGTTAGGCTAACCTAATTTAGCTAGCAAAACCTAACATTTTATGGTGAACCCCCCCTTGGAAAAAAAGCTAAGCGAAATAGAACCTGGAACTGAGGCTTTTGTTAAAAGGGTTACTGGAGACAAAAATCTAAGAAAAAGGATAGCGGATATGGGAATCGTTAAAGGAACAAGAATTAAGGTTGTTAGAAAAGCACCTCTAGGAGACCCTATAGAATTCGAGCTAAAAGGCTATAGTTTAAGCCTAAGAAAAAATGAGGCTGAAAACGTTTATGTTGAAGAGGTAAGCTAAAAATGGAAACTCCTTTAGCAATGCTTCCACAAGGAAGTAGTGTAAAAGTTATAAGAATTGTTGGTGGAAAAGGAATTATACGAAGACTTATTGAAATGGGTTTTACACCAGGAGAAAACGTTAAAATTTTACACTCAGATTTTTCTGGACCAATCCTTGTAAGTGTTAAAGGTTCTAGGGTTGCTCTTGGTAGAGGTGTAGCCATGAAAATAATTGTTGATGGTTTAGGTGAATAAAAATGATAACGGTAGCGTTAATCGGAAACCCAAACGTAGGTAAAACAGCGCTTTTTAACAGGTTAACAGGCTCAAAACAGCATGTTGCAAACTGGCCTGGTGTTACTGTGGAAAAAAAGACTGGTA
>QMXD01000019.1 GCA_003661965.1 Candidatus Hecatellales archaeon
AACTTTTGGAAGTATTCTTTCTTTGGCAAGAAAATCCCCAGATTCACATAGGGGACCAACAACATCATAGGTTTCTTCAGGTTTATGGTTTAGCTTGTTAGCCACAACAATATGGTGGTAGGAACCATACATCACAGGTCTTATAAGCATGTTAAATCCAGCATCAACCCCGACAAACCTTTTATAGGGAGTAACCTTTACAGTGTTCACCCTTGTTAAAAGAACCCCAGCATCACCAACAATGTATCTTCCAGGTTCAACACAAAGAAAAGGCTCCCCTAAACCATACTCTTTAACCATCTTATCCAAAAAACCAAAAACCTTAGACGAGAAAAGGTTTAGGTTTAACTCTTTTTCTTCCGCTTTGTAAGGGATACCAAGTCCACCTCCAACGTTTATAAGCTCAAAGGTTATACCTGTCTCCTCATGAACCTTTTTAGCTATATCTAAAAGCCTTTTTGACGCTAAAATAAAGGGTTCAACATCCAATATACCTGAACCTATATGCATATGTATCCCAAAGCTTTCTACACCAGCTTTTAAGGCTATTCTATAACCTTCAATAACATCTGTTTCCCAAAAACCAAATTTTGAGTTTTTTCCAGCAGTTATACAGTGTTGGTGATGTCCAGCCTCAATCTGTGGGTTAACTCTAAAAGACAAAAATTTTGGAGTTGTAATTTTTAAAAGTCTTTTAAGCTGAGAAAAAGAGTCTATGTTTATGGGGATATTCCTTTCTACAAGAAACTTAAGTTCGTCATCCCTAACGTTTACTCCTGTAAAAAGGATTTTTTCAGGAGGAAAGCCAGCTTTCAAAGCTAAAAAGACTTCTCCAGGGCTTACCGTGTCAACGTATGAGCCTTCATCCCTAAGAATTTTTAAAACTGAAAGGTTTGTGTTTGCTTTTGCGGAATAATATATTCTAAGCTTTTTACTGTTAAGGCTTAAGGCTTTATAAAGCCTCCTATAGTTTTCCCTAATCCTTTTTTCGCTTAAAACATAGAGTGGAGTCCCATATTTTTCAGCTAACTCTAAGCTTGAAACACCATCAATATAGAGGATACCATCCCTACCCTCAAACACCCCTGAAATCCTCATCCAACCACCAAAAAAGTTTAAAGTGGATTTTCAAGAATATCCTCCATACTATATATTTTGGGCTCCCTCTGCCTATAAATCCACTCAGCAGCATAAAGTGCTCCCTGAGCAAAAACATTTCTAGAAAAGACTAAATGTTCAATCCTTATTAGTTCATGTGTCCCTGCAACCATCAACTCATGGATTCCTGGAATTCCACCACCCCTAACAGAAAAAACCTCTACCTCTTCAGGTTTTCTTTTGCTTATTCCTACCCTACCATAAACCTCGTTTTTATATCCTTTAATAGAGGAAACTATCTCCAAGAATTTTTTTGCTGTTCCGCTTGGAGCATCAGCTTTACCTTTATGGTGGGCTTCAACTATGCTTACATCATAGTCTGCTGGAAGAATTTTGCATAACTGTTTTACAATCTTGAAAAGTATGTTTATTCCTATGGAGAAGTTTGGTGAAAAAATTGCTGGAACTTTCCCTTTAACAGCATCCTCAACAATCTTTTTTTGCTCATCCGTAAAACCTGTTGTTCCCATAACGATTTTTACCCTTTGTTCTGCGACAACAGGAATGTTTGAAACCTCAGCTTGAGGGGTTGTAAAGCTTAGATAAACATCAGCATCTTTTAAGGCTTCTTTAAGCCTATCAGAACCAACAACCTTTAAATCTAGGTTTGCTATTCCAAGCTCTAAAAGAGTTTTACCTATCGTTTTTTCGTTTGGAGCAACAACCGCACCAACAACCTCGAATCCGCCTCTGTTTAAAGCTTCCTTTATTAGGGTGCTACCCATCCTTCCGGTGGCGCCAGCAACACATATCCTAATATTTGTCATAGTATAGCCCCTCAAGATATTTTTTGTTGTTTAATCTTTCCTCAAGCCTAACATCAAAAAACGATTCTATAGGTTGAAGAATTTCAGGATTTTTATTATAAACCTTTTTTATTTGGTCTAGGACAACGGCTAAAGCTTTTTTTGTAAGCTTACCCAAGGGAGGTCTACATGGTCCTGCTGGCATACCAAGAATATTCATTAGGGTTTTGTAGGGTAGAGGGTTTCTAGCCCTACATGAAACAACACCAAAAGATGATTCTTCCTCTGTTTTTACCGTAACCATCTGGAATAGAGGTTTTAAAGCCTCTAGTAGGCTGTTAGCCTTTTCAAGGTTTTTGCTTCTTAAAGCCTCAACAAATTCTTGAACAGCCTTAGGTGCTATGTTTGAGGTTACAGAAATAACACCACTAGCCTTAATTTCAGGGTCTAAAATCATCTGGTAGGTTTTATCGTCATCACCAGAAAGAATATCAAAATCATCACCACAAAGTCTTCTTGTAAGCTTCATGTTTTCAAAGTTTCCCGTAGCCTCCTTTACAGCATTAACGTTTGGAAGTGTCTTATGGAGAATAGCAACATCATAGGGTAAAAGCTGGGTTCCTGTTCTTCCAGGAATAATATATGGAATTATTTGTGCTTCAGGAAAACTTTTCGCTATCGGTTCAATGTATTCTCTTCTTATTTCAAGGGAGCTTGGACCGTTATAGTATGGGTCTACAAGCAAAAAGTTTCTTACACCAAGCTCATAGGAGTGTTTTGTGGCTTCTAAAGCTTCTTTTGTGTTGTTGCTTCCAGTTCCAGCTATGGTTACACATTTTCCACCGATATATTCATAAGCTTTCTCAATAACCTTCTCATGCTCCTCCCATGTTAAGGTTGGACTTTCACCAGTTGTTCCTGTAACAAGAATCCCAGAAACACCTTCCTTAATCTGAAACTCGATAAGGCTTTTTAGCCCCTCAAAATCTACCTCCATATTCTTTTTCATTGGAGTTATTAGGGCTGTATAACATCCACTAAACAAGCTAATCACACTCTTTTTATGGTTAACTAAACCTTTCATATAGTTTCCACATTTTTATCTCTTGCTATCCAAAAAGGGAATCTTTAGGTTTTGGGTATAGTTAGCTTTTAATCTTGAGTGAGAAATAACTAGAAAGTGTTTAGGGGGAATAGGGTTAAATGGCTAGTTTTCTTGAGGGAAGTTTAGGTAGAATTTTTGTTGTTAGACTTCCAACAGACGGAGACCTTTTAAAGACTATAGAGGGTTTTGCTGGGGAGATGGGTGTTGAGGCTGGAGTTTTATGGGTTATTGGAGCGGTAAGAAAAGCTGTAATAAAGTACTATAACCAAGAAGAGAAAAAATATTCAAGAATTAGTTTAAACAAACCCTTAGAGATTCTTTCATGTATAGGGAATATTTCAAAGCTGGAAGGTAAAATTATAGCTCATGTTCATCTTGTTCTTGGGGATAAAGATGGAAAAACTTTTGGGGGACATTTGGATGAAGGAACAAAAATATTTTCAGCTGAAATGATTCTTTTGGAGGTTAAAAATGTGGTTTTAGAGAGAGTTTATGATGAGGTTACAGGGTTAAACCTTTTCAACCTATAAACTATTTGTGAATTGCTCTTCTCTCAGAGTCTAAAACAGCCTCTTTTAAGGCTTCAGCTAAGGTTGGATGTGCATGAATCGTGTCAATAACCTCTTTTGTTGTTGATTCAAGGTTTATAGCTAAAACAGCCTCATGAATAAGCTCTGAAGCTGAAGAACCTACAATATGGATACCTAAAATTTCGTCTGTAGCCTCATCAACAAGAACCTTTACAAAGCCTTCAGTTTCACCCATAGTTAAAGCTCTACCACTAGACGAAAAAGGAAATCTTCCAATCCTAAGCTTATAACCTCTCTCCCTAGCCTGCTTCTCAGTTAACCCTACACATGCAACTTCAGGAAACGTAAAAACACATCTTGGAACAGCACGATAGTTTATTTTACGTTCTAAACCTAAAGCGTTTTCAGCAGCAATAATACCTTCTTCTGAGGCTGTATGGGCAAGCAAAAATTTTCCAGCTACATCACCAACAGCATAAACCCCTAAAACGTTTGTCTCCATCCTATCGTTTGTTTGAATCCCACGTTTATCAAAAGATACACCAACAGACTCTAAACCTAAACCTTCAATGTTTGGTGTTCTTCCAACAGCCAAAAGAACCTTTTCAGCTTTTTTAACTTCCTCCTTTCCATCACCACCTAAAAGATAAACCTTTAACCCATCTTTTTCCTTTTCTATTCTTACAACCTTTGTGTTCACAAAAACCTCTATACCGTTTCCCTCCATAATTTTTTGAAGCATTAAACCAACATCCTTATCCTCGTTTGGTAGCAGATGAGAAAGCATTTCAACAACAGAAACCTTAACACCAAAACTAGAAAAAATTTGAGCAAACTCTAACCCAACTGGACCTCCACCAACAACAAGAAGACTTTGTGGTAAAGATTCAAGCTTAAAAACTTCATCGCTTGTTAAAACATTAGCATCATCTATTCTTGGTATGGGTGGTTTTGCTGGTTTAGAGCCTGTAGCAACTATAACCTTTTTTGATTTAACAGTCTCCTCTCCACCATCATTTTTTAAAATTTTAACTTCGTTTGGTTTAGTTAGTTTAGCTGAGCCGTAAATAAGGTCTACACCATTCCTTTTTAGGAGAGTTTTAATACCCATGACAAGCCTTTTAACAACATAATCTTTTCTCTCCATCACCTTTTTGAAGTCAACAGACCACTCTTTTACTGTTACACCAAAATCTTTAGCTTTACTAAGCAAACCCAAAATTTCAGATGTTCTTAGGAGAGTTTTTGTAGGGATACATCCCCTATTTAAACATACACCACCAACCTCATCCCTTTCAACCAAAACAACTTTTCCACCAAGTTGAGCAGCCCTTATAGATGCAACATACCCTCCAGGACCTCCACCAATAACTGTTAGGTCAACATTTTTTTCTTTAACGTTAATAGCCTATACCCCCAAAATTTTTTATTAGGATTATCTTCTATTCTTCTTCCCAGATAGGATATATATATTGTTAACCAGAACTTTAAAAATAGCTTTGGTCTCTAAAAAAGGTACCTTCCAAAACTTGGAGGCTAGTAAAGGGTGTCTGATGCTAAAGAAAGAGCCCTTAACGAGATTTATCTTTTAGATTTAGGTTTAGTAGATTATGGAGAAGCTTTAAGGCTTCAGGAGGGGATTTGGGAGGCTAGACTTAAAGGAAAAATAAGGGATGTTTTAATACTTTTAGAGCATCCGCCAGTTTTTACTCTTGGTATGGGTGGAAACCGCCTAAACATTCTTTTACCACAAGAAGAATTGGAGAAAAAAGGAATTAAGGTTTATAGGGTTGATAGGGGTGGAGATGTTACCTATCATGGTCCAGGACAGCTTGTTGGTTATCCGATTTTAAACCTTAAAGCTAACGGTTTAGATGTTCATAGCTACATTTGGAAGATTGAAGAATCTATTGTGGAAATGTTAAAAGAAGATTTTGGTTTGGATGCTGAAATAGTTAAGGGTTTTCCAGGGGTTTGGGTTAAAAACAAAAAAATTGCTGCTATAGGTGTTAGAGTTAGGTCTATGGTTACAAAGCATGGTTTTGCTTTAAACGTAAACCCAAATATGGAGTATTTCAAAATGATTATACCGTGCGGTTTAAAGGATAAGGATGTCACCTCAATGGCTGAAATTCTCGAAAAAAATATTTCTGTTTCAGAGGTGAAAAAGCCTTATATTAAACATTTTTCTAGGGTTTTTAACGTCAGGCTGAGAAAGGTTAACCCAGAAAACCTACTTAGTGAAATTTACCTTGAACAATAAAAAACCAGAATGGATTAAAACAAGGATTCCAAACCAAAAAATTCTTGAGGAGATGAGAAGCCTACTTAAAGACCTAAAACTTCATACCATTTGTGAGGAAGCAGCATGCCCAAACATAGGCTTATGTTATGCACACCACACAGCAACCTTCCTAATCCTTGGAAACGTATGTACAAGAAACTGTAGGTTTTGTAATGTGATTAAAGGTAAACCTCAACCACCAGACCCTGAAGAGCCAAAATGTGTGGCTGAGGCTGTTAAAAGGCTGAGGTTAGAGCATGTTGTTATAACCTCTGTTACACGCGACGACCTAGAAGATTTTGGTGCAAACCATTTTGTTAAAACCATAGAGGAGGTTAGAAAGCTAAATCCTAAAACAAAAATTGAGGTTTTGATTCCGGATTTTCAAGGTTCATATGATTGTATTAGGATGGTTGTTGAAGCTTCACCACATATTATAGGTCATAACGTTGAAACCGTTCCAAGGCTTTATCCAACCGTAAGACCAAAAGCCTCCTACAAAACCTCACTAAAAGTTTTGGAGACTGTGAAAAAGTTAAACCCAAAAATTTTTACAAAGTCTGGAATTATGGTTGGACTTGGTGAAAAAGAGGAGGAGATAATTCAGGTTATGAAAGACCTACGCTCAGTAGATTGTGACATATTTACCATAGGCCAATACCTACGTCCATCCAAAAAACATTTAGAGGTTAAAGAATACGTGAAACCAGAAAAATTTGAGGAGTATAAAAGAAAAGCCTATGAACTTGGATTCTTATATGTTGCTTCAGGACCGTTTGTTAGAAGCTCTTTTATGGCTTCAGAATTCTCAAAAAAATTTTTGGTTAAGACTTAGATAAAGAGGAGAAAAGGTTTTTCTAGGAGCTCTTTAATTCTTTGTAGAAAAACAGCTGCTTGAGCCCCATCTGTAACCCTATGGTCAAAGGTTAAGCTTAGAATGGTTATTGGGCGAATAACTATTTGACCATCCTTAACAACAGGTTTTTCAACTATTCTTCCAACACCAAGAATTGCACTTTCTGGGGGATTAATTATTGGTGTAAATACGTCAACCCCATACATACCAAGGTTTGTAACTGTAAAGGTTCCTCCTGAAACATCCTCTATGGAAAGTTTACCCTGCCTAGCTTTTTCAACCAAGCTTCTAATGTTTGAGGATATTTCAACCAAAGATTTTTTGTCAGCATTTTTTACCACAGGAACAACAAGTCCATCCTCTATGGCTGTTGCAACACCAACATTAACCTCCTCCAAAAGTTTAAGCTTATCCTCCTCAAGCCTTGAATTCATAAAGGGAAATTCTTTAAGAGCCTTAGCAACAGCCATAACTATAATATCCGTATAGGTAACCCTAAGACTCAACTTTTTCTCTGTCTCTGAAACTACCTGCTCCCTAAGCTTTACAACCTCACCCATATCAACCTCCATCGTTATGGTTAGCTGAGGAGCTGTTTGAAGACTTTGAGCCATACGTTTTCCAATAGTCTTTCTTATACCTGTTAAAGGAACAATCTTAGCCTTCTCAACTGACGGGGTAGGTGTGGGTGGTGTAGGGGTAACCGTAACAGCCGCAGCAGCCTTAGCCTCTTCAACAGCCCTTAAAACATCCTCTTTAAGAATCCTACCACCAGGACCAGTACCCTTAATTTTTGTAAGGTCTATTCCATATTCTTTAGCAAGCTTTTTTGCGAGTGGTGAGGCTTTCACCCTTTCAACAGGTTTTTCCGCCGTTGGAACGGTTACTTCACGTTTAGCTTCAACAACAGTCTCCTCAGGTATTTCTTCTCCAGGCTCCTTTATGATTGCGATTGTTTTTTGGATTGGGACTTCCTCACCCTCTTTTGCAAGTATTTTGTGGAGGATTCCTGAGGCTGGTGCTTCAACTTCCACTGTTACTTTTTCTGTTTCAATTTCGAGTATAGGTTCACCTTTTTCAACCTTATCTCCCTCTTTTTTAAGCCATCTTATAATTTTACCTGTTTCCATTGTTAGGGAAAGCTTCGGCATTGTAACCTCATACAAGCCTTCCCTTCCTCCAAATGGCTTATTTTAACACTAACTCCTTAACCGCCTTAACTATTGCTTGCTCATCCGGTAAAATATACTTTTCATTGGTGAAGGATATTGGAATGTCTTTGGTTGCAACCCTTTTAACTGGTGCATCAAGATATTCTAAGGCTTCCTCAACAACCATAGCTGCAATTTCAGCACCAACACCAGCAGTTTTAAAGTCGGTTTCAACCACAACAAGCCTACCAGTCTTCTTAACAGAGTTAAGAATTGTTTGCTTATCTAGAGGTGCAAGAGTTCTTGGGTCTATAACCTCAACACTTATCCCCTCCTCTTTCTCAAGCTTCTCAGCAGCAGAAAGTGAAGCCTTAACACCAGTTAAAATAGCTACCACTGTAACATCAGATCCCTCTCTTTTTATGTCAGCCTCCCCGAAAGGAATCAAATATTCTTCTTCCGGAATTTCACCTAGATTTGGTTTCCTAGGGTAAAAATCTATATGCTCGTAAAATATGCATGGGTAGTCGTCACGAATAGCAGTTTTAAGCAAACCTTTAGCATCGTAGGGTGTTGAGGGAACAATAACCCTTAAACATGGGATATGCATAAACCAAGAAGCATAAAAGGGTGCATGGTCATGTCCAGCTCCTCTACCCTGACAAACCAAGGTTCTAATAACCATGGGAACTTTGACCTGACCACCAGAAACATATCTGTAGCATGCAGCATGGTTAATAAGCGGATCCATAACCAAAGCCATAAACGGGTTAAACATTATTTCTGCTACAGGTCTAAAACCAGCCATAGCTAAACCTACACAAGCACCAATAATAGACTCTTCTGAGATAGGTGTATCTATAACTCTATCCTTACCAAACTCTTGGTAAAGCCCCTTAGTTACTGTAAAAGCACCTTGACCTAAACCAACATCCTCACCCATAATTATTACTTTAGGGTCTCTAGCCATCTCCTCACGTAAAGCCTCACGTATAGCATCAATATAGGCTATAGTTTTTTTAGCCAACCTACAACCCTCCTACAAGTCCTCATAAATATCCTCTAAGGATGGTTCAGGACTTTCAAAAGCAAACTTTAACGCATCCTCAATTTGACTATCAATCCTACCCTCAATCTCTTTAACAAGAGATTCCGTTAAAACCCCCTCCTTTAAAAGTCTCTCCTTAAACGTTACTGTAGGATCTCTTTTTTTCCAAGCTTCAACCTCCTCCGGGCTTCGATAGGTTTCCCATTTATCACCATAAAAATGTCCATGATACCTATAGGTTTTACATTCTACCAAGGTTGGGCCCTCCCTTTTACGTGCTCTTTCAACAGCCTCACCAACAGCCTCATATACGGCTATGGGGTCCATACCATCAACAATTTTGCTTGGCATGTTATAGGCTGAAGCTCTTTGAGCTATATCTGAAACAGCTGTTGTTAGCCTAGACGGGGTAAACTGAGCGTATAAATTGTTTTCACAGATAAAAACTATTGGAAGCTTCCAAACTGAAGCCATGTTTAAGGATTCATGGAAGGTCCCCCTGTTTGAAGCTCCATCTCCGAAGGTACAGAAAACAATTCTATCCCCACCCTCAAGTTTACATGCAAGACCAAAACCCACAGCCATAGGGAAAGTTGCTCCAACGATACCTGAGGAGGTAGAGTAAACTTCCCAGTTTGTGATATGCATCTCGCCAGCCCTACCCTTATTAACACCAGTTTTTTTACCCAAAAGCTCAGCAACAAAACTTCTTAGGGGGGTTCCTTTAACAACATGAAAAGCTCTTCCTCTATGGGTTGCACAAAAAAAGTCTTCTTTTCTTACGTGTGGTGAAATACCTGCAACAACAGCCTCTTGACCAACATATGGGTGAATCCATCCTGGAAGCTTCCCAGCTGTAAAAAGCTCTATAAGTTTTTCGTCGAGTTTTCTTAGTAAGACTATGTTTTGGTAGATTTTGATTAGTATCTCCTTTTCCATGTTAAAACCTCCAATTAAATTTTTATTTTTAACTCTAACCTTACTTTTAGGATGATAATTATTTAACTTTTTCATAGCTAAAAGCTTAAATTCTAACATTACCAGAATACAAACTCTATGATTAGAAAAATTTTAATAGTTGAAACAAAGCTTATCATAAAGCAAAGAAGCTGTTTTTAAGTTTTGGAGGGAAAAACCTATGGAAGAAAACCAGCCACCAATCATTTACGAAAAAAAGGATGGAGTTGCAAAAATAGTTTTTAATAGAGGACCTAAAGGGCTTTGGGTGATAGACCTTGATGTGGCTAAAGCCTTAAAAGAGGCTTTATGGGATGCTCAACAGGATGATAGTGTAAGAGTTGTCGTTATAACAGGTCAAGGCAGAGCTTTCTGTGTTGGAGCAGATATAAAGGTTTTTCTACCAGAGGTTATGGACCATCCAATCAAAGCCAGAAAATTCTTTAGAAACATCGGATACGAGGTTCATCGTTTAATTGAAAAACTTGATAAACCTGTTATAGCGGCTGTTAATGGTTATTGTCTTGGTGGAGGTTTAGAAATAGCCGTAGCATGCGACCTTATAATTGCATCTGAAAATGCTGAATTTGGTGTGCCTGAAATTAATCTTGGGATATTCCCGGGTTGGGGTGGAACCCAGAGAATTCCACGTTTGGTTGGAAAAATAAAGGGTATGGAGCTTATTTTGCTTGGAGAAAGAATTAGTGCAAAAGAGGCTGAGAGGATAGGTCTTGTAAATAAGGTTGTTCCACCAGAAAAATTCGATGAAGCCGTAAATGAGGTTGTTGAAAAACTTAAAAGTAAAAGTCCTATAGCTTTAGCTTTAGCTAAAGCAACCGTAGTTAGAGGTTTGGAAACAGACCTTGATACAGGATTAGCCTATGAAAGCGAAGCTGACACGATAATGTTTGCAACAGAAGACCGTGTTGAAGGATGTAAAGCCTTCCTAGAAAAAAGGAAAGCTGAATTTAAGGGGAAGTAGGTTGAGTCAGGAAGCAGGGGAAATAGTTAAAAAGCTTACCTCAATTTTAGGTGAAAAATATGTAACAGCATCTCTACCAGACCTAATAGCATATTCTTGTGATATAAGTCCTGAGCCTAGAGTTTTACCTGATGTTGTTGTCCGCCCAAAAACAACAGAAGAAGTTGCGGAGATTTTAAAGGAGGCAAATAAGACTAAAAAACCTGTTGTTCCAAGAGGCGCGGGAACATGTCCTGCTGGATTTATAAAATATCAGAAAAATGCGATAGTTGTTGATATGACACGTATGGATGAAATTATTGACATTAACGAAAAAGAGATGACCGTAACTGTTGAATGTGGGGTTACATGGGGTAAACTTTACTACGAGTTAAGGAAGAAAGGTTGGAGGGTAGGCTCTTACGGTCCTGGTAGCGCTTTATCAGCAACGGTTGGAGGTGCTCTTTCCCACCACAGCCTAGCCTATGGATGCGCAAAATATGGAAGTGTAAGTGAAAATGTGACAAGCCTTGAGGTTGTTCTTCCAACAGGTGCTATAATAAATACAGGGTCTGGTGCTTACCCACACGCTAAAAAAGCTCAAAGGTATGGGATAGGTCCAGACCTGACAGGGCTTTTTCTTGGTGAGGGGGGAGCCTTCGGTATTAAAACAAAGGCTACAATGATGATTCATCCCTTCCCTGAAGCTGTAAGGTTTCTTTGTTATGAGGCTGAAAACCTAAAACAGCTGCTTGATGCAACCTACGAGGTTTCAAAAACACGTATCCCCTCAGACATATTAGGGTTTAACCCATGGTTAAACAATGCTTTAGGTGAAGCTGGCTTTAAGTCTTTGCTAGGTAAGGATTACACCCTACATGTTGTTATTGAAGCCCCAAACGACAAGGTAGCTGATGCCCAGGCAGAATATGTGGATAACGCTGCTAAAAAAACGGGTGTTAAGGAGGTTGGTGCTGAATGGCTTAAGTTTTTCTATTATCCAAGGTTTGCTGAATGGTGGCCTAGGACAAGTCCAAAAGGGAAAAGGTGGTATGCATGGTGTAATAAGATTCCAATTTATGACTATTTAAGGACACATGAGCTTATTGAGGAGCTTTTTAACAAGTATAAGGATGAATGTGAAAAGTATCAGTTAGAGCCTTATGATGTAATGTATTTTGTTGTGGACTGGAATACTGTAGATGCTTTACTTCTTGTGTATGCATGGGATGATGTTCCTGGAGCACGTGAGGTTGTTAGAAAAATGTGGAGAGAGGGTTTTGAGAGGTTTGTTGCTGAAGGTGGAATCCACTATTGGCTTGGAAGTGCTGTAGGAGAACTTGTAGCACGTAATTGGGCTTCAGAATATCGTGAAACTCTTAGAGCCATAAAGAAGGTTTTAGATCCTAATGGGATTCTTATTCCTGGAATGTTGCTTTTAACCTAGAAGGGGGGTTTAGGTTGGAGGTTAAATGGAAAAACCTTGAAAAGTATAAGACTGATATTTATAGATGTATAAGGTGTGGTTATTGTCGAGACCAGTTTAGGTTTAGGGACAATGTGACAAGTGTTTGTCCTCTTCGTGTTACAGGAGCACATACCTTTGAAAGTTTTGAGGCTAGAGGTAAAATTGAGATAGCATCAGCTGTTTTAGAGGGAATTTTACCCATTAACGAGGATACTGGTAAAAGGTTGGCTGAAATATTCTATATGTGTTCCACATGTAGAAACTGTTGGGATAAATGTTATGTTAAAGACCACATAGACCATGTAGGAGTTTTTGAAGCTTTTAGGGCTGACCTCTTCTCAATGGGTTTTGGTTTACCTCAGCATAAAAAGTTTGCAGAATGGACAAAACAAAACCATAACCCGTATCTTGAGCCTCATGAAAAAAGGCTTGACTGGCTTCCAAAGGAGTTTAACATTAAACCTATGGAGAGTGCTGAAATAGTTTATTTTGTTGGATGCACTTCGTCTTACCGTCAAAAAAACATAGCTAGAGCAACAGTTAGTATATTAAAGAAGCTTGGAGTAAACTTTACAATTTTAGGTTTAGAGGAGTGGTGTTGTGGTTCACCATTGTTTAGGGTGGGAGCACGTGAAGTCGCTGAGGAACAAGGCAGACATAACATCGAGGTGATAGAAAAAATTGGGGCTAAAAGTGTTATATTTTCATGTGCAGGCTGCTATAGAACCTTTAGAACAGACTACCAAGAAATATTTGGTAACCTAAAATTTAACCTTCTACATATAACAGAATTTTTAAGCCAGCTAATCAAGGAGGGAAAAGTTAAAATCACAAAAGAGTTAAAGATGAAGGTAACCTACCATGACCCATGCCATATCGTAAGACACTTAGCCCATCTTGGTAGAAAAGCTCCACTTATAGAACAGCCAAGAGAAATTCTTAAAAGTATACCTGGTGTGGAGTTTGTTGAAATGGAAAGAAATAAGCTAAACGCTTTTTGTTGTGGAGCAGGAGGAGGGTTAAGAGCAGGTTTTACAGAGCAATCTTTAGAGCTAGCTTCTGAAAGGATCCGTGAAGCTGAAAAAACTGGCTGTGAAACCTTGGTTTCTTCATGCCCCTTCTGTTATAGAAACCTTACAGACGCCATAAAAAAGCTGAATTCAAAAATGGCTATGTATGATGTTACAGAGCTTTTAGACATGGTTTTATAAAAAAACATATTTTTAAAATTTTTAGAAACCAACCATTTCTTTTCTCAGCTTAATTGACGAACTCACTCCTACAGCCATTAGCTATGAAGCCCAATTTTTAACGTTTATTTTTTTATTTTGTAGACTTATCTTTCTCTTTTACCCTCGATAAACTCTTCTACCCACTGTCTTGCAATGTTATCCGGGACTTGGATTGGTGGGTGTTTAAATGCGTATGCTGAGATGCTTGTTAAAACACCTTTAATACCTCTATCTAACGCAAGCTTCATAGCCCTAATAACATCAATCATAACTCCGGCACTATTAGGTGAATCTTCAACGTTAAGTTTAACGTCTATGTAGACGGGAACATCACCAAACTTTCTACCCTTAATGTATATATAGCATATTTTTCTGTCTTTTAGGAATGAAACATAGTCTGAGGGACCTATTCTTACAGGTATTTCGTAGGGTAGGAGGCTTGTAACAGCCTCTGTTTTGCTTATTCTTTTTCTGCTTAAACGCTCCTCAACAGTCATGTTTAAAAAGTCTGTGTTTCCGCCTATGTTTAGCTGATAGGTTTCCTCAACTTTAACCCCTCTACTTTCAAGCAGGTTTACAAGCGTCCTATGGAGGATTGTTGCTCCAATTTGGCTTTTAATATCGTCACCAGCTAACGGTAGGTTTGCATCCTCAAATCTTTTAGCCCAAACAGGGTCTGAAGCTATAAACTCTGGTATGGCGTTGATAAATCCACATCCAGCCCTTAAAGCCTCATTAGCATAAAACTCTGTAGCCTTACCGCTTCCAACAGGTAGATAGCTTATAAGCATATCAGCACCAGACTCTCTAAGAACATCAGCAACATTAACAGGTTCAACTTCTTCACCTTCCTCTAAGCCGAAGGCTTTCCACATGTGTGATGCTACACCATCAAGTATAGGTCCTGGTTGAACCTTAACACCAAGCTTTGGAACATCAGAAAACTTAACCGTACAGTTTGGTGGTGTAAAGATTGCTTCAGCTAGGTCTTTACCGATTTTTCTTGGGTCAACATCAAAAGCAGCAACAAACTCTATGTCTCTAATTCTGTATCCTCCAAAAACAGGATGCATTAATCCAGGTATGTCTGTTTCATCACTAACATCCCTGTAGAAGTATACTCCTTGGATAAGGGAGGAGGCACAGTTTCCAACACCTGTAACCGCAACCTTTATTGAACCCATAAGACTACACCTCTCAGATAAGGGGGTTTAACAGAAAAACCTATTTCAGCTTTGATGACATCAAGAATATTTTTTACACCATTTAAAGCATTAAGATTTAGTCCAATAAAAAACTTTTTATAGGCATATATTAAGGTTTCTTGTGCACGTTCTAAAACTTTACAAACTTCCCTTTAACCCCAATAAGTCTTTTAGGTTTTAAGACAAGTTTCTTTTCAGGGTCTTTTACGGCTTTACCTAAGACCCATCCTTTTGTCCCATGTTTTTCAGCGATTGTTAAAGCTTCCTCAGCTTCATTTTTTGGTAGAACAAGACAAAAACCTATACCCATGTTATACACTCTATACATTTCCTCATCAGAAATTTTACCATACTTTTGGATTAGCTTAAAAATTGCTGGTGGTTCTGGCATATTCTCTATTTCAAAACCAAAACCTTCTCCAACCCTCAAAAGGTTTAGAATACCTTTCCCTGTAATGTGAGCAGCAACCTTAATTTTTAACCCTTTTTTTATCATTTCTAAGACTTCAGCCACATAGATTTTTGTAGGTTCAAGAAGCTCTTCACCCAAACTTCTACCCAGCTCATCAATATGGTTGTCAAGTTTTAGTTTTGCTTTTTCCAGAAGAACCTTTCTTGCAAGAGTTAAACCGTTGCTATGGATTCCTGAACTTTCAAATCCAACTACAACATCATTTTCGGTAAGACCCTTACCCATAATTATTTTGTCAAGTTTAACTATACCTACACACATACCAACAAGGTCAAAACCACAGTTTTCACGTTTACCCATAATCATCTCTGGCAGCTGGGCAATCTCACCACCAACTATGGTTATCCCAGCTTTTTCAGCACCTAAAGCTAAACCTTTAGCTATCTCACCTAAAATTTTTGGGTCTGGTTTTTGAACAGCCAAATAGTCTACAAACGATATGGGTTCCGCTCCAACACAGATAACATCGTTCACGTTCATAGCAACACAGTCAAT
>QMXD01000020.1 GCA_003661965.1 Candidatus Hecatellales archaeon
CCTATGAACTGAAAGGGGGGATATAAAAAGTCTTTGAGGGTCTATCTCGTTATCAACCCTTAAACTTTCAGCCTTAAACCTTCTAGCAAAATCAGCAACCTTTAAACTTATTTTTTCACGTATGTATTCAACCATAGCCCAAGCCAAATCTAAAGGATTATGTTCTAGTCTGACCTCCCTAGAAATTGCGTATGGGTGAACATGCACATGAGCACCTCTCCCACTAAACTTTACAAAATATGATTTTGTTATCCCGTTAGACTCAAGCATAGAAACTACCTC
Organism: Candidatus Hecatellales archaeon; assembly: GCA_003661965.1. Classification (GTDB taxonomy): domain Archaea; phylum Thermoproteota; class Bathyarchaeia; order Hecatellales; family Hecatellaceae; genus EX4484-218. The sequence continues at coordinate 283 of QMXD01000020.1, forward strand.
ATGGATTGTTTGAACAGTTGCATCCCAGTTTTCAGGTTTGTTGTCTATGTCCCATGTTGGCATACAAGCCTTAACGTTTGACAGGGTTACAACATCCTCCTCAGAATCTAGTTTACCATAAACGTTTGCAGTTGCATATATGGATCTAGGTTTAAGCTCACCATAAAAACGAAGAAGTCTTCCAAGACTTGAAGAATCATCTATTCTTAAAGGAATTTTTTTACCTCTTTTTTTAAAATATCTAACTAGAACCCTTCTCCCATGCTCATCAAAGGTTTCACAATGTATACCAACCCATTTACCCCTACAAAAACTAGCAATCTCTTTTTGGACAAGAGGATTCTCATAGTGTCTAACAATTTTCTCGTAGCTAAAACTCATATTTCCTCTTCTTCTGAGGAGATTTCTGACGGAAACTCCATTTCCCTCTCAATTTTTGCTTTAACAACCTTTCTTGTTACAACCCCTGGAAGGGAAACATCTTCCCTTCTTTCTTTTGCAGAACCAAGGATAACTAAGCCTTTCCCATCTAAAGCTGTAATTTCATGCATGGTAAGTGAATGTGGTGTTTGCCTCATTTTCTCAACCAAAACATATCTTCTTAAAACTCCCCCACGAATAAACCTTCTAAACCTAATTATCCCATCTGCAATATGTTCTAACCCAAAACCAAAAGCATCAGAGGTTGTAATAGCATACTGTGAAACTGCAAGAATTGTAAAATCCCATTTAGCTAAAACCTTTTTAACTAGGTAGGAGTATCTTCTAGCCATAGCTGGTTTATCAAGCCAAAAAGCTGAAAGACTATCTATAACAAGCCTAGACCTACCATAACCCAAAAACTTTTTAGCCTCAATAACCTTATTTAAAAGCTCCTCAATCTCAAGACTTCTAAGAGACCATGGATCATCCAAACCCATTAAAGCGTCTATGATTAAAAGCCTTTTAGCTTTAATAGCCCCAGAAAAATCTATCCCAAACTGTTCAGCCTGCTTTATAATAGAGTCCCTAGACTCCTCGGTTGTAACATAAATACATAGGTCTCCGTCTTTAACACCCTGATCCGTAAAATGGATTGAAAAAAGGGTTTTACCCGTTCCAGGCTCACCAGTAACAGCAACAAGAAAACCTTTAGGGATACCACCATCAATAAGCTTATCAAACTCAGGAATACCAGTTGATAAACGTTCAACAAGCTGCAAAACAACCACCAAAACGGTTTAACTAGCCTGAGAATAAAGCTTTTTTAGAGTTTCAAAAGCAGCAGCCATAGCTCCAAGTTTTGCTTTTTCAAGGGTTTGAGCACTACCTATAATTATAACATCACCCTCTTTTGGTGTAAACCTTGAAACTATCAAATCAAAAATTTCAGGGTTATCTTTAAAACAGTTTTCATCAACACCAGGCATAGCTAAAAAATTTTTTGTGTAGATTAGGGTTGTAGCACCTAAGGCACCAACCTTTACAGCCACATCCCTTTGCTCTAACCCGTAAGCCACAGCCTTAGCAGCATCCCTCACCATCACACCAACGTTAAAATCTCCAATTGCAATAGGGTTTTTAGGTATTTCAAAGGGTCCAACTATCCTTGAACTGATAGCCCTATAAACTTTTTCACCTTTCCCTGTAAGTTTACATCCCTTTTTTGGGTTTATGGTTATTAGGTTGTTGTTTTTAAGGTGTTTGAGGAGGGTTCTTATAACACCCTCACCTAAGCCAAGTTCTTTTGAAAGTTTAATCCTTCCAACATATTTTTCCCTACCCATAAGCTCTATAGCCTCTAAAACATGAAACTCTTTAAAGGTTAGACTTGGACCTGGAGCTTTAGGCTTTAAAACCTTTTCTATAGCCTTAAAAGGGTTAAAAGAAGTTTTAGACATTAATCTTCAACCATAACCATTATCTAAAGAAAAATCTTCTTCACCCCTATTTTTAACGTTTGTTTTTAAAAGCTTCTCCAACATTATTTTTCTTTCTATGCTTGCAACAAGCTTTTTTGTCCGAACAAAGACGTCAGGGTTAACACTTACAGAGTCTATTCCACATCTTACAAGAAACTCTGTAAATTCAGGGTAAACTGAGGGAGCTTGACCGCAAATACTGACTGTTACACCGTTTTGGTGGGCAACCTTTATTAGGTGGGCTATAGCCCTTTTAACAGCAGGATCCCTCTCATCAAAATATCTTTTATCTATTGAAGGTAAAATTTGGCTGTCTCTATCTGTTCCAAGTATAAGTTGGGTTAGGTCGTTGCTTCCAATACTAAACCCGTCACAGAATTTGCTAAACTCATCAGCCAAAAAGATTACACTTGGAACCTCAGCCATAATCCAAACCTTGAAGTCTCTTCCTCTTTTTAATCCTTCCTCCTCCATTATTTTTAGACATTCTTTAACCTCCCATGTTGTTCTGACGAAGGGAAGCATAACCCAAACGTTTTTAAGACCCCACTCATCCCTAACCTTTTTTACAGCTCTACATTCAAGCCTAAACGCTTCACGGTATTGGGGGCTAATATATCTTGATACACCCCTCCAACCAAGCATTGGATTATCCTCTGTAGGCTCATATTTGCTTCCACCAATCATCTTCCTATACTCGTTTGTTTTAAAGTCGCTAAACCTAACAACAATAGGGTTTGGGTAGATTGCTCTAGCAACCATAGCTATACCCTCAGCCATCTTCTCAATAAACTTTTGGCTTTGACCTGTTTCAATAAGGTGTAGGGGGTGTTCACGAATATAGGATGCCATTATAAACTCTACACGCATTAAACCTATACCATCAAAAAGAAGATGCTTATAATCCTCAATCTTTTCAGGAACACCAAGATTAATGTAAACTTTTGTTCCTGTTACAGGAAGAAATTCTGTTGGTGTTATGGTTGGAGGTGGGGCTGAGGGTTTCGCCTCCTCCACAACCCCATAATAAACAACACCAACATTCGCATCAACCGTATACTCCTCACCAGTTTTAAGAACCTTGGTAGCATTACCAGCCCCAACAATACATGGGATACCAAGCTCCCTACTAACAATAGCAGCATGACAGGTTGCTCCACCCTCATCGGTAACAATAGCACCAGCATAACGCATATAGGGAACCCAGTCAGGATTAGTCATTTTAGCAACAAGAATATCACCCTTTTTAACTATTCTAGCAGCCTCATCAGCAGTCATAGCAACCTTAGCTATCCCAGCATAAACCCCAGGACTTGCAGGTAAACCCTTTAAAACAACCTCCCTCTCCACGGAAGGAGGTGAAACCGGTTTTGCTGGTAGGGTTCTGGAAGCCCAAACAGTTTCAGCCCTTGCTTGAACTATGAAAATGTTTTTTGGGTAAGGTAAACTTTTATCTATAGCCCACTCTATATCTTGAGGTCTACCATAATGTTCTTCTATCTTTTTTGCTAGGTTTGCAAGATAAACTATTTCCCCATCTGTTACAGAAGGCTCATCTTGACGTTCTGGAGGAATCTTAACACGGATTGTTCTTCCTGTTTTAGGTCCACGAACATATTCAATAAGCTTTTTCGCAATCTTTTTTTCGATTATTTGGAGGTTGTCTTTGTCGACCACAAAATGGTCTGGGGTTACACTTCCAGAAACAACAGCTTCTCCAAGACCCCAGCTAGACTCAATAACTATCTGGTTTGGGTCTCCTGTTATAGGGTTAATTGTAAACATTACACCAGCAGACCTACTATTAACCATCTTTTGGACGCCAACACTTATAAGGACGTTTTCATGTTTGAAGCCTTTCTGGTTTCTGTAGAAGATGGCTCTTGGTGTAAAAAGGCTGCTCCAACACTTTCTAACCTTTTCTATAAGCTCTTTTTCACCATGAACGTTAAGATAGCTTTCCTGTTGTCCAGCAAAACTTGCATCTGGAAGGTCTTCTGCTGTTGCACTACTTCTAACAGCAACAAAAACATCTTGGGAGCCTACCTCCTCACAAAGCCTACGGTAGGCTTTCCTAATCTCCTCTTGGATGTGTTCAGGCATTGGTGTGTTTTCGATTAGGCTTCTAATCCTTTTGGAGGCTTCCTCGTAGTGTTGGGGTTCATTAGGGTCTACTATGGTTTCGTCTATTATACTGTAAATTTTTTCCGCTATTCCTGTTTTCGTTATAAATTCTTTATACGCGTAGGCTGTTACAGCAAACCCTGGTGGAACAGGTATACCTATGCTTATCATTTCACCTAGGTTTGCAACCTTACCGCCAACAAGAGCAATATCCTCTTTTCTAACATCCCTAAAATCTAGGATTATCTTCTCCTTTTTAGATGACAATAATCTTCACCTTAGGTTTTTACGCTAAATATATAGTATAAACTAAAAGTTTAAAAATAGTATTCTTAGGGAGGGAGACAATTAATTTTTAACATTCTGCCACTTAAATATCTTTTCCAAAAACACTTTATACCGAGTTTTTGGTATAGAATCCTTGTGGCTAGATATGGGTGTGGATGTTTTTAAAGCAATTTTTGAAAGAAGAAGTGTTAGAAAGTTTAGGTCTGAACCTGTTCCAGACGAGTTAATTTTTAAAATTGTGGAGGCTGGGGTTTGGGCTCCCTCAGCAGGAAACGTTCAACCATGGGAGGTTATCCTAATAAAAAACCCTGAAACAAAGGAAAAGCTTGCTAGGGCTGCTTTAAACCAAGGTTTTATTGCTGAGGCACCTATAGTTTTGGTTGTTTGTGTTGATCTTGAGAAGGCTGGATGGGCTTATGGGGAGAGAGGGGTAAACCTTTACTGTTTACAGGATAGTGGTGCTGCAATTCAAAATATGCTTTTAGCTGCTTATGCTCTTGGGCTTGGGGGATGTTGGGTTGGAGCTTTTTATGAGGATGAGGTAAAAAAGATTTTGGGGATACCTAGAGGGTTTAGACCTGTTGCCATTGTTCCCATAGGTTATCCAGCGTCAAAACCGTCAAAAACTCCTAGAAGAAGGGTTGAACAGGTTGTTCATATGGAAAAATTTTAAGGTTTATTTGATAGACTAGACAATTTTAGGTTTAGGGTGAACCTTGGAATATTCATCTATAGTTGAGGTTTATGAGGAGATAAGTTCAACAACAAAAAGGCTTGAAATAACAGAGTATCTTAGAAGGCTTTTTGAGAAAACACCTAAAGAAATTATAGATAAGGTTGTTTACTTAACCCAAGGTAAGCTTTACCCAGACTATTATGGGATTGAGCTTGGTATAGCTGAAAAGCTTGCTGTAAAGGCTATAGCTTTAGCCTCAGGTGCAACAGAAAAAAGTGTTGCTGAAGAGTTGAATAGGCTTGGGGATATTGGGGAGGTTGCATCCCTATTTATCGGTAAAAAGTCTCAGGTTACCCTTTTCCGTGAACCTTTAACAGTAAAAAGGGTTTATGAAACCCTAGACAAGATAGCTAAAGCCACTGGTGAAGGCTCCCAAGACCTAAAGATTAAGCTTCTTTCAAGCCTACTCTCAGATGCAACCCCAGCTGAAGCCAAATATATCGTTAGAACTGTGACTGGAAGGCTTAGGCTTGGAGTTGCTGACATGACTATTCTTGATGGGCTTGCTGAGGCTTTTTGCGGCTCAAAGGATTTTAGACCTGAGCTTGAAAGAGCCTATAATCTAACCTCAGACCTTGGGATGGTTGCAAAAGCTGTTTCTGAGAAGGGGTTAGAGGGAATTAAAAACTTTAGGATTTCTGTTGGGAAACCGATTAGACCTATGCTTGCTGAAAGGCTTTCCTCTGTTGAGGAGATTCTTTTAAAGGTTGGTGGGAGATGTGTTGCCGAATATAAGTATGATGGGGAAAGGCTTCAGGCTCATAAGATTCAGGATAAGGTTCTTCTCTTTTCTAGGAGGCTGGAAAACATTACCCACCATTATCCTGATGCATGTGAGCTTATCAAGAGCAATGTTAAGGCTTCGGAAGCCATAGTTGAATGTGAATGTGTGGCTGTAAACGTTGATACAGGGGAAATGATGCCCTTCCAAGAGCTAATGCATAGAAGAAGAAAATACGATATTGAGGAGGCTATGAAGCTTTATCCTGTCTCCCTTTTCATGTTTGACCTTCTTTATGTTGATGGTGAAGATTATACTGTTAAACCTTATCTTGAAAGAAGAAAAAGGCTTGAGGAGATTGTTGAGGAGTCTGAAAGAATAAAGCTTTCAAAAGCCATAATCACAAGCGACATTAAAGAACTTGAAAAGTTCTTTGAGGAGGCTGTGGAGGCTGGATGTGAAGGACTAATGATTAAGTCGGTTTCACCAGACTCCATCTATAAGGCTGGTGCTAGAGGATGGTTATGGATAAAATATAAGAGAGACTATCAGGCTCTTCTAACAGACACGGTTGACCTTGTTGCTGTTGGAGCTTTTCATGGTAGGGGTAAAAGAGCTGGAACCTATGGAGCTTTACTTATGGCTGTTTACGACAAGAAAAACGATGTGTTTAAAACCGTTTGTAAGCTTGGTTCAGGTTTTACTGATGAAGATTTAGCTAAGCTTCCAACCATGTTTAAGGAGCTTATTATACCCCATAAACATCCAAGAGTAGACTCCGAGGTTGAGGCTGACGTATGGTTTGTTCCAAAAATTGTTTTAGAGGTTATTGGTGCGGAAATAACCTTAAGCCCAATCCATACAGCATGCAAAAACATTGTTAGGGAGGGAAGCGGTTTAGCCATAAGGTTTCCAAGGTTTACCGGAAAATATAGGGATGATAAGGCTGCGGAGGATGCAACAACAGAAGAAGAAATTTTGGAGATGTATCAAAGACAGCTAAAAAAGATTGAGGCTTAACCTACTTTTTATTTTCCTTCTTTTTCTTTGTGAAAATGTCTATTAGACGTTTAAGGTTTTCAGGTTTATCCGTGTAGAAAACAACATCATCCCCAGCCTCTATGGTTAAATCTTTGTTTTCTGGAAGGTTAATCTTATCCTTCCTAAGAACAGCAAGAATCTTAAAACCGTTTGGCAGACGAATATCCTTAACCTTCTTATGGATTATCTCAGAATCCTCGTCAGCACGAACACTAAAAACTTCAGAGCCACATTTCCCAACAGGCAGAAAGTCTCCAATCTCAAACAAAGACTGGTAAATATGTTCAGCAACAATGTCGTCAGGGTTAACTGTTTTTACACCAACCTTGTTAAACACATCAGCATGGTCAGGGTCTCTAAGCACAACAACCATGTTTGAAACTCCAAAATCTTTAGCCATAGTAACAACCATAAGGTTTGCAGAGTCATCGTTTGTAGCTGCAACTAAAGCATGAGCCTTTTCAATACCAGCGTTAGCAAGGTTTTCTTTATCTTCAGCATCACCATGGATTACTAGGGCATCCACCTCAGAAGCAAACCTTTTACATCTTGCCTCATCTTTATCGATTACAGCAACAGTATGTCCTCTGTTTGCAAGTTTTTTTGCAAGAGCTTCTCCAACAGCACTAAGTCCAACTATAACAACATACAAGAGGAAAACTCTCCCCTCTTGGGGATGTTTAAAAAGAAGAAAAAGCTTTTAGTGTAAACATACTTTTCAGTCCATTCCACCAACAGTCTATACGTGTTGAAGAGGCTGCTTGTTGATAGGATTCCCATAGGTTTTTTGACCTCAAATTCTAAGGTTAGGTTAATATTTGGGGGGGTAAATAAAGGTTTCTAACATTCTTGTTTGTAACAGCCATCTTTTACAGTCCCCCTATTTATACTCATCGAAAACTATTGATGTGCTTGTTTCGGTTATGTCACGGTTTTCCATCCTAATTTCTCTTGTTATCTGGTCCAACATTTCAGAGTTTTTTACACCTTTAACGTCTAGGATGAAATCCCAGTTTCCGGTTATATCCCTTACTGTGACAGTTACACCATACCTCATAAAGGTTTTACGTATATTTTTTATTAGGTCTAACTCGTCACATGAGGGTTTAACCTTAACAAATATTAGGGCGTTAATCTCCTCATCCACAGCTTTAGACACATAGTCCATAGGGAGACCTGTCTCCTCATGAATAATCCTTAAAACCTCTATTTTACGTAGAGGTCTACCCCTACCCATAGAAAACTCTCTTATCCTTTCAACAACCCTTTTTTTAACATCCTCAGAAACATTTTTACCTTCTAAAAGTGTTTCTATAAGCTCTTTCGACTGCATAGCCCCAAACTCAAACTCCCTTTTTAAACCATACTTCTCCCAGTTTATGGTTTCATAGGTTTCAGGACATCTTAAAACAGATTTTTGGTGGGTTCCAGCCTTATGGATTCTAGCAAAAACTCCGTGGATAGGTAGGTTTGGAGGTATTGGAACACCTGAAACAGCTGAAACATAATGGTAGAGTTTGGGCATGTCTTTAAAGTTAACTTTAGTTTTAATTCCGTAGAAGGTTTCAATGTTGTCTAGTAGGGTTGCCATATCTGCAATTCCACATCTTTCACCTAAACCCATAACAGAAACATGAACACCTGTAGCACCACCCTCCAAGCCAGCAATAGAGTTTGCAACTGCAAGTCCACGGTCGTTGTGGCAGTGAACATCAAAATCAACGTTAACGTTTTCTGTTAGGGTTTCTAGTAGCCTTCTAAAATTTTCAGGGTGCATTTGACCTTTTGTATCTGGTATCCTAACCACGTCAGCACCAGCCTCCCAAGCAACCCTTGAAAACTCTATTAGACGTTTTATTGGTGTGCTTGTAGCATCCTCAGCAGCATATTCGACAAGTGTAAATCCAAGCTTTTCTTTTGCATATTTGATTGTGTCAACTATTCTTTCTAGGGCTTTCTGGTAGGATAATCCGTCAAGCTTATGGATTAAATGTTTGTCTGAGGGGGCTAAAACTACAACAACACCCCAAACACCACAATCCCAAGCAGTTTTAACATCCTCTTTTAGGGTTCTACAATGACCTAGAAGCCTAGCTTTCCCATAGCCTTTTTCCCTAAAATGTTTTACAACAGCCTCAACACCATCACGATATTTTGGGCTGTAGGGTTGACCTATCTCAATATAGGCTTTTTCACCCAAAACCCTGTAAAGCATTTCAGCTATAACACATTTTTCTTCTGGTTTAAAGTATACTCCGGGAGCCTGTTCACCCTCCCTTAGGGTTGTGTCAAGTATCCTTTTAAGGTTTATTCTCGCCATAAATAATCCAGCCAAACAGTTTTCTCTTCCCTTTTATAGTCTCAAAGTGGCTTATAAACACTATAGCATAACCTAAAACTCTACTGGTAAAATTCTTTTTCATATCTTGTTAAAGGTTTTAAGCCGTCCTCTGTGAGTAGAACTGTATCCTCTATTCTTACACCAAACTTTTTTGGAAGGTAGATTCCAGGTTCAACTGTGAAAACGTTCATTTTTTCAAGTTTTTCTTTGCTTTTGGTTGAGAGTGTTGGGGGTTCATGAACCTCTAAACCTATACCATGTCCGAGACCATGGATAAAGTATTCACCATAGCCTTTTTCCATGACGATTTTTCTTGCTAGTAGGTCTGCCTCCCATCCAACCATACCAACCCTAATGTTTTTTAGGGCTTTGGTTTGAGCCTCTAAAACGGTTTTATAAACTTTTTTCTGAAGGTTTGCTGGTTTACCTACAAAAACTGTTCTTGTTAGGTTGGAGTTGTATCCCAAAAATTTTGCTCCTAGGTCTATTACAACAGCCTCACCACTTCTAACCTTTTTGTTGGTGTTTCCAGCGTGGGGGAAGCTAGACCTAAAACCTGATGCAACTATGGTTTTAAAGGCTACTTCTTCAGCACCCATCCTTCTCATAGTATATTCGGCTTCAGCAGCAACCTCATATTCTCTAACACCAGCCCTTAAAAACTCTATGGCTGTTTTCATAGCCTTATCTGCAATTCTACATGCCTTCCTCAGCATTTTTACCTCTTCAAAATCCTTTATTTTTCTTAGGTTAAGCAGGATTTCAGGTTTACATTCAAATTGGACTTTAGAAAGCTTTTTACGTAGAGTTTTTAGCTGTGGGAGGGTTAAACTGTCGAAACAAACCTTTTCTGCTTTAACCTCTAAAATTTTTGATGAAATTTTATCTTCAAATTTTTCGTTTTCACCTAAAACCTCAACCTCAACGTTTTTAACCTCTTTTTTGGCACGTTCTCCCTCAAGCCTTGAAGCTAAAAGTGTTGGTTGAGAGTTTAAAGGGACAAAAATAACAAAACCTCCGTTTGAGATTTTGCTGTTTGCTGTAAGATACTGTATGTTTGGGTTTTGGATGCAAACAAAACAGTCAAAACCAGATTTTTGCATTGCTTCCTTTAGAAGGTTTAACCTTTTCCCAGAGAAATTTTTGTTAAACATTTTTTGGCAACTCTTTATGCTTGTGGAAGGGTTTTAGTTTTTGTCTTAAAAATTAAAGTTTAACCTAAAAAGTTTGCTGTTTTTGCTATGTTGGATACTAAAAACGTTTTCCATTTTTTATCTTAACATGAAAAAATGTTAACGATTTTCACCCTATTTTTGCAAGAGTAATGTAACTTACATTTTTAATTTTTACACATCAACTTATCTTTAAGGAAGCGTGATTTCTGGGAAAACTGATGTTTCTCCTACTTGACAGTATCAACAAAAAACTAGCTTTTACCCACCCTAAAAACTGGAGGAAAATTCATGGTTTCAATCAAGAGACTTGAGATGGTTGGTTTTAAAACTTTTGCAAGAAAAACAACCATATCGTTTGATAAAGGGTTAAACGTTATTGTAGGTCCAAACGGAAGTGGAAAAACAAATATTGTTGATGCAATTAACTTTGTTTTTGGAGAGTTAAGTGTTAGAGCCTTAAGAGCAACAAACTTCTCATCCCTAATTTTTCACGGAAACAGTGAGATTCCAAAGTCAAAGTATGCTAGTGTAACAATCCATCTTGACAACTCCTCAAGAAGAATACCGATAGACTCGGATGTTGTAACAATTACACGTTACCTTGGCTCAGATGGAACAAGCATTTACAGGGTTAACGGTAAAAGATACTCTAGAAACGACCTTTTAAACCTTCTTGGACATGCATCCCTTGTCGGTGGGATGAACATAATCTCCCAAGGAACAACAATGAAAATAGCTGACTTCAGCCCTGAAGACCGTAGAAAAAACGTTGAAAGCATAATAGGGATAGCTGAATACGACCGTAAAAAGGAGGAAGCCCAAGTTCAGCTTAGGGAGGCTGAACTAAACCTAAAACTTGCTCTAGGAAAGTTTGAGGAGGTTAAAAAACGTTTAATTGAGCTTGAAAAGGAGAGAAACGACCTTTTAAGGTTTAACTATCTGAAAAAGGAGTTAAGAAAGATAAAGGCTATTGAAACCTCCCTAAAGATAGGGGAGCTTAAACAAAGGATAAAAGAGGTTGAGGAGGAGCTTAAAGCCAAGGAGGAGAAGCTTCAAGAGTATAGGGCTAAAAGGGAAAGTCTTGAAGCTCAACGTTCTGCAAAGGAGAGGGAATGGCAGGAGTTTACGGTTAAGGTTACTGATAAGGGTGGAGATAGACTTTTACTCCTCCAAAAGGAGATTGGAGACCTAAACTCCGAAATTGTAGGCTTAAAAACAACCATATCAACAGCAACAACAAACATAAAATCCTACGAAAACATGCGTTCCAAAAAAATTGAAAACCTAAAGTCTTTAAGGAGACAGATAACAGAAAACCGTAAAGAGCTAAAAAGAATAGAAAAGTCTAAAGAGGAAATAGAAAAAATTCTTTCAGAGAAAAAGAAGAGAAGAAACGAGATTCTGGAAAAAATTAACGAGATAAAAGGTTCTTTAGAGGAAAACTCAGCCAAACTTTCCTCCATCGAGGAGGAAATAAAAAACCTTGAAAGAGAGCTTGGAAGACTTGAGGTTAAAATTAGGGCTGAAAAAGAAAGCTGCTTGATTCTGGAAGACCAGCTAAACACCCTACAAAACAGGAGGCAAGCATTCAAAAACCTTTATGAAAGCTTTTCGGAAAGGCTAAAACAGGTAAACAGTTTAAAGGAGAAGGAGCAGAAAGCCTTTGAAACAGCCATCCAGGCAATTAACAGGATAAAAAGCCAAATAGAAAGGGTTGAAAACGAAATTAAAAACGCTGAAAAAACAGCTAAAAAGGCTAGGATAAGCGTAACAGAGTTTGCTTCTAGAAGAGACCTTGCAGACGCTGTTCTCTCAGAGGAGAAGGCTTTAGAACACTTGGAAAACCTTTCAAGTTTAAAGGTTTTAAGGGGTATTCATGGGAGGCTTAAACAAAAAATACGGATTAGCCATGGGTATAGGAAGGCTGTTGAGGCTGCTGCTGAAGGATGGCTTCAAGCCTTAATCGTTGAGGATATGAATGTTGTAAAAGCATGTGCAGAAACATTAAAAAGGGCTAAAATAGGTAGGGTAAAACTTTTACCCCTCTCAAACCTTAAAAACGTTAAATCCATTAAAAATCCAGGTTTACCTGGGATTCTTGGTCCAGCAACATCTTTTGTTACATGTTCAGCCAAATATCAGCCTGCGGTAAACTTTGTTCTTGGAGATACTTTGGTTGCTGCTGATGAGAAGTCTGCTTTAATGGCTTCTGAGAGGGGTTTTAGGGTTGTTACGGTTGAGGGTGAGGTTTTTCAGCCTGGTTTAAGGTTGGAGGTTGGTTTTTATAGGGAGCCTATAGACCTTTCAGAAATTTTGCCTAGTGAAACAACGATTAAAAGTATTAGTGAAACTGTAAACTCGTTTGAACGTTTGCTTGAGAATAGGAAGTCTGACCTTAAACGTTTAGGTAATGAGCTTTTAAGGCTTGAAAGTGAAAAGGTTGCTCATGAGGATAATTTAAGGTTTTTTGAGAGGGATATTTTAGATTTAAACCAGAATCTTGAAAGAATCCATAAAAACATTGTTGAGATTGATAGGAAGATTAGAAGTTTAACCCATAAAATTGAAAAGTCTAGGGGTTGGATAGCTGGTGCTGAAGCTAGAAAAACAGAAATCCTGCAAAAGCTTCATGGGTTAAGGGTTGAGGCTGCAAACCTAAGAAAAAAGCTTAAACCTGAAACCATAACAGGTTTAGAGGCTGAAAACACAAAGCTTGAAGCTGAAATAGGTGGGCTTCAACGGCAACTAGATGAGCTTAAAACAAAAATCAGCATGTATAACTCAAACCTTGAAAACATTCTTTTACCCTCGCTAGACACTGTTAGAAGGGAAATCTTAGGTATAGGAGAAAATTTGAGAAAACAAAAAATAGAGCTTAAAAATGCAACAGAAAAACTTGAAAAAGCTAGGGAAAGGCTTAGGCTGTTGGAAAGGGAGAAGGAAGAGCTTTCAGCCCAAATGATGGCTAAAAGGGAGGAACATAAAAAGTTTGTAGATTTTATAGAGGAGATTAATAGGCAGATTAAAAAGCTTGATGGTGAAATAGAGCCTATCAACAACGCTGTTAACAGTTTAAAACAGGAGCTTTTAAAAAACCAGCTTGAACTTGAACATAAGCTTAAAGAGCTTAAAGCTTTGGGTTACGAGGAGGAGTTGTCTGATGTGGATAGAGAAGAATATGAGGCTTTAAAACCCATGGTTAACAGTCTCCAAAAAGAGTATGAAAGTTTGGCTGAAAGGGTAAACATGAATGCTTTGGTGCTTTATGAGCCTCAAAAAAAGAATTATAAGGAGCTTTCTGTCAGAATAAACCAGATTGAGGCTGAAAAAAGGGAGATTTTAAAGTTTATAGAGACTGTTGAAAACGAGAAAAAGGAAGCCTTTTTTGAGGCTTTAGAAAAGCTTAAAGCAAAATTCTCAGAAACCTTTAACGCAATAACAGGGGGGAGAGGATGGCTTCAACTTCAAAACCCAGATGAACCGTTTTCAGGGGGACTTGACATTATTGTTGAGTTTCCAGGGAAACCTTTAATGCCTGTTACAGCTGCAAGTGGGGGAGAAAAATCTGTTGTTGCTGTATGCTACATTTTTGCACTTCAAAGTTTGGCAAAATCTTCACCCTTCTACATTTTTGACGAGATTGATGCACATTTAGACCCTGTAAACACCCAAAGGTTGGCTGAGCTTTTAGCAAGAGAATCTAAAAACTCTCAGATAATAGTTATTTCGTTTAAGGAGGCTATGGCTGAAAAGGCTGACAGGCTTTTTGGTATTTATGCAAAAAACGGTGTTTCCCATGTTTATTCACTACCAGCTGTGAGGGTAAAAACTTGAGTGAAAAAAAGGGTTTAAAGGAAAACTCTAAACCTTTTTATCTTAAACCTCCATGGCAAATACTTTTTGACCTAGCAAGACTACGTAAAATTTACCCTTGGGATATAAACATAGCCTACCTTCTTTCATCGTTTTTGGTGGAGATGAAAAAAAGAGGATATATTGATTTTGCAGCCTCAGGAACAGCCCTACTTTCCTCAAGCATAATTTTAAGGCTTCAGTCTGAACGTATTTTAAAGCTTGAAGAACCTCCAAAACCACCCCAACCACAAATTCAAGACTATGTCCCCCCACCCTTACAGCTCCCGTTTAGGTTTGAGCTTACCTCAACAACAATCCAAAACCTTTTAAATGCTTTAGAGGAAGTTTTAAAGTCTGAAAGCTTCCAAAAACCCGTAAAAGTTACACCTATAGAGGTTTCACCACCAGACATTTTTCAGGAGCAAGACAAATTTTTTGCAGAACTTGAACAAAAAACAAAGGAGCTTTTTGAGGAGCTTAAAAACCTTAAAATTGGAGGTTTAATTCCGTTTTCAAAAATAGTTTCAGGTAAATCTAAAATTGAGGTTGTAAGAACATTTA
>QMXD01000021.1 GCA_003661965.1 Candidatus Hecatellales archaeon
ATTCTTCCACCAGTGGCTCTTGCAAGCTTTTCCATGTCAGACTTTTTCACCCTACGAACAGCAAGAATACCCTCTTTAGCCATAAAGTGTTGGGCTATATCATCTATACCTTTTTGGACGAAAGCCACGTTTGCACCTACATCCTTAATCTTTTTAACCATCTCCCTAAGAATTTTTGTTTCCTCATCTAGGAAAGCCTTCATTTGGGCTGGGTCTCTAATCCTAATTTCAGCACTCATCTCTGTTTTTTCAACCTCAAGTGGACAGTCAAGTAGGGCTATTTTTGCGTTTTCTATTCTTTTAGGCATTCCAGCATGAACAACCTCTTTATCAATAATTACCCCTTCAACAAGTTTTGTGTCGTAGATGCTTCCACCAATCTTTTTAATAACCTGAACTTGGTCAACATCAGCAACCCAACGGTTATCTCTTTTTTCAGCTATCCTTCCAACAGCCTCAATAGCCATACCTATAAGCATATCTCTAGCTGCTGCTACTGTTTTTCCACGGATGGATGTTAAAGCAACCTTTTTAAGCATCTCCTTATCGTTAATATCGACTGTTTTAGCTATTTTTTCAAGCTCCTGTAACGCATATTCGGCTGCCTTCCTATAACCTCCAACAATAACCGTTGGATGAATGTTTTGGTCTAAAAGCTCCTCAGCCTTCTTTAAAAGTTCACTAGCAAGAATTACAACTGTTGTTGTTCCATCACCAACAATGTTATCCTGTGTTTTTGCAGCTTCAACCATCATTTTTGCTGCTGGATGTTCAACATCAATCTCCTTTAAAATTGTTGCACCATCGTTGCTTATGGTTACATCTCCAAGACTGTCAACAAGCATCTTATCCATACCACGAGGACCAAGAGTGCTTCTAATGATTTCACCTATGATTCTTGCAGCCATAATGTTGCTTCTTTGAGCACTCCTACCCTTGGTTCTACCTGTTCCCTCCTTTAAAACCATTACAGGAATTGCTTGTTGAGATGCTTGAGACACCTTTTCTCACCTCCTCCTAATCAAACTCGGATGTTCCTCCTCCTTCTTCCTCACCACCCTTCTTTGAGGATGGGGTTGTTGACTCTTTTACCCTTGAAGCAGCAATAATATCGTCTATCCTAAGAATCATACATGCAGCTTCTGTTGCAGACTTAATTATCTGCTCCTTTACACTTAAAGGCTCAAAAACATCTATCTTTGACATATCCTTAACCTTACCCTCAAAAACATCAACACCAACCCACTTTTCACCCTTCTCATGTCTAGACCTAAGCTCCGTTTGAACATCTATTGGGTCTAAACCAGCGTTTTCAGCCAAGGTTAAAGGAATAATCTCTAATGCATCAGCAAACTCTGAGGCTGCAAGCTGCTCCCTACCAGAGAGAGATTGAGCCCATGTTCTTAGCTGGAGTGAAAGCTCAGCCTCTGTTGCTCCACCACCAGCAACAATCATTGGTTTTTGAACAACATCCCTAATAACATGAACAGCATCCTTAACAGACCTTTCAGCCTCATCAACAACCCTTTCAGTTCCACCCCTAATTAGGATGGTGACAGACCTTGGATTCTTACAACCCTCTATAAAAGTCCATTTATCCTCTCCAAGCTTTCTCTCCTCAACAAGTTCAGCCTCACCTAGGTCTGACTTACTAAGCATATCCAAGTTTGTTACAACCTTTCCACCAGTGGCTTTAGCAAGCTTTTCCATGTCAGACTGTTTAACCCTTCTCACAGCTAAAACTCCAGCTTTTGCTAGGAAGTGTTGAGCCATATCATCTATACCCTTCTGGCAGATTACAACGTTAGCCCCAACAGAAACAATTTTATCAACCATCTCCTTAAGCATCCTATTCTCCTCATCTAAGAAAGCCTTCATCTGCTCTGGTGTCTGGATGGTGATTTTAGCATCAATCTCTGTTTTCTCAATTTCAAGTGGACAGTCAAGTAGGGCTATTTTAGCCTTCTTTATAAGTTTAGGCATTCCAGGATGAACAACCTCCTTGTCTAAGGCTATACCACGAATAAGCTTTGTATCTGTTAGGGAAGCACCAGGCTTCTTCTCAATTTTAATGTCGTCTATTTCAACCTTCCATTCACCATCAACCTTTCTTGCAACCTGAAGAACAGCCTCAACAGCCAAATCAGCCAAAAACTCCCTACTCTCAGAAACAAGCTTACTTGCCATAGCAGTCATAGCAACCTTTCTAAGAGTTTCTCTATCGGTTGGATTCACCTTTATAGCTATTTTTTGGCATGCTTCTAAAGCCTTCTCAGCAGCCTTGTTGTATCCGTCTACGATTACTGTTGGGTGAACGTTTTTTGTTATAAGGGTTTCAGCCCTCTCCAAAAGAGCCCCAGCAAGAATTACAACGCTTGTTGTTCCATCTCCAACCTCTTGGTCTGTTGCCTTAGCAACCTCAACCATCATTTTTGCTGCTGGATGTTGAACATCCATTTCTTTTAGGATTGTTGCACCATCGTTTGTTATGGTTGCATCCCCAAAGCTTGAAATAAGCATCTTATCCATACCACGAGGCCCAAGGCTTGTTCTAAGTATTTCAGCAACAACCTTTGCTGCTGTTATGTTGTTTCTTTGAGCCTCTCTTCCTCTTGTTTGGGTTGTCCCCTCCTTTAGGATAAGGATAGGCTGCCCTGACTCGGTTACAGCGGGTATAGCTTGTACAGACATTTTCCCATCAACCTCCAAAAACCTGTTTTATACTTCCTACTTTTTCTACTCATACACCAATATATTTCTAAGGGGTTGCTCAACAAACCTTAGAAACTGATTCTGAAATCTTAGAAATTGAGGAAAGATTTAAGCTTTTCGTATAACCAGAATCAGTAAACAAAAAGGTTTATTAGAATAGGCTAAACACTATTAAATAAAACCTATGTAGGATTGAGGCTTAACAGAAGGCTTCAAGTCTTCTGAGGGAGAACATGCAGTCTGAGCTTCACATATTAGCGCTTCCAAAACTTAGAGTTTCCCATGCAAAAGCCGCCCAAAAAATTAATGAAACATCCCACTATGAAACCCTTTTTTTAATGTTTCCTAGAGGGATTGAGGAACCTGTTAAAACTCTTGCTGAGGGGCTGCCCTACGAATATGTTATTAGCGAAATTAGAAGAAAAAGGCTTATACCTGAACCTTTTAAGGCATGGGAATATTATGCTGAACCCATACTAAAAATGCTTTATGAAACAAAAAAACAAAACCCAAACCTTAACATCTACTGTTATGGAAGCACCGCATACGAAAACATTTCAACAGAAACAGCAACAAAAATTGCAGTTTTAACACTTAGAGTTTTGGCTACGGGAAAGGTTGATGTTAAAAGGTGGAAAGAGGTTTTAATTGAAGAGTTAAAGTTTAGCTTAGAGGCTTCAGAGGAGGAGGCTGAATTTGTTTTAAGTGTTGCTAAAAGGTATAGGAGAAACCTATGTATCTCAAGCCTGTCAGGGAAAAAGTTAAAGGATAAGGTGGCTGAGGAAAAAGAGGGAAAGATTAGGGTGAAACTAGAATATGTTAATGTTCCCTACCAGCTTACACCACTTGAAACTTTAAAAAACGAGTTGTTAAAGGAGCTTAAAGGTGAAACTTTGTTGACGGATGAGGTTGTTGAAAAAATTGTTAGATGTCATGTTGACTACGTCAAAAAATATATACTTTTAAGTAGTAACCCAGACGACGCATATTTTAGGTGGGTTAGTAGGGAGTCAAAAAAGCTTGAGGATATTGTTGGAAAAGATAAAACTGTTTTTTCAGGGTAGACTTTTAGGCTTATAACTTATTAAGGTTAAAGTTTAACCCTAAAATAGAACTCCTAAAGTTTTGTTGGAGGCTTATGTTTGTCTTTTAGCTTAACCACCTCCTTAGGCTTAAACAGTAAATATGCTATTGAAACCGTTAATCTTACAAAGGTTTATAGGTCTGACTCTGTTGAGGTTTATGCTCTTGTAGATGTAAACCTTAAAATTCGTTATGGGGAGTTTGTTGCTATTGTTGGACCTTCTGGAAGCGGAAAATCAACCCTACTCAACCTTCTTGGTGTTTTAGATAAACCTACAAAAGGACATGTTTTAATAGAGGGTATCGACACCTCAACCATGAGCCCAAGCCAGCTTGCCAAAATCAGAAATGAAAAGATAGGGTTTATTTTTCAAGCCTACAACCTAATCAATAGGACAACCGTTTTAAGAAACGTTGAGCTTCCAGCTGTTGTTAGGGGTGTGCCTAAAAAGGAGAGGGTTAAACGTGCAATGGAGCTTTTAAGGCTTACAGGTTTGGATGGTAAGTTTAACCGTAAACCTTTAACTCTTAGTGGTGGGGAACAGCAAAGGGTTGCTATTGCTAGAGCCCTTATAAACAATCCAACCATAATTCTTGCGGATGAGCCTACAGGAAACCTTGACTCAAAAACAGGCTACGAAATTTTTAGTTTGTTGAGGAGGCTTTCGGAGGAGCGTAAAACAACCGTTATTGTTGTTACCCATAACCTTGAATTAGCCAACCTTACAGATAGAATAATATATCTTAGGGATGGGAGAATTGAAGCTGAAAGAATTCTTAGAAGGTAGTGGAAAAAAAGTTTTTACATGTTTTCTGGTTTTAACCCTAGTCTTGTTTAGTTTAGCTAATATGCCCTTTTTGGTTGAGGCTCAAGCACCAAAAATTTCTATAACCCAAGTTTATTGGGGAAGTTTAACAGAAAAGGTTCAAGCAAAACCTGGTGACAGAAACCTTCAGCTTAATGTTGTGGTTAGAAATGTGGATACTGTTACAATGAGTAATGTGAAGGCAAAACTTGTTTTGGAGGGTTCACCGTTTACAACACCAACAGGTGAAAAGGAGGCTTATGCTGGGGTTTTAAGTCTTCAACCAAGTCAAGAGGCAACCTTAACCTTTACCCTAAACATTGATAAAAACGCTAAGCTTGGTGTTTATAAGCTTGAAATGGAGGTTACATCCGTAACCGTAAGGTATGCTACAGGTGTTTCCTCAACAACAACAATTTATGTTCCTGTTTATGGTGAGGTATCCTTTTTAACTTTTTTAAGCCCTAAGGAGGTTTTTCCAGGTTCTAACACTTTAACCTTAACTGTTAAAAATGTTGGGGAGGCTAAAGCTTCAAACCTTGAGGTTTATGTTGGTTTTCCATCTCCCCTTGTGGTTATGGGTAGGGAGAGTAAATGGTCTCTTGGTGAAATAAACCCTAGTCAAAGTTTAACAATACCTATGGAGGTTTATATTCCCCTAATTTCTGCTGGTAAAGCTTACCCTATAACGGTTACAGTTTCCTATGTTGATGCCTACGGTTTTAGCCATACAGAAAAGAAAACTTTAGGTTTGGCTGTTGAAAAACCCTTAGAAAAACCTTTAATAAAGGTGGGTGTCAGCAATAACGGTGAAATTGTTTCTGGGGAGAAAAACCTTCTAAATATAACCTTAACAAACAGCGGAAAAAACGAAATATTAAATTTGGATGTTGTTTTAGGTTTACCTAGGTCTGCAGCAGCATCCACACCCCTAATTTTGCTTGGTGAGGATAACTTTTGGCATTTTGAAAGGGTTAAACCCAACCAAACAGTTTTAATCCCCGTTGTTTTAACGACAAGTAAGGGTGTTGTTGGAACCTATCAGGCAACCCTAACCCTAACATACCAAGACAAAAGAAACCAAACCTATCAGGAGACAAGAAGCATAGGTTTGGTTGTTCTACTAAAAACTCCAAGTTCACTTGTTAACATTGAATCCTATAAGGTTAATCCTGAAAAGGTTTATCAGGGTGAAAGTTTTACCTTAAACTTTAACCTAAAAAACTTTGGAGATTTTAAGGCTCAAATGGTTACTGTTACACTTACACCACCAACCCTATTTGCAACCCTAAGCCCATCCACAGTTAGCCTTGGAAACCTAAACCCAGGAGAATCTAGGACTGTAAGTTTTAAGGTTATGGCTTCAACCTCTGTTAAGGCTGGTGTTGTTTACATGTTTAGGATAGACATAGCCTACACCGACAGTAGAGGTGTAAGACAGGTTACAACAAACACCTTGGGAGTTCCAATTCATGGAAAAATAGAGTTTACGGTTTACGATTTTACGGTTACACCCTCCCCAACCCACATTGGAGAAAAATTTACAGTCTCATTTACAATTTTAAATATGGGGACATCAACCGCCAAATACGTAAACGCATCAATAGTTGAATCAAAAACGTTTAAGCTAACAGTAGAAAGCTCATCCTACATTGGGGATGTTGACCCAAACGCTCCAGCCCCAGTCTCCCTAACAGCCAAAGTTTCCCAAGATGCTGAAGAGGGAGAATATCCGCTTAAAATCCTCCTCTCCTACAAGGATGAATACGATAAACCTCATAGTTTTACCTATGAAACAACCGTAAAAGTTTCCCTCCTACCAAAGCTTCCAAAAACAGGTAAAACTTCACCTTCAACCCTAACGTTTATGTTTCCCTCCCAGTGGGTTACAGTTATAACAGCCATAATTGTAATAGTTGCTGTTGTGTTTTTAGCAAAAAAGGTTAAAGGGAAAAGTAAGGAGAAACAATGAATCCTTTTGAGGTTTTAAGGTTTTCTTTTGAAGCCTTAAAAGATAGAAAGCTAAGATCCACCCTAACAATTTTAATGGTTATTATTGGGACAAGCCTAATAGTTTCACTTAACGGTTTAAGCACAGGTTTTTCCAGCTTTATAAATTCAACTTTTAGCACCCTAGCCCCAAACACCCTTATCGTCATTCCAGGTGGTGGTGTTGAACGTGGAACATGGACAGCACCATCAATCTCTTTAGATAGTAGGATGGTTAGAAAGCTTACAGGTATTGATGGTGTTAAGGTTGTTATTCCGTTTATCCATAGGTCTGCAGTTTTAAGGTCTGGTTCTGCAAGTATGTCTGTTCTTGTTGCTGGAATAGACCAAACAAAACTTCACTATATTTATCCAACCCTATCCCTTAAAGAAGGAAAACTTATTCCACCAACAGACTTTATAGGTATGCTTGTTGGAAGTGATGTTGAAGTTCCTCCTGGTGAAACAAAGCCTTTTGTAAGGCTTGGACAGGTTGTAACCTTAGAGTATACAAAGGTTGAGGAGGTTGAGGGTGTTCCTAAAACCGTAACGGTAAAAAGGGCTTTTGTTGTTAAGGGAATCTTAAACTATATTGGTAGTCCAAGCTTTATCAACGTAGACAGTATGGTTCAAATTTCTTTGGCTGCTGCTAACTCTTTTTTTGGTTGTGGCGGAAAATATGATGGTATAATAGTTGTAACAAAGTCTTACGAGTTAAACGATAAGGTTGAGAAGGCTATTAAAAACATTTATGGTGAAGATGTAGGGATAATTTCACCAAAGGTTATTTCTCAAACAGTTCAAAAAATAGTTGGAGGATGGTCTGTTTTTATTTTAACGGTTGCTGCTGTCTCCCTTATAGTTGCAGCAGTAGGTATAATAACAACACTTTTCACATCCGTTATGGAGAGGACAAAAGAGATAGGTGTGTTAAAGGCTTTAGGGTTTAAAGACTCCCAAATACTCATACTCTTCTTAACTGAGGCTGTCTTGATAGGGGTTATTGGGGCAAGTATAGGGTTGGTTGTTGGAATTGTTTTTGGAAGTTTTGGTTTTTCCACCATAATGGGTTTTACAGGGTTAAATTTTCCAATAACCCCCATCTACCAACCCGAAAACCTAATAGTTATATGGCTTTTCACGGTTGCAATAAGTGCATGTGCAGGGTTATATCCAGCATGGAGAGCATCAAAACTTGAGGCTGTGGTGGCTTTAAGAAAAGAATAGTCTGTAAACAGAAAACTAGGAAATTTCCTCCCTAATTTTTTCAGCCAAACTTTTTGTTTCACCATGCTTCTTAAAAACTATTTTTGTTTCAAGCCTAACAGGAAAACCAAGAACCCTAAAAATTTCGTAGAGTAGTTCACCCGAGATAGGCTCTTTTAGTCTTCCATTTTTAATAAGGAGTGCAAGGTTTTGAACCACAGCTTTTGCAATTTCAGGATACTGTCTATAGGCTGCCTCTAAAACCTCCCTCCCCCTACCAACAAGCATTTTTTCCACAGTCTGATAAGGGTCAAATTTTTCTTCACCATGTTTTAGGTTTGCCTCCCTAAGCCTTTTTTCAAGTTCCCTAAGCTTTTTAAGTTTAAGTAGTTCAAGCTCAACATCAGACAAAGATTTTTCCTCCAAACTAAAGCCCATGATTAGACATGTTTTAACCTAAAGTTACAGATACTTTACTAGGGGAAAAGCTTTTTCATAGTATCATGGATAAACCTATTATACCCTTTTTGGCTACTATTTTTGAACAGATTTTAATGTTTTGGAGGTAAAGTTTTGAGTCTTCTTATTTTAAAGGGTGAAGAGATAAAGTCTCTTTTATCGATGGATGAAGTGATAAACGTTGTTGAAGAAGCCTTTAAAGAGAAGGGTTTTGGAAGAGTTCAGATGCCCCCTAAACCATACCTATTCTTCGAAAAGTATAATGGAGACCTTAGGGTTATGCCATCCTACCTAGAAAAGTTTGATGTTTCAGCTGTTAAAATTGTTAACTCCCACCCAGAAAACCCTAAACAAGGTTTTCCAACGGTTATGGCAACAATAATCCTTATAAACCCAAAAACAGGTGTCCCATTAGCCATCATGGATGGAACATGGATAACAGCAATGAGAACAGGTGCAGCAAGCGGGGTTGCAACAAAATATCTTGCAAGAAAAAATTCTCGTAGGCTTGGTTTGGTTGGGGCTGGAGCTCAAGCCTACACCCAACTGATGGCTATGAGTAGGATTTTAAAGCTTGAGGAGGTTAAGGTTTGGAGTTTAGGTGAGGAGAATGTTAAGGCTTTTGTTGAAAGGGTTAAAGGTGAATATTCAAATGTGGACTTTTTGGCTGTAAAAACTGTTAAGGAGGCTGTTGAAAACTGTGATGTTGTTGTTACCTCCACCCCCTCCAGAAAGCCTCTTGTGATGGTGGATTGGGTTGGTTCTGGCACCCATATTAATGCTATTGGTGCTGATGCTCCTGGAAAACAGGAGTTAGACCCGAAAATTTTGAAGAAGGCAAAAATAGTTTTGGATGATTGGGAGCAGGGTTGTCATGGTGGTGAGGTAAACGTTCCTTTGGCGGAAGGAATAATTTCAAGGGAGGATATTTATGGGGAGATTGGTGAGGTTGTTACTGGTAAGAAGGCTGGAAGAACCTCTGATGATGAGATAACGGTTTTTGTTTCAACAGGTTTAGCTATTCAGGATGCTGTTACAGCAGACCTAGCCTATAAGAAGGCTTTAAAGAAAGGTTTAGGGATTCAGTTTAGCCTAAAAGAGTTTATATCCTCCCCCATAAGGGCTCCGTTGTAAGAGTTGTTGTTGAAACATCAATTTTAGCAATCAGCCTAACACTCTAACCGAACTCTTTAATAAAACAGGGAAACATTGTAGGTCAACCACAAAACCTTATTTAAGAGTGTTATAGTTAATTTCTCATCCATCACAAACCATCTAATTGAAGGAGGAAATTGGGGGGATGGTGAAAAGAACCGGAGTCTTCTACCATGAGACCATAGGCATATACCATGACCCTCTAGCCATGAGTGTTAGGGAGGGTTTTGAAGCCATAAAGAGGGAGGGACTTCTAGAAATTCCAAACATAATCTTGTTTGAGGCTGAGGCTATCCCTGAGGGAATTCTGCTTAAAACCCACACAACTAAAATGGTTAACCAAGTTAAGAAGACAGGTCATTATGAGGAGTCGCTCCGCTCGGTTGGGGGAACCCTTAGGGCTTCAGAAAAAATCTTGGAGGGGGAAATAGATAATGCCTTAGTCTTTATCGGTGATGGTGGACACCACTCCTACAGGGATAGTTTTTGGGGTGGATGCTATTTTAACCATACAGCCGTAACCATAAACTATCTGAGGGAAAAACTGGGTGTTAGGAGGTTTGCGATTGTTGATACGGATACCCACCATGCGGATGGGACTAGAGACTTCTTCCGTAAAGACAAGGATGTCCTACATATATGCTTCTGCCATACAAACCATAGCGACAAAGAATACAACAAGTTTGACATAGCTGTACCCTATGGGATTTCAGATGAAGAATATTTGAAGATGGTTAAGAGGGAAATGCCTAAGGTGGTAGAGTTTAAACCGGAGCTTCTCTACTGGGTTTGTGGAAACGACACGCATTTGGACAGCTATGGTTTAAGAAGTCTAACCGAAAAGTGTTATCCAAACCTCACAAGGATAGTTAAGGAAACAGCGGAGAAGGCTTGTGAGGGTAGGCTTGTGGTTAAGATTGGATGTAACTGTCCAGCCTACGTCTCCGAATATATAACTCCGAGGATAGTCGACCTTCTGGCTGAGACAGGAAAATATAAGGACTATTAAGGCTTCCCACCCTAATTCTTTTTGTTTTCAGCCATAAAGTTTTATGGCTAAAGCGAATGTTTAAACCCCGCTTAGGCAAGTATTTGTTATGGTTACAAACACTTACAACTAACAATATTTTTAAAATTTAAACCATCACAAACAACCTTGTAACAGAAAACATGGTAAAACTTATATCTTGTTCCTTTTCCTAACAAGGAAGCAACCTACTCTTATCCTTTATGGAGGTGATAAATAATATGTCTAAGGAGGTTCTTCAAAACTCCTCCTATCTAAACGGAAAATCTACCACTGGCACCGTGACAAGGGTAAAGGATACAAGCAGTATTAGTGGTATGTGTCCAGTCTGCCTCTACGACTGCCCTGTTTTATGTCAGATAGGTCTTGCAGCTTTCCGTGGTAGGGAGGCTATTTACCCACTACCAAAATATTTTGGTTATAGTACAGCTGGAGCATTAAAAGATTTTGGTCTTGACTGGTCTCACTTCAACATTCAAGCTGAACTCTTAGGTGCTGAAGGAGTGGAGCCAGACCCTGATAAGGCTATCTTTCCAAACGTTTCCACCGAAACTGTTATTGGCGGTATACCTTTAAAACTACCAATTTTGATAGGTGCCTACGGCTCAACCGATGTGGCTAGAATAAACTGGGATGGGCTTGCTGCTGGTGCTGCAATTTCAGGGATAGGTATAATTGTTGGTGAAAATGTTTGTGGTGTTGACCCAGAATCACAAATAACCAACGGAAAAGTAACCTACTCAAAAGAGTTGGAGCGTAGAGTTAAAACGTTTAGGAATTTTTGGGATGGAAAATATGGAGACATAATAGTGCAAACAAACGTTGAAGACCAAAGACTTGGTGTAGATGTTTATGCAGTATCAAAGCTTGAAGTAAACTGTATTGAGCGGAAGTGGGGTCAGGGAGCAAAAGCCATAGGTGGAGAAATAAGGGTTAGAAGCCTTGAAAGAGCCATTGAACTAAAAAGAAGAGGCTATATAGTAATTCCAGACCCAGAAGACCCAAATGTACAAGAAGCTTTTAAACAAAAAATGTTTGACTCTTTTGAAAGACATAGCCGTGTTGGAATGCCTAAAGAAAAAGATGTTGTTGAGGATGTTGAGTGGCTTAGAAGCCAAGGTGCAAAAAAGGTTTCTCTAAAAACTGGAGCCTACAGACCTGCTGATGTGGCTTTTACAATGAAGGTTGCATCTGAAGCAAGATTTGACTATGTGACTTTTGATGGTGCTGGAGGAGGAACAGGTATGAGTCCAGTTCCAATGATGGATGAGATGGGTATACCAACAGTCTACCTTGAAGCAATAGTTTTAAAATGTGCTCAAATTCTCAAAAAGAAGGGAAAGTATGTGCCTGACCTAGTTATGGCTGGAGGTTTTATAGAGGAAACCCAAATCTATAAGGCTATAGCCCTAAGCAACTTTGGTGAAGGACCTCTTGTTAAAGGTGTTGTTATGGGTAGAGCACCATTAACAGCAGTTATGAAAGCAAAATACTTTGTAGAGTTGGCTGAAAAAGGTAGGCTACCCACAAGCTTTACTAAAGACTATGGTGACACACCAGAAAAATTCTTCCGTTGCACCACAGATTTAAAAGCCAAACTTGGTGAAAAGTTTAAAGAAATACCTTGGGGTGCTGTCGGCTTATATAGCTACCTCTACGATAAAATTGGTGTAAGCCTTCAACAACTTTTAGCTGGCTCAAGAAAATTTAAACTAAACCTAATAAACAGAAAAGACCTTGGAGCCTTAACTGAGAGAGCATCAAAATTTACAGGAATCCCAATGCCCCACGAAAGCGACATAGAACTCATAGAACAAATACTTGGTTAGACTGGTAACCTAAAATCCTCAAGATAAAGACTCCAATTTTTACAACACCAAAAAATGTGTAGTGCACTGTAATGCAGTGTCATGCACCCTACTAAACCCTATGTTTAAACCAGAACAACAAAGTAGGGTTAAGAATTTTTTTAGTAGGGTAGTTTTTCTATCCATGGGTAAAGCTCCTTCAACCTTCTTATTGTTTTTTCCACCTCTTCTCTTGGATACTCGTAGGGTAAAAGCTTACCCTCAAAAAAGTCTTCGTAAGCCTTCATATCAAAATGTCCATGACCAGTTAAAGGGAAAAATATTGTTTTCTCCTCTCCAGTCTCCTTACACCTTAAAGCCTCGTCAATAACAGCCTTAACCGCATGAGCAGGTTCAGGAGCAGGAACCATACCCTCAGCCTCAGCAAAAATTTTTGCAGCCTTAAAAACCTCGGTTTGACTGTAGGCTACAGCCTTAACCTTCTTCTCCCTAACAAGCAAACATAGGGTTGGAGCATCCCCATGATATCTTAAACCACCAGCATGGATAGGTGGAGGAACAAAATCATGACCTAAAGTATACATTTTAAGAAGAGGAGTCATTCTTGCAGTATCCCCATGGTCATACATGTAAACACCACGAGTTAGGGTTGGACATGCAGTAGGCTCAACAGCAACAAACCTAACATCCTTAGGAGCCTTACCAGAAACCTTATCATAGTAGAAAGGCCAAAAAGTCCCTGAAAAACTGCTTCCACCACCAACACACCCAAAAATAACATCAGGATAATCATCTAAAACCTCAAACTGTTTTTTAGCCTCCAAACCAATAATAGTCTGATGGAGAAGAACATGGTTTAAAACACTACCAAGACTATATTTTACGTTTTCATGGGTAACAGCATCCTCAACAGCCTCACTAATAGCAATACCCAAACTCCCGGGATTATCAGGATCAAGCTCTAACAACTTTCTACCAAAACTTGTTTTATCGCTTGGACTTGGAAAAATTTCAGCACCCCAAAGCTGCATAAGAAGTCTACGGTAGGGCTTCTGATAATAGCTAACCTTAACCATATAGATTGTAGCCTTAATACCAAACATAGCACAACCAAAAGCCAAAGCTGAACCCCACTGACCAGCACCAGTTTCCGTGGTTAACCTTTCAACACCCTCCCTCATATTATAATACGCCTGAGCAACAGCAGTGTTTGGTTTATGGCTGCCAGGAGGACTAACACCCTCATACTTATAATAAATCTTTGCAGGAGTCCCTAAAACCCTCTCAAGCCTAACAGCCCTATAAAGCGGTGTAGGTCTCCAAAGCTGATAAACCTCCCTAACCTCCTCAGGAATATCAACCCAACGCTCTCCACACATCTCCTGCCTTAAAAGCTCCCTAGCAAAAACACGTTCAAGCTTTTCAGGCTTCATAGGCTCCCTAGTCTCAGGATCCACAGGTGGAGGGAGAGGCTTAGGCAAATCAGGCAAAATATTATACCATTTAGTCGGTATCTCCTCAGGTGTTAAAGTTATCTTTACCCTGTTCATCTTTTTCCACCACACAGCTTAAACCTACATTCTTGTCTATTATTCAACATAAGCGATATATTTATGTGTTACTTGTACGTTTATGTACATATGAAAAGGGGATGTGGCAAAAAATAGTGGAACATTTAAAAAACCATCCTGAAAGGCTTAGGGTGGCAAAAGTTTTGGTTGAAAATGGGTTCAGCATAAAAAACGGTAAAATCTACTGTAACGAGATAGAAATTCCTGTGGTTGAGGTTGCTAGGGTTGCAGGGGTAGATAGAAGAACTGTAAGCCAAACCATAAAAATGGTTGAGAGTATACCGGAGCTACAAACAATTTTTAGACATATAAAGTCGGCTGGACATTCACTAAAAGAGATAGCAAAATACCTAAACTTTGGGGTTGTGGAAATAACACCTACAAGCGCAAAAATACCTGGAATTTTAGCCTATTCAGCCATGCTTTTGGCTAAAAGAAACATTAGCATAAGACAGGCTTTGGTTGATGACCCTGAACTTTCACCAGAACCAAAACTAACCCTAATAGCAGAAACAAAAATTCCTGGGGAGCTTGTGCCTAAACTTTTAAAAATTAGGGGTGTGGAAAAGGTTTCTATCTATTAGTGGCTATTTGTGGGTTTCCTCACAAAGCTCAAAAAGAACTCCAAGTGTGCTTCTAGGATGGATGAAAGCTATTTTTGTTCCATGAGCACCAGACCTAGGTTTTTCATCTATAAGTCTTAACCCTTTCTCCTTAAATTTTTGAAGCTCAGCCTCAATGTTGTCTGTTTCAAAGGCTATATGGTGGACACCCTCACCCCTACTCTCTATAAATTTTGCTATAGGACTTTGAGGTTCTGTGGCTTCAAGAAGCTCTATTCTTGTGTCACCTATAGGAACAAAAGCTATTTTCACTTTTTGTTCTTCAGAAACTTCCTCACCCTCAATTTTTAAGCCAAAAACTTCTTCGTAAAGCTTTTTAGCCTCCTCAAGGTTTTTTACAGCAACACCAATATGACTAATTTTTTTAATCAAACTTTTTCACCCC
>QMXD01000022.1 GCA_003661965.1 Candidatus Hecatellales archaeon
ATACCTTGGAGACTACCTAAGCTACTATCTAGCAATCTTAAACAAGGTTGACCCAACACCAGTAAAAACAATAAACCTCCTAAAAGAAGAACTAAAAAAGAAACTTTAACCCTCAGAAAGTTTATTTCCCCCTTCCACCAAATCTTCTTTTGCGGTGGGTCTAGGCGGGGGGCTAGGGGTCCCCTGAAAACCCCTAAAGGGGTTTGACCGCAAACCCCCTATACGGCGGGCCGAAAGCTGAGGTGAGGCGCACCCAGCCCCACCCCTAACCAGCCAAACCCACCTATGAACATCTGTCCTCCAGGATCCGCGTAGACAGCTGCTCCATCCGTAGGGTTGGGGTGGCTGTCTCACCAGACAAACCTGGCTAGGCCCGGGAGGGAGCAACCTAAGTCTGGGCGTTGGATGCTTGGAGGGGTGCGGGTGTGAGGTTGGATGGTTGGTTTGGGTGGGGTATGAGCGTCAAACCTCAGGACCCACCGCATTTTTAGCTTAAGGTTTATTAGTTGTTGGTTTATTTTTAGGGTTGTTGGTTTTTGGTGTTTTTGGTGTATGGTGGTTGGTATGGGTGAGGTTAAAACTTTTAGGGTTAAGGGTGAAATAAAACTTGGGTTTAGGTCTTTGTTTTTTTGTAAGGAGGTTAGGGGTTTAACTGTTGGGGAGGCTTTGGAAAAGGTTTATGATGATATTGGGAGTAGAAATAGGGTGAAGAGGAAACAGATAAAAATTCATGCTGTTGAGGAGATAAATCCTGAGGAGGCTAAAAGCCCCCTAATACGTGCTTTTGCAGGAGTTGAAAAAACAGTTGAGTAGGGAAAATCCAGCCCAAGAAGATGTTAGAGAAAAGGTTAGAAATCTTGCTGTTGAGCTTAGGCTTCTTGAGGGTGCTGCTGGTGAGGTTCAGGCTAGGATAGGTGTTGTTGAGGCAGCCTTAAGAGAGTTTAATCTTGCAACAGCAACAATAAGAGGGTTAGAGGAGCTTAAAATAGATGATGAGATTCTTGTTCCTATTGGTGCTGGCTCCTACGTTAAAGCAAAACTTGCTGACACAGAAAAAGTTCTTGTAAATGTTGGTGCTGGTGTTACTGCTGAAAAAAACGTTAAGGATGCTTTAACCCTTCTTGAAAACCAGATAAATGAGCTTGAGAAGATGAGGGGAAACCTTCAACAACAGTTTACCCAGATTTTGGAGAGGATGGAGGTTCTTAGAAGCGAGCTTAGAAAGTTTAGCCAACAGATGCAAACGGGAACCTAAAAATGTTTGAAAAGCTAAAAAAAACTTTTAGCTCTTTTATAGATAAGGTTTCAACCCATGAGCTTTCAGTTGAAAAGCTTGAACCTATTTTTGAAGAGTTTAAGGTAACTTTGCTTGAAAACGATGTTGCACTTGTTGTTGCGGATAAGATTGTTGAAGAGTTAAAGGTTAGACTTCAAGGTTTAAGGGTTAAAAGGTTTGAGGATAAAAAAAGGATTGTTAGAGAGGCTTTAAAAGAGGTTTTAATGGATATTCTTAGAAGGGATGGAGCTTTAAACCTTGAAAATCTTGCTGAGCTTAAAAGAAGGGAGAGAAAACCCTTAACCATTGTTTTTGTTGGGATAAATGGGACAGGTAAAACAACAACTATAGCTAAACTTGCAAAACTATTTACAAGTAAAGGTTTTTCTGTTGTTTTAGCTTGTAGTGACACCTATAGGGCTGGAGCCATAGAACAGCTTGAAGAACATGCTAAAAAACTTGGAGTTAAAATGATTAAACATGAATACGGTTCTGATGCTGCCTCCGTGGCTTTTGATGCTATAGCTCATGCTGAAGCTAAAGGTATAAACATTGTTTTGGTTGATACTGCTGGCAGGATGGAGACAAACCAAAACCTTATGGAGGAAATGCGTAAAATTGTAAGAGTTTCCAATCCAGACCTAGTAATTTTTGTTGGTGATGCTTTAACAGGAAACGATGCTGTTAGCCAAGCTGAAGAGTTTAACCGCTACATAAAAATTGACGGCTCAATTTTAACAAAGATGGATGCTGATGCTAAGGGTGGAGCAGCAATATCAATAGCCTATGTGACAGGGAAACCTATAATCTATGTTGGGGTTGGACCTGGATACGAGGATATTCAACCGTTTAACCCTGAAGCCTTTGTAAATCAGCTTCTTGGGAAAACAGGTTAATGAGGGATAATTTTTTGAGTTTAAAGGGTAGAGATTTTCTTACACTTTCAGATTTTTCGGCTGATGAGCTTTGGCATATTTTAGAGAAAGCCTTGGAGGTGGAAAAAAACCTTAACAATTTTTCTGGTGTTTTAGCTGGAAAGTTTTTTGCTTTAATTTTTGAGAAGCCTTCAACAAGAACAAGGGTGTCTTTTGAGGTTGCAATTAGACAGCTTGGAGGTTTCCCCTTAACTCTTAACTGGGTGGAGCTTCAGCTTGGGAGGGGTGAAACTGTTAGGGATACTGCTAAAACCCTTGAACGTTATGTTCATGGGATTATTGCAAGGGTTAATGAGCATAAAACTCTTCTTGAGCTTGCTAAAAGCGCAGAAATTCCTGTTATTAATGCTCTTTCAAACCTATATCATCCATGTCAGGCTTTAGCGGATATGCTTACAGTTTATAAGCTTAAGGGTAGGCTTAAAGGCTTAAAGCTTGCATGGGTTGGAGACGGAAACAATGTATGCCATTCGCTTCTTGTTGCATGTTCAAAGTTTGGTTTGGATGTTAGTGTTGCAACACCAAAAGGTTATGAGCCTAAAAAAGAGGTTTTAGAAAAAGCCTTAGAGGAAGCAAAAAACTCAGGTTCAAAAATAGAGTTAACAAACAATCCTGAGGAGGCTGTAAAAGATGCTGACATCGTATATACAGATACGTTTGTTTCCATGGGGAAGGAGGCTGAAAAAAGAAAAAGGTTAAAGGTTTTTCTTCCAAACTTTCAGGTTACATTAAAGCTTTTTAACCATACAAAGAAAGACTGTGTTTTTATGCATTGTTTACCAGCAAAAAGAGGTGAGGAGGTTACCAGCGAAGTGATTGATGGTCCTAGGTCTGTTGTCTGGTTTCAGGCTGAGAATAGGTTGCATTTACAAAGGGGGCTTCTTACCCTAATTTTTTAGTCTCTAGGTGTTTTTATTCTTCGTCTAACAAAGTCGTAGGCTAGGGATACTTGAGCAAACCTTTCAGCTATCTTCTTTTTAACAATTCCAACAATGTTTCCGTTTTCATCTTTTACAGCAAGCCTACTATAGTTTTGAAACTTTTTAAGTGCTTCTTCTATAGTGTCTTTTTTGTTGCATGAGGCTACAGGGTGAGACATTACCTCTCCAGCCCTAGTTTTCTCCAAGTTTTTTCCAGCAACTATTTGTCTTAAAAGGTCGTTTTTTGTTATTATACCAACAATTTTTCCTTTCTCGTTTACAAGCACAGAACCAACGTTATGTTTAAGCATAAGTTTTGCAACATCTAGTAGACTGTCCTCGGGATTGCAGGTTATAAGGTTATGTCTAGCTATCTCGTCAACGGTTAAAGGCAAAAAAATATCTCCCCTAACATAGGTTGATATAGCGGTATAATTCGTATCCCTAAAATATATAGGTTTCGGTTAAAATTTCTACATAACCTTAACCGTTAAAGGTAAAGGGTGGCTTGAAAAAGGGATGTCGCAGGTAAACCTAAAAGCTGTAGATATTCATTGTCATCTAACCTTTAAAGACTATGATGAAGACCGTGAAAAGGTTATTGAGGATGCTAAAAAAACTTTAAGGCTTGTTATTACAAGCGGAACAGAACCTGAAGACTCTAAGAAGGCTTTAAGTTTGGCTGAAAAACATCAAGGCTTTATCTATGTAACTCTAGGTTTACATCCAATCCATATTCCAGAGTTAACAGATAGACAGATTGAGGAGTATATGAGGTTTGTTAGGTTGAATAGGGATAGGATAGTTGGGATTGGTGAGGTAGGCTTAGACTACCATTGGATTAAAGAGCCTAAAAAAATTAGTAGGATGAGAGAGGTTTTTATAGGTTTTATTGGTTTAGCTAAAGAGTTAGACCTACCACTTGTTCTCCATCTTCGTCAGGCTTTAGATGAGGGGTTTAAGCTTATGGTTCAACATGATGTTAAAAAGGCTGTTTTCCACTGTTTTTCAGGCAAAAAAAGTTTAGCGGAAAAAATAGTTGAACATGGCTACTATGTTTCGGTTGCACCAAACATTTTTAGAAGTAAGGATGTTAAAAAGGCTGTTAAAGCTATCCCCCTAGAAAAAATTTTAACAGAAACAGACTCACCTTTTTTGGCTGTTGAAGGTGGAAGAAACCTCCCCCAAAACGTTAGGCTTGTCGTGGAAAAGATAGCTGAAACAAAAAAGGTTAACCCTTTAGAGGTTGAGGAGGCTGTCTTAAAAAACGTGGGTAGGGTTTTTGGGATAAAAGTTTAAACCAAACCCTTAAAACCTTAAACTTATAGTTTTATGCTGGTGGGATATTGGGTTTAAAATCATGGTTTTCCTCAAGCTATAGGATGCTTAAATCAGCAACCAAACCTGGAAAAACAGAGTTTTGGCTACTTTTCCGTGTATGTTTACTTGGTGTACTTGTTATTGGGGCTATAGGCTTCCTAATAAGGTTTGTATCCTCAATGATAACACTTATGGGAGGTTAAAGGTGGTTAAGACAAAAAATGAGTGAAGAAAAAAAGGAGGAAACAGAAACCGAAAAAGAAAAAGTGGCAGAGGAAGAGGAAAAAAAGGTGGAAGTGGAAGAGGAGAAAAAAGAGGAAACCGTAAAAACTGAAAAAGGACAAATCTACGTTTTAAAAACAACAGCAGGTCAAGAGTTAAACGTTGCAAACCTAATATATAGTAGGGCTGTTTCAGCAAACCTACCAATCTACTCAATCCTTGTCACCGGAAACCTTAAAGGATACGTTTTTGTTGAGGCTGCAGGACCCCATTTTGTTGATGAGGCTGCTGCTGGAATTAAACATGCAAAACAAAGGCTTCCAGGTTTGGTTAAAATTTCTGAGCTTGAAAAGTTTATAGTTACAAAACCTGTTATTGAGGAGTTGGATGTTGGTGATACTGTTGAAATTGTTGGTGGACCGTTTAAAGGTATGAAAGCAAAAATAACAAGGGTTGATAAACCAAAAAACGAGGTTACACTTGAACTTTTAGAGGCAACAATAACCCTACCAATAACTATTCATGCAGATTATGTTAGAGTTTTAAGTAAGGGGAAGGGGGTTTAACGTGGAAAATGGGTCAAAAAAAGGTTGTTGAAGCCTTAGTTAGCGGTGGAAAAGCAACAGCAGGACCACCTTTAGGTCCAGCTTTAGGTCCTCTTGGAGTTAATGTTGTGGCTATTGTAAACAAGATTAACGAGTTAACCAAAGATTTTTCCGGGATAAAGGTTCCGGTAAAGGTTATTGTTGATGTTGAAACTAAAGAGTTTGAGGTTGAGGTTGGAACACCACCAACAGTAGCCTTAATAGTTAAGGAGCTTGGTATTGAGAAGGGTTCTGGAAAACCCAACGTTGAAAAGGTTGGAAACCTAACGATGGAGCAGGTAA
Organism: Candidatus Hecatellales archaeon; assembly: GCA_003661965.1. GTDB lineage: Archaea > Thermoproteota > Bathyarchaeia > Hecatellales > Hecatellaceae > EX4484-218. The sequence continues at coordinate 5,561 of QMXD01000022.1, forward strand.
AAAAGATAGCAAAAATAAGGATGAGTAAAAGCTACGCAAAAAGCTTAAAAGCTGCTGCAAAAGAGGTTTTGGGTGTTTGTGTGAGTATGGGGGTGACAGTGGAAGGAAAAGAGCCTAAAGAGGTTCAAAAAGAGATAGACAAAGGAGTATACGATAAAGTTTTTCAGGAGGAATAAGGTGAGGCTAGCTAAACCTTTCAGAACCTAAAAAGGTAATTATCCTACTAGGTTTTTCAACATACCTGTTTATGGCTACATGGGCTATGGAAATCCCATAATCAGAAATCCTTTGAAAAACCCTACTTATACACCTCACAGTTGCTATCGTTTCAGGATCATTAATGTCCCTCATCTCCCTCATAATTCTGTTAATAATCTCTTCTTCTTCAGCCTCAAATTTCTCCCTATCCTCTATAGACTTGTTTGCTTTTTTTATGTCTTCGTTAACAAGACCTTCAAAAGCATCACTAAAAATTTTTAGGGCAATTTCACCCATTCTATGTAGCTCGTTGGCGACATCTCTGCTTGGTTTTTTATGTTTTTTCTCCATTATGGTTAGGTATTTTGCTATTGATGCTAGGTAGTCTCCAATGCTTTCAATGTATTTTGCTATAACCCTATAACCCAACAAATGTCTCATCTCCTTTACACCAGCCTTTTCAGCTATTGATGAGTCCCTCTCAGAAAGCATTATGATACGTAGGATTAGCCAGTATAACATGTCAGCCTCAAACTCTCTGTTTAAAACTTCCTCAGCAATAGAGAAGTTAAAATCTGATAGTGCCTCTAAAACCTCGTTATACATTGTTACCGTTATCGTGAAAAGTCTTCTTACCATTGTTACTAGTGGTGCTGTTGTAGGGTCTATAGAACAGTATAAAGTGATAACGTTCGGTTTTTCATCCATTATGCTTAAACCCAGAAGCCTAAAAGCAGCATTTCTTATGGCTGAAAGATATTCACCACGAATCTTACCTTGGGAGGATATTGTTATGGTGTTATAGCCAGCAATATAACATCCGACAATAAGTCTTTCAAGCAGTTTTGGGTCTTCACATAAGTCTAAATTTATGGCTACATGCTCAGTTTCCTCTTTAGATTTAACCATTTCAACAGGCATTAATCTAAGAGAACCATCCTTCTCATAGCGGAAAATAACAACATCCCCTTTTTTTAACCCTGTTTGCTTAATCCATTCTGCTGGTAGAGAAATTGTAAAGGTTGAGTAGCCAACCTTTTGAAGTTTTCTTCCTTCCAATTTTATCTCATGGTATTTATGGTATATAGTAGAATTTATAGTTTAAACTAAATACTTATGGACTTACAAAGCTATATGCCAGATGAGGCGAAACCTATGGAATGCCTAGAGATAGAGCCTCCCGAAAACAAAAAACTTGTTGTCTACCTTCTACAAAAAGAATACGAGGAGGAATGGGGTTTTAACAAAACAAAACCTTCACCACTCAAAACAATGTATTCAAAAGACTACTGTGAATTCGTAAAAAAGGTTGTGGATGAGCATCAACCAGATTTTGTGGCTGAAGAGCTTGGTTTACGTCCAGAGGAAGAATACCTAGAAAAAAATCAGCTATCAAAACATTTGGGTTTACAGGTTATTCCTGTTGATATTCCTGAGGAGGTTAGAGACTATATTGAGTCAACGGTTGAACCTAAAATTGCTCTTTTAAACCAGATAAAGTCTAGGCTTAAAGTCCTTTACGAGCTTAACTTTGAACAGGTGGAGAATGAGTGGGAGCAGAGGATTTTGGCTTGGGGTAGGTATCTTGAAGAGGAAATCAGAAAGGAGGAAGAAAAGGTTAAAACTTCTGTTAGAGAGGCTTGGATGGTTAAAAAAATACTGGATTATGCGAGAAATATTGGTAAAAGTGAGGTTAAATGTGTGTTTGTATGTAGCTTATACCACTTTAAAGGTTTAGCAGAGCTTTTTGACAGGTATGGTGTTGAGGTTCATCCTATAAAGCTGGAAAGAAGTTTTAAGGTTAAATCTGATGCTGGAACGCTTGAACCGATAGAGGTTGAACTTAAAACCTTATTACAACATGATGGTGGAGGTGAGATTTTTGGAGGAAGAGTTTAGGTTAGAACCCCTAACAGGCAAAAAACTAAACGTAATCATCGTGGAAAAAGAGTATGAGGAGCCATGGTGGCTTCTTGAACGTGGGGTTAAAGAGCTTAAACCACAACGTAGCCCCATCAAAAAACCATCCCTAGCCTTCTGCGAGTTTCTAAAAAAGATGGTTTCAGAGTATAGTCCAGACTTCGCGACTGAAGAGCTTGGTATGAGGTCTAGAGACAAATTTTACAAGGAAAACCCTGTGGCTAAGGTTTTTGAGGAGTCTAAGGTTCCATTTTACCCTGTAGACATGGATGAGAAGGCAAAAAGCTATCTTGCTTCAACCCTACAAGAAAGAGAAAACTTTAAAAACAGCCTTATAGAGGAGATTTCAAAACTCCACTCCCAAAAAGTGAATGCTGAAACCCAGAAAAAGATAGATTATCTTACAGCCTACGCACAGTATCTTGATGAGGAGATTGAGGAAAAGGAGAGGGAAATATCTTTTGATGTTAGGGAAAAATGGATTGTTAAAGGGATTTTAGACTATGCCAACAGCATAACCAAAGACACAGTCACATGTATCCATATAAGTAGCCCAAGCCATGTTGAAGGTTTAACAAGCCTACTAAAAACCTTAAACGCTTGGAATGTCACCCCACTAAAGGTTGAAAAAAAGGTTCAGTTTTCAGAGGCTTCTACCGGAAAAATCCCGAACAGTATTGAGATAGAGGTAAAACCCACAGTTAAAAGGGAAATACTCGTCACAAAAATACCTAGAATCCTAATCTTCCTAGACACAGATGAACCTGCAAGCCCATTTGACATATGCCAATCCTACGATGCAGGTTTTGACGTAATAATTCCATACTCTAAGGTTGACGCTGAAATGGCTAAAAGAATAGTTCAGGATGCAATGTTTTCAAGGGGAGAAAAAAACGTTAAGTATACATGCTATTTCCTAGGTGGAAGTGATTTTGGCAAGGTTAAAGCCATCCTAGAAACAGTTAAAAAAACAATGTTTCCACCCTTCGAGTCACCAGTAATCGTTGACCCACGTGGAGCCTACACAACAGCAGCAGCAATGGTTGCCTTAACAGAGGAAGGCTGGGGGAAAGTAGCCAAAGAAGAGGTTAAAAAAAGGAAGGTTGTTGTTTTAGCTGGCACAGGACCAGTAGGAAGAGCAGCAGCAATCCTTTACGCCAAACTTGGATGTGATGTCTATCTGACTTCAAGGTCTCTTGAAAGAGCTGAAAGTGTTGCTAAGGAGGTTTCTGAAGAGGCTAAAACTGAAATTAAGGGTGTTAAGGCTTCCTCTCCAGAAGAAGTTTATGAGGTTGTAAAAGATGCTCACATAATTTTGGCTACAGGAGCTGCAGGTGTAATGTTGATGCCTAAAACTGTGGTTGAAAAGCTTAAAGGTGTGAAGGTTGTCGCTGATGTTAACGCTGTTCCACCACCTGGTGTTGAAGGTTTAAAACCAAAGTTCAACCTAAAAGAGTTTGCTCCATCCATCTATGGAATTGGTGCTTTAGCTGTAGGTCAACTAAAAAACAGGGTGGAAAGAGAGATTCTTTCTGCTGCTAGAACAGCTGGAAAGGGTATATTCGACTACAATTATGCTTTTACAGCAGCTCAAAAGCTTCTGAGAGAAAAAACGTTTCCAACGATTAAGATGCGTTACAGCTAAACAGAATTCTCTTTAAACCAAAAACTTTTTCTCTAACTTTTTAACCCAAAAAATAGTCTAAGTTATGGCATAGTTTAGAGGCTTAATATAGGTGAATATATACAATGTATAAGATTGTTTCGAAAAAGGATTTAGCTTCAAACGTTAAAATGTTTAAGGTTTATGCTCCAAGGGTTGCTGCTAAAGCTAAACCAGGACAGTTTATAATTTTAAGGTTGCATGAGAAAGGTGAAAGAATACCTTTAACCATAACAGACTGGTCTAAGGAGGAAGGCACAGTTACAATCGTTGTTTTGGAGGCTGGAAAAACAACCAAGGAGTTAGCTTCAATGAAGGAGGGAGACTACATCCTAAACTTTGTAGGTCCATTAGGGAAACCTGCTGAGGTAAAATATTATGGTACGGTGGCTTTTGTTGGTGGTGGTGTTGGTATAGCCTTAATCTATCCTGAGGTTAGAGCCTTTAAGGAGGCTGGAAACAAGATTATCACCATTATAGGTGCAAGAACAAAAGACCTTCTAATCTTTGAAGATGAGCTTTCAAAGCTTAGTGATGAGCTTTATGTTGCAACCGACGACGACTCAAAAGGTCATCATGGTTTTGTAAGTGATATTCTAAAAAAGCTTTTAGAGGAGGGTAAACATATCGACTTGGTTATTGCTGTAGGTCCTGTAATAATGATGAAGGTTATCTCAGACCTGACAAGACCTTACGGCATAAAAACGATTGTAAGCTTAAACCCCATAATGGTTGATGGGACTGGTATGTGTGGCTCCTGTAGGGTTACCGTTGGCGGGGAGACAAAGTTTGTTTGTGTTGATGGTCCTGAGTTTGACGGTCATCTTGTAGATTTTGATAATCTTATAGCTAGAAATAGGAGGTATTTGGAGGAGGAAAAAATAGCTTTAGAGAGGTTTTTAAGCCATGGGTAAACCGCAAAAAATTCGTGAAAAAAAGGTTCCTATGCCTGAGCAGCCTCCAAAAGAGAGAATAAAAAACTTTAATGAGGTTGCTTTAGGCTATACGGCTGAGATGGCTGTAGAGGAGGCAAAAAGATGTCTTCAATGTAAACCTAAAGAGGGTCAAAAAATATGTGTTGACGGATGTCCTGTTGGTGTAAACATCCCAGAGTTTATTAAACATATTAGAGAGGGAGACTTTGAAGGTGCAATAAGAATCATAAAAGAAAAAAACAATCTTCCAGCAATTTGTGGTAGAGTTTGCCCCTACGAACGCCAATGTGAAATGTATTGCACCCTAGGAAAAAGGTTTGAGCCTGTTGGTATAGGTAGACTTGAAAGGTTTGTTGCTGACTGGGAGCTTGCTAGAGGAGTTAAGATTCCTGAAAAAGCTCCTCCAAACGGTAAAAAGGTTGCTGTTGTAGGTTCAGGACCTGCAGGTTTAACTGCAGCAGCAGATTTGGCTAAGCTTGGCTATGAGGTTACAATTTTTGAGGCTTTACATAAGCCTGGTGGTGTTCTTATCTATGGTATTCCGGAGTTTAGGCTTCCAAAAAGGATTGTTGAGGCTGAGGTTGAGTATGTTAAAAAGCTTGGTGTAAAAATTGAGTGTGATGTTGTTGTAGGTAAAACTGTTACAATAGAAGACCTACTTAAAGAATATGATGCTATCTTTATTGGGACAGGTGCAGGACTACCTAACTGGCTTGGTATCCCTGGAGAAAACCTTAACGGAGTTTATTCTGCAAACGAGTTTTTAACAAGGGTTAACCTTATGAAAGCCTATCTTTTCCCAGAATACGATACACCGATAAGGATAGGGGAAAGGGTGGCTACGATTGGTGGTGGAAATGTTGCTATGGATTGTGCAAGAACAGCTTTAAGGCTTGGAGCTAAAGAGTCGTATATTGTTTATAGGAGAACTGAGAAGGAGATGCCTGCTAGAGCAGAAGAAATTGAGAGGGCGAAAGAGGAGGGTGTTATTTTTAAGCTTTTAACCCAGCCGATAAGGTTTATTGGGGATGAGAAGGGTTGGGTTAAACAAATGGAGTGTGTTCAGATGAAGCTTTCTGAGCCTGATGAAACTGGTAGAAGAAGACCTGTCCCTATTCCAGGTTCAGGGTTTTTGATGGATGTTGATACTGTTGTTGTTGCTATAGGGCAGAGTCCAAACCCACTTATCCCAAAAACAACTCCAAACCTTAAAACAGGTAGGAAGGGTGAAATTTTGGTTGATGAGAAGCAGAGAACAAGCATAGAAAAAATTTTTGCTGGGGGAGACATAACAACAGGAAACGCTACCGTGATAGCTGCTATGGGTGCAGGTAAAAGGGCTGCTCAAGCAATCCATGAATATTTAAGCGGTAAAAGCTAAACCAAAAAATTTTATTTCCAGAATTTTTAAACCTAAAACCTTATATTCTAAGTTTATTTACCATTCTACGTTCTCGAGTCGGCTTGGGATTGTAGTTGTCTCTAGAAACAAAAAAGATTGTTGAAGCTGTTGAAAAAGCAAAAAACAGTAAGAGGAGAGGCTTTACCCAGTCAGTCGACCTTATAGTTAACATTCAAGACATAGACCTAAAAAAACCTGAAAACAGGATAACAGAGCTTGTTGAGCTTCCAAACCCAATAGACAAAGAGGTTAAAGTTTGTGTTATTGCTTCAGGTCAGCTTGCTCTAGAAGCAAAAAAAGCTGGGGCTGACAGGGTTATCCAGAGAGAAGACCTAGAAGCCTTAGCCAAAGACAGGAAAGCTGCAAGAAAACTTGCTAAAGAATACGATTTTTTTGTTGCTGAAGCACCTTTAATGCCTTTGGTTGGTAGGGCTTTAGGTCCGTTTTTAGGTCCTAGGGGTAAAATGCCTACACCTGTCCCCTCAAACGCACCTATCGCCGAAATTTTGGAGAGGCATAGGAGACTTGTTAGGTTAAGACTTAAAGACCAGCCAACCCTCCAATGTAGGGTTGGAACTGAGACTATGGATAACCAAAAAATAGCTGAAAACATTCAGGCTGTTTTAAAAAGGCTTGAAGAGAAGCTTGAACGTGGATTTAGAAATATTGCAAGCGTTCTTGTTAAAACAACGATGGGTAAACCTGTTAAAGTTGAGGTTGGTAGGGGAAGATGAGTTTAACCGTTTTAGAGGGAAAAAAGAAGGTTAAAGAATGGAAAAAACAGGAGGTTGAAGAGCTTACAAAACTTTTTGAAAACTATAGGGTTGTTGCAATTAGCAGCCTCCACAAGGTTAAAACAGCCCAAATTCAGGAGCTTAGAAAAAGGTTTAGAAACGAGGTTAAATTTAAATGTTCAAAAAACACCCTAATGAGGTTTGCGTTAAAGAAGGCTTCAGAAAAAAAGCCTAAAATAATAGAGCTTGAAAAATATTTGGAGGGTCCAAACCTCCTAATATTTACAAACCTAAACCCCTTTAAGCTTTCAATCCTTTTCGAGAAAAACAAGATAAACCTTCCAGCAAGCGCTGGTGATATTGCACCTGAAGACATCGTTGTTCCTGAGGGTAACACTGGGTTAACTCCAGGACCGATTATAAGTGAGCTTAGCGAAATAGGTTTACCGACAAAAATTGAGGGTGGAAGTATATGGATAACCCGTGACACTGTTGTTGCTAGGAAGGGTGAAGTTATATCCTATAAGCTTGCAAGCATTCTTTCTAGGCTTGGAATTAAACCGATAAAGGCTGGGTTAACCTTAAAGGTTGCATATGAGGATGGGCTAATTCATCCTGGAGAGGTTCTCCAGATAAACCTTGAAAAAACCTTTGAAGATTTAAAGGAGGCTGTTCGCTCCGCATACAATCTTGCTGTTAATGCTTGCTATCCAACACCTGAAACTTTGCCTGTTCTTTTAGCTAAAGCTGTTAATGAGGCTAAAAGTCTTATGGTTAATGCGATGGTTTTTGAGAAGGAAGTTTTACCAGCTCTTCTCTCAAAATCTTATATGGAGGCTTTAGCCCTAAGCCAAAAACTTGGTGAAAAAGGTTTTTCTTAACATATAAAAATCTATAAATTTTTTAGGGTTTAGGTTAAGGGTTAGAGTATGGAGTTTAGGGTTAGATGGGTTATTTTTTCTGTTCTTTCAGCAACCTATTTTCTTGTTATGCTTCACAGGTTTTCTCCAGCTGTTATCTCTCTTGAAATGATGAGGGAGTTTAACGTTGGAGCTGTAGGTTTAGGTATCCTATCCTCAACCTACTTCTACTCCTATGCCATCCTCCAAATTCCAACAGGGATTCTTGCAGACTCTGTTGGACCTAGAAAAACAGTTTCACTTTTTACCTTTATAGCTTCTGCTGGAACCCTAATGTTTGCTCTTGCAAAAAGTTTTGAGGTTGCTGTTTTTGGAAGGCTACTTATAGGTGTTGGGGTTTCTGTTGTTTGGGTTTGCACAATAAAAATTGTTAGCAGATGGTTTAGGATAAGAGAATTTGCAACCATTAATGGAATACTTAACATGGTTGGAAACGTTGGAGCTATTGGTGCTGCAGCACCCCTAGCCCTCCTCACAATATGCTTAGGTTGGAGAAACTCTTTCCTCCTAATCTCACTTTTAACCTTTCTTCTTGCTTTAGCAGTATGGTTTATTGTTAGAGATGAGCCAACCCAGCTTGGCTTACCCAAAATTGTAGAGGTGGAAGAAGATTTTTCACGGGAGGTTGGAGGAAAAGGCTTAGTTAAAGAAGGGTTAAAAACAATTTTTTCATCCAAAAACTTTTGGATTGTAGGTTTAACCCTCCTAGTCTGGTATGGAACCCTTGTAAACTTTCAAGGTCTTTGGAGTGTCCCCTACCTTACCCAAGTTTACGGCTACAACAAATATGAGGCAAGCTACCTTGTAACCCTAATCCCCCTAGGAATATGTGTAGGAGCACCTTTATGGGGACACCTCTCAGACAAAGTTTTTAAGGTTAGAAAACAAGTCTATGTTTTAGGCTATTTAGGCTACACTCTCACCTGGATAATCTTCATATTCTTTAAAAACCTACCCAAACAATTTTTCTACCCAACCTTTTTCATGTTTGGGTTTTTTACAGGAGCCATAATAGTTTCAATAGCAATGCTTAGAGAGTTTTTCCCAGAACACCTAGTTGGAACCCTTATGGGATGCCTAAACATTTTCCCCTTTATCGGTGTAAGCCTCCTCCAACCGTTAACAGGCTACATCCTCGACACAGCAGGACCAACAAAAACCATTGAAGGAATAAAATTTTATCCTCCCAAAGCCTACCATCTAGCCTTCACCCTTTGCATCTTCCTACTAGTCACAGCAACAACCCTAACAATATTCTCCAAAGAAGGTGAAAAAACACCAAAAGCCTTAAAAAGAAAAGATTATTTAAAGCAAAATGTCTAACCACTCCCAGCTAAAGGGCCCGTAGCTCAGCTAGGATAGAGCACCGGGCTTTTATGGGTGCAACCCAAAGCCACCCGGAGGAGGAACGGAAAACCATTCCCCCGGGTATGGGTCGCGGGTTCAATTCCCGTCGGGCCCGCCAA
>QMXD01000023.1 GCA_003661965.1 Candidatus Hecatellales archaeon
AAACCATAGTTGAAGTTTCAAAATCTGAAAAATTTAAGATTTTAGGTTTAGACGTTGAACTTAAACCTTATGTTGAAAAGAAAGTTTTAGATTTTCTTTTAAAGCTTAGGCTAAAATCAAAAGTTAAGGTTAAGGTTGCTAGTATGGCTCCTGTTCATGTTGGTTTAGGTTCAATAACCCAGCTTTTACTTTCTATAGGTTTTGGCTTGGTAAAACTGTTTAACCTTAAGTTTTCTGTTGAGGATGTTGCAAGGCTTATGGGGAGGGGGGATGTTTCAGGTGTTGGAACCTACGCCTTTAAGCTTGGAGGTTTTTTGGTTGATGGTGGACGGAAAACAGATGAACCTAAAAGTTTTCCTCCCCTCCTTTTTAGGTTTGATTTTCCAAAAACATGGTTTTTTGTTGTAGGGGTCCCGGAGGTTGAAAGAGGGTTTGGTGATGAGGCTGAAAAAACAGCTTTAAAAAGGGTGAGGGAAAACCTTAAAGATAGGTTTGTTGGTGAGGCTTCAAGAATAGTTTTGATGAAGCTTCTTCAATCCCTAACCGAAAAAAACATTGTTGAGTTTGGTAGGGCTTTAACAATGCTTCAGGTTGAGGTTGGAAAAATGTTTTCTGAGGTTCAGGGTGGGGTTTTTAAGCATCCGATAATTCAGCAGGGGATAGATTTTCTGGTTAGGAATGGTGCTTATGGTGGTGGTCAAAGCTCATGGGGTCCAACCTTTTATGGTTTGGTTGAGGGTAAAACTAAAGCAAAAATTTTAGCGGAGAGATTGACTGATTTTCTTGTTAAGGGTTGTGGTGGAGGCTTTGCTTTTTTCTCTAACGTTAACAATTCTGGTGTAAAAGTTTTAGTCTACAAATAGCTTTTTAACATCCTCAATTTTTGGGTGGTAGGTGTAGTCTAGGATAAAGTCTTTAGCTTCCCCTATCTTCATCCATCCTATAAGCTCCTTAAACCTTCCACCAGCTAAACCATCCCCAACCATAGCATAACCCTGAGCAGCCTCTTTAACAGTTTTAGCCCCCTCAACCCATCCCAACTCTTTTACCTCAGCTATTTCTCCAAGTTTTTCTAAAAGCTCATCTTTGACGGCTTTTATCCTTGTAAGCCTACCTGAAACGAGAATCTCTCTAGGCTTTTTAACGGAAACAGTCATAGCCTTAACATTCTTAACTACACCTTCAACCATACAATCCCAAGCCGCATGATACAACTCATTTTCCCTAAGCCTTTCCAAAACCTCCTCTAAACTCATTTTCCCTGTAACCGTAGCCACACCACCATAAAATATATCAGATTTTTCCCAAACACCAACCAGTTGAACAAGCTCAGCATCCATAGCTCCAATCGTTAAAAAACCCATACCACCTGTTGTTCCACCAACACCATCAACAATCCTACCTTTTTCAACACCTATTATGGCGTTGTAGCCAAAACCCATCTCAACCAAAATAAAAGAAACATCTTGGTAGGGAATATTAAGCCTTCTAGCCTGATCATAAACACCTAAAACAGCAATACACATCTTGTCAGCTGTCCCCATGTCAAGCCTATTAAACTTCCTATGTTTTGGAACCGTGGGAAGATGAACAACCCCAGGAATATATACAACATTCCATTCTTTCCTACGCATTGTAACAGCAGTTTTAGTCATGGCAGAATAAACCATTATTCCCGGCTCTTTCCTTTTTAAAGCATTCTCCAAATCTTCACGTTTTAAAAGTAAAATGTTTTTTAGATACCAGTCTTCAACCTTCTCCAACGGAATATCTTTAAGATACGTTATTTTTACACCGTATCCTGAAGGTCCAACTATTAGGTCTAGAGGCATAGTCTCCTCAACAGCATCAACTAGAATTTCAGGTTTTTCAGCAACCTTAAAAGTGTCCACAACCTTCTCATAAAAAACTTTCCCATCCTCTAAACCACAAAAATCAAAACTTTTAGTTCCCGGGTCTATACCTAAAACTTTAACCATTAACAACACCAAACATTTTCTTTAGCCTAAACAACGCTACTCTACTGGTATCCTAAAACCAGCAATCTTTTTTGGTAGGACTATTTCAAGAATTCCAGCTTTAAACCTTGCTCTAGCTTTTTGAGGTTCAACAGCAACAGGAAGTTTAACGGTTTTCCTAAAAACGTCAAATTCAGCCTCCCTTTGGATAGCGCCATAGGGGCTAAGCCTTAAACATTCTCTTGTGGGAGCCTCTATTTTTACCATGTTTTCTGTTGCCTCAACTCTAATATCCTCTTTTCTTACACATGGAAGGTCTACAGTTATGATTATGCTTTCCTCGGTTTCTCTAAGATGGGTTAAAGGCTGAAGCTCTCTTCTTGAAACGTTATGCATGGGGGTTTCTGGTGGAAGCAGCGGCCCCATCATCTCCTCAAACATACGGTTAACCTGGTTTCTTAACTCCTCAAAAAGCTCAAAAACAGAACGTCTTCTACGTGTTGACATAGTCACACCTCCTACACATATATTCCTCTAAGCTCCTGTTCCTGAACCTTTTGAAGACTTCTCATCTGCTCCCTAGTTCTACGCATAAGCTCTCTGGCTTTAATTCTTATCTCCTCCTCCTTCTCCAATAAACTTTTAACATCAATGTTTGTGGCTAAAAGACTGTTTAAACTTTCAATTGTTGAGGCTGCAGCTCCAGGGTCAGGGAACTGTAGGTGGGCTTCTGCAAGTAGGGTTATGTTTGGCTGTTTTTCCCTCATACATTCTCTTATTAGTAGGGCGTAGATTCCAACCAAAACCCCTTCTTCAAAAGGCTGAATTTTTGCGTCTTGAAGGATTTTTCTAGCTTCTTTTGTGCTTCCAATACCGTAAACTGATGGTTTTTCTATTTCAAGTCTGTTAGGTACAGCCATCCCTGTTAAACCTATCACAAATTTTGCGTTAAGCTGTTTAGCCCACAAAGCGATTGTTCTTGAAAGGTCGTAGACGGCTTGGGGTGGTAGAATAGTTTCAGTGATAACTGCTAAAATTTCCCCTAAACCAAAGATTCTTATTTGGTGTTTAGGCTCGTTGTCATGAACAACAATTACTGGTGGTAAAAGGTCTGACTCCATGTAGCCAACCTCCTCCATGTTTAACGACTGGATAATGTGGGATGTTGCTATAGGTCCAACCAAGCCTACATCCGGGAAACCTATAAGAATTGATGGGTTTTTTGCCTCTATCTTTGTGGTTTCAACAACATTTACCCCATTAAACTTTTTTATGTTCAACCAAACCACAAAATATATTTCGATTTAAGCCAAACTTAAAGTTTTTTTGAAAAATGTAATCCGAAAAGCTTATAAAACAAACCTAAATTTTTCATTTCAGCCTTTCTAGCCAACCTAAACAGACATGAGTCATGAAACCTATTAAAGCTGTCTAAGGTTTTCTGTGACAAGGTTAAAGCTAGTTTAGGGTAGAATCATGGAAACCACCCAAACCAACAAAAAAGAAGAAGAGGAAAAAAAGAAGGAAGAAGAAGAAAAAGAGACTGTGGAAACTAAAACCTTAGAATTAGAGAAGGAGGTTGAAAAGCTAAGAAAGGCTTTAGAGGAGGAACGTAAAAAGGCTGAAGATTATCTTATCCGCCTAAAATACCTTCAAGCTGACTTTGAAAACTACCGGAAGAGGGTTAAAAAAGAAATTGAGGAAACCGTAAGACTTGAAATTGAAAAACTAGTTTTAAAGCTTTTAAACGTTTTAGATAACCTTGAACTTGCATTAAAAGTTGGAAGGGAAACAGACAATAAGGACGCCCTAATTAAGGGTGTTGAATTAACCCTAGACGGGTTAAAAGAAGCCTTAAAAGAGGAAGGTTTGGTTGGGATTGAAGCTTTAGGTAAACCTTTTGACCCAAACTTTCATGAGGCTGTTGAGCATGTTAAAACAAACAATCAGCCAGACAATATTGTTGTTGAAGAGTTAAGGAAAGGCTATATTTTGAGGGGGAAGGTTATTAGACCAAGCATAGTTAAAGTCTCAAAACTTGTTAACAGTTAACCTTTTTGGGGGTGGTGTAGGAAATGGGTAAAATCATAGGAATAGACCTTGGAACAAGCAACTCAGCAGCAGCCGCACTTATAGGTGGAAAACCTGTAATAATCCCAAGTAGTGAAGGTGTAACCCTATACGGTAAAGCCTTCCCATCCTATGTAGCCTTCACAAAAGACGGTCAACTGCTTGTAGGTGAACCTGCAAGAAGACAGGCAATAACAAATCCTGAAGGAACCGTTACAGCCTTTAAACGGAAAATGGGTACAGACTACAAATATAAAATCTATGGGAAAGAGTGGACACCACAACAGCTTTCAGCCTTCCTACTTCAAAAAATTAAAAGGGATGCTGAAGCTTTTCTTGGGGATAAAGTTGATAAGGCTGTTATAACGGTTCCAGCCTACTTTAACGACAACCAGAGACAGGCAACAAAAGATGCTGCAGCAATAGCTGGAATTGAGGTTGCCAGAATAATTAATGAGCCTACAGCAGCCTCCTTGGCTTACGGTTTAGATAAGGCTGGAAAAGAGCTAAGAATAATGGTTTTTGATTTGGGTGGTGGAACCTTAGACGTTACAATCCTAGAGTTTGGTGGAGGTGTTTTTGAGGTTAAGGCTACAAGTGGAGACACCCAGCTTGGAGGCACAGACATGGATAATGCTCTTGTAGACTATATTGTTGAGGAGTTTAAGAAGGAAAACGGGATAGACCTTAGAAAAGACCAGATGGCTATGATGCGTATAAGGGAAACTGCTGAAAAAGCAAAAATTGAGCTTTCAACCTCCGTAACAACAGACATTAATATTCCGTTTATTGCTATGGATTCAAGCGGACCTAAACATCTAACAATGACTCTTACAAGAGCAAAACTTGAGGAGCTTGTAAGACCTATCGTTGAACGTTGTAAAGGTCCAATGATGCAGGCTTTGGCAGATGCGCAAATGAAGCCTGAAGATATAGACAAAATTATTCTTGTTGGTGGACCTACAAGGATGCCTATTGTTCAAAGGTTTGTTGAGGAGGTTATGGGTAAACCACCTGAAAGGGGAATAGACCCTATGGAGTGTGTTGCTATGGGTGCAGCAATTCAGGCTGGGATAATTACAGGGGAAATTAAGGATGTTCTTTTGCTTGATGTTACACCCTTGTCTTTTGGAGTTGAAACCCTTGGTGGAATATTCACAAAAATAATTGAGAGAAACACAACAATCCCATGTAGGAAAAGCCAAATATTTACAACAGCTGAAGACTTCCAAACAGCTGTTACAATAAAGGTTTATCAGGGTGAAAGACCTATGGCTTCTGACAACGTTTTGCTTGGACAGTTTAACCTTACAGGTATCCCACCAGCACCTAGAGGTGTTCCACAAATAGAGGTAACCTTTGACATAGATGTTAACGGAATCTTAAACGTTACAGCAAAAGACCTTGCAACAGGTAAAGAAGAAAAACTTACAATAACAGCCCCTCACAGACTTTCAAAAGAAGAAATTGAAAGAATGATTAAAGAGGCTGAACAATATGCTGAACAAGACAGAAAAAGAAGAGAGGAGGCTGAAATTAGAAACACCGCAGACAACCTAATCTATACAGCTGAAAAAACTAAGAGAGAACTTAAAGATAAGCTTACAAAAGACCAAACTGAAAAAATTGAGAAGGCTGTAGCTGAGCTTAAGGAGGCTTTAGCTGGAAAGGATGTTGAAAAAATTAAGCTGAAAAACGAGGAGCTTTCAAGGGTTCTCCAGGAGGTTGGTGCTGCCATGTATAGGGAGGCAGCAGCAAAATATGCTCAGCAAACCCAACAGCAAAGCTCAAGCCAAGGTAAAACTTCTCAAGGTTCCTCCTCCCAGAAGGGTAAGGTTGTTGACACGGATTATGAGGTTGTAGATGAGGGTAAAGAAAAATCTTAGCCTTAGCTTTTTTTTTGAAAAACATATTTTAGAGTTTAACTTCAATATTTAGATGAAGCTTTTATGGCTGTAAAAAAGGACTATTATGAGATTCTTGGAGTTCCGAGGAATGCTACAAAGGAGGAGATTAAGGCTGCCTACCGTAGACTAGCTATGCAATACCATCCAGACAGAAACAAGTCTCCTGATGCTGCTGAAAAATTTAAGGAAATATCTGAAGCTTATGCTGTTCTTTCCGATGATGAAAAAAGAAGAATCTATGATATGTATGGGCATGCTGGTCTTGAGGGTAGATATACTCCTGAAGACATTTTTGGTGGAGTAGATTTTGAGGATATTTTTAAAGACCTTTTTAGTTTTAGCGAGTTTAACAGAATTTTTGACATGTTTTTTGGTGGGAGAAGAAGACCTGGAGCAAGAGAAGAATACTATGAGGTTTATGAGCGTGGTGAAGACTTAACCTACGACCTAGAAATAAGCCTTGAAGATGTTGTTTCAGGCTTAAACACCGTTATAGAGGTTCCAAGAACAGAGGTTTGTGACCTATGCCACGGCTCAAGAGCAAAACCTGGAACAACACCAAAAACATGTCCAAAATGTCGTGGAACAGGAAAAATTCAGGTTAGCAGGTCTTCAGGTTTCACAAAATTTATCCAAATTTTTACATGTGACCTATGCCATGGAGAAGGCAGGATTATAGATTCTCCATGTCCAAGATGCCGTGGAACAGGAAAAATTCAGCGTCTAAGAAAAATTCGTATAAAAATTCCTCCTGGAGTTGATGAAGGATACCATTTAAGGTTGGCTGGTGAAGGTGAACCAAGCTTTGGTAGAGGTCCTCCTGGAGACCTCTACATAATCATCCACATAAAACCACACAAAATCTTTAGGAGGGAGGGAAAAAACATTGTTTGTGAGGTTCCTATAAGCTTTACTTGGGCTGCTTTGGGTGCTGAGGTAGAGGTTCCTACTCTTGAAGGTAAAACAACAATTAGGATTCCTCCAGGAACCCAAACAGGGGATGTTTTTAGGTTGAAGGGTAAAGGTTTACCTGAGCTTGGAGGTGGAAGAAGAGGAGACCTGATAGTAAGGGTTAGGGTTGAAACTCCTAGAAACCTTACAGAAAAACAGAAAAAGCTGCTTTTAGAGTTTGCTAGGGAAAGAGGCGAAGAAAAAAATATTTTAAAATCTTAGTTAGTCTATTTCAAGCTTAGAAACGCTAATTAATGTTTAATGCTAAAGCATACTTAGACTCGGGTTGTGGTAGTGTGGGAAACTGTGGGTCAAAGCTAACCTCAACAGAGATAGAGGATCTTATATATGAGGAGGTTAGGATAACAAGAGCGAACGCACCAAAGTTTAAGCTTAACGGGGAAGAAATCGACATTTGGAGTGAACCCTACGTTTACTACCACTCAAAAACACCCATAGACTATATAACCGAAAAAATTTTAGAATGTGAAAAAAAGGGTATTGACATATTCCCAAGTATTGTTGGGAAAGAAAGAGAAAAAGAGCTTGTAAAAAACGCTTTACTTTCAGGTTCACCAATCCTGTTTAAGGGTAAGAAGGGTTATGGTAAAACAACCTTTTCAAAAGCTATAGCAGAACTTCTTCCATCAAAACTTCTTGCAGTTAAAGGATGCAAAATCTATGATGACCCAACAAAACCTTCATGTTTCTCATGTAAAAAAAAGCTTTTAGAAAACAATTTTGTTGAGCTTACATGGGTTCCAAGAATATGGGTTAGAATACCTGGAGACCCAATGTTAACAACAAGACAGCTAATAGGTGGAGTTTCAATCCAAAAAATTAGGGAAGGCTACGACCTAGACCATCCTGAAGTTTTTGTTCCTGGAAGAGCCTTAAAAGCTAATAGGGGTGTAGGATACTTTGACGAGTTGGGGGCTGTT
The DNA here is from genome assembly GCA_003661965.1 of Candidatus Hecatellales archaeon. GTDB lineage: Archaea > Thermoproteota > Bathyarchaeia > Hecatellales > Hecatellaceae > EX4484-218. The sequence goes on from QMXD01000023.1 coordinate 7,828, forward strand.
CCCTCCTCTCTCCAAACCCTCCTCCACGAGTTTTTTGAAGAACATCAAATAACAACTGTTGAAGGGGATATTATCCCATTCAAAATAGACACTCTTGAATTGGCTTCAACAAACCCTGCAAACTATAGGGGGACAAACCCTATTAAAGAGCCTCTCTTAGATAGGATGGAGGAAATTGAGATAGGTCCTCCAGAAACGTTAGAAGAGGAAATTGAGATTGGTTTAAGAAACATGTATTATACGAAGTGGAAAAAACAGATACCAAGAATACCGTATTGGCATTTAAAAATTCTTGCAAGAACCGTTAGGTATGCTAGAAATAAGGAGAAGTGTGATATTGCAAGAAAGATAGATTCTGAGCCTTCATGTAGGGCTACAATAAAGCTTTACGACCATCTTCAATCAAAAACAATAAGACAGGGTAGAACTGTCCCCCTCCTGTTAGATTATGGTAGGTCTCTTGACATTGTTAAGCTTGCTCTTAGAGGCAGAATTGAGGTTGAATATGGGTTTGAGGAGAGGAAGGATGAAATTATAGAAAGGCTTTTTGATAGAGCCCTAAAAAGAACATGTGAAGAAATTTATGCTAAAATACCTCAGGATAGGTTTGAAGAGTTTTATATGAGCCTAATAGAGTGTTCAACAAAACTTAACGGTGAAAACTATATTCCAATAGACCTTGAAATTGTTCCAAAGCTAAAAGACTATGAGGTTATAAACCTTTTTGTTTCAAAGGTTTTAGAAGCTGAGAAAATGGAGGTTGATGATGAGCTTTATCTTTCGGCTGTCGAGATAATTTTAAAGTCTATGTCTCTTTGTATCCCAAGATATGTTTACCAGAAGGATGCTGGATATATTTTACGTGAGATAGTTGAAGATGAAACCGGAATGCGAACTTTGTAAAGAGGATAAAAAGGAAAAGGAAACCTTCTCCTCAATTTTTGGTGAAGGTTTAACGGAGGAGATAGTCTATAAGCTTTTTAACCTTGACCTTATAAGCCGTGAAAGATACTTTAGGAATCTTCAAGTTGACAATTTAATTAAGTCTTATCTTGAATCCCTTGAAAACAAGAATATGGAATATCAGCTTGAAAGATATATGAGATGGCTTGGAATTGACGAGGAAAAAATAAAAGAATATTTGAGGGTTAAGGATGCATGGGAAAAACTTGTGGAAAAAATAAAAAACGGTGAGATAAACCCCTCAAACCTTTCAGCAGAAGAGCTTATTGAGAATTTTCCAAGCCAAATAACGGAGGAGCTTGTTAAGGAGGAGCTTCTTAGTCTTAAAGTTTACAGTTATAGGTTGTATCCTCATCTTTTAATGGTTCAACCAGAGTTTACGGAGAAAAGTGAAAAACTAATAGCAAAAAAGGTTTTGGAGGAGGCTTTCATAAACCTTAAAAACAAATCTATAGGTATCCATGAAATTGATGAAACTGGTTTTGGTGTTTCACCATCCCATATCCTCTACGAGTTTGATGAGTTTCAACACACCTACGACATGCTTGATATACAGGAAACCCTTATAAGCACAGCAATCAGAGACCCTGTTAACCTTGAAATTTCTAGGGAAGACCTTAAAGCCAGAATCCCAATCCATAAAACAAAGTCTTCCAATGTAATCCTTATAGACTCATCTTATTCTATGCGTGGCATAAAGTTTAGAGGAGGAATTATGGCTGCCTTAGCCTTAAAAGAGCTTCTTCAAACAGAGTATAAGGAGGATAAGCTTTTTATTGTTGCATACAACCATAAACCCCAAATTTTAGAGTCAGGGGAAATCATAAAGCTAAAACCCTACGGCTACACAGACATAGGATTAGCCTTAGAGTTTTCCATGAAGCTTCTCTCAAAGGAGGATGGAAACAAAAACATTTTTTTGATAACAGATGGGGAGCCAACAGCAACCCATCGAAGAAACCAAACCCCAGAAGAAAGCGCTTTTAGAGCTGCTTATGCTGCTGGAAAAATGGATGTAAGCCTAAACATTATAATGTTGGATTATAGACCTGAACTAAGGTTTATATGTGAAAAAATGGTTAGACTGAACGGTAATGCCACCCTAACCCACGTTAAAAATCCTTTAAACCTAAAAGAGTTTGTGGTTAAATCTTTTGTAGACCGTAAAAGAAAGGCTAGGCTTTAAACCCATTACGTAAAAGTTTTGGTTATAAAGGTTTTTATATTTAAGATTAACACTTCAATTGAGTAGTTGTTTATGGTGTATTTTTATGGAGTTAGATGAGACTTTAATCACAAAGACTATAGTAGAAAGTTTTACCAGAGACTTCCTAAAGATTACAGATGTTGATGTGGTTATTGTTGGTGCTGGCCCCTCAGGTGTTACTGCTGCAAGATATCTAGCAGAAAAGGGTTTTTCTGTTGTTGTTTTTGAGAGAAACCTTTATGTTGGTGGTGGGATGTGGGGTGGAGGAATAATGTTTCCAAAGATTGTTATACAGGAGGCTGCAAAACAGATTCTTGAGGAGGTTGGACTTAAACCAGAAAAAACCTCTAGGGGGGTTTATGTTGTGGATTCTGTTGAGGCTGTTTCAAGGTTTACGGTTTCAGCTATAGAGGCTGGAGCAAAAATTATGGTTGGGTTTAATGTTGAAGATGTTGTTATTAGAGGTTTTAAGGATAAACCAAAAATTTGTGGTGTTGTTTTAAATTGGACTGCTGTAGAAAAATCTGGTTTACATGTAGACCCTGTAGCAATAAAATCTAAGGTTGTTGTAGATTCTACGGGACATGAGGCAAGTGTTGTAAGAACAGCTGTTAAAAAGTTTCCAGAAGCCAAACTTCAAACAAAAACTGGTGAAATTATGGGTGAAAAACCTATGTGGGTTGAAGTTGGTGAAGCTGAAGTTGTAAAAAACACATGTGAAGTTTTACCTGGACTTTATGTTGCTGGTATGGCTGCAACAGCGGTCTTCGGCTCCCCAAGAATGGGTCCAATTTTTGGTGGGATGTTTCTTTCAGGGAAAAAGGTTGCTGAACTTATTGCTGAAAAGCTAAAATAAAAATTTTTGTAGTTTACGTTTTTGGTTTGGTGGAAGTTTGAGGTTAGACCAGTCTAGGCTTAAAAAATATTTAGGTTTAAGAAGGGAGTTTGCTGGAGGAGACTATATTAACTTAAACCCTATCCAACGTGGAGGAATTTTAAGTGGGGAGGCTCGTAAAGCTTTAGTTGAGTTTGGTGATGGATACTCTATTTGTGATTGGTGTCCACCAAAAACTCCAAGACTTGACCTAATCAAAAAACCTCCAATCCATGACTTTATGCAGGATTTAGCAGAGTTTTTAGGTATGGATGTTGTTAGGGTTGTAACCAGATGTAGGGAGGCAAAATTTATAGTTTTTCATATGTTGGGTAAACCTAGAGACTATATTGTTGTTGACAGTTTAGCCCACTATTCAACCTATATTGCTGCTGAGGCTGCTGGTTTAAGGGTTAAAGAGGTTCCTCATTCAGGTTACCCTGAATTTAAGGTTAACCTTGAGGCTTACGCTGAAAAAATTGAGGAGGTTAAAAGGGAGACAGGGAAACCTCCTGTTGCTGTTCTTTTAACCCATGTTGACAGCTTTTATGGAAACCTTAATAATGCTTCTCAAGTGGCAAAAATATGTCATGAGTATGGTGTGCCTTTTATGCTTAATACAGCCTACACTTCTGGTGTTATGCCTGTAAACGGGAAAGCTTTAAATGTTGATATTCTTGTTGGAAGTGGACATAAAAGCTGGGCTTCAAGTGCACCAACAGGGATACTAGCCTTAAAAGAAGATTTAAGCAAAAAAATTCTTTTAAAGTCTAGTATTGTTGGAGATTGGAGTGGAAGAAGTTTTCCTATAAAAGAGATTCCTTTACTTGGCTGCACGGTTATGGGTGCACCTATAGTTACCCTAATGGCTTCCTTCCCTTTTGTTGTTGAAAGAGTGAATAGGTGGGATGAGGAGGTTAAAAAGGCTAGATACCTTGTTGAACAACTTGAAAGAATAGAGGGAACAAGACAGCTTGGTGTTAAACCAAAACAGCATACCTTAATCCATTTTGAGTCTAAAGGATTTTATGATGTGTCTAAAAAACATAAAAGGAGAGGCTTCTTCCTATACGATGAGCTGAAAGAAAGGAGAATTGTAGGTATCCAGCCTGGACGAACAAAACATTTTGAGCTTAACGTTTATGGGTTAAAATGGGAGCAGGTTAAACATGTTGCTGAAAGCTTCCTAGAAATAGCAAAAAAATATGGGTTAAATGTGAGTTAACCTTTTTTGTTTACCAATGCTTCTCCTCTTAACTTTAAAAGAATTTTCTCAGGAGGTTTACTATAATATAAGATTAATGAACCAAGAAAATCTAGGCTAAACATTTAAACTTAAAAGAGACCATAAAAATATCTTAACTTAAAATATGGAAGGGGCCCGTGGCGCAGAATCCCCACCAAAAAATTGGTGGGATGTGCAGTCAGGATAGCGCGGCAGCCTCCTAAGTTGTAGGTCGTGGGTTCGAATCCCACCGGGCCCGCCATAAACTTATCTTTTGGTATTGTTGAGGCTAGCATTCTATTAGATTCTTAATTTTTTTGGTTAGGTTTCTTTTAAACCTGAAAATGTAGTTTGGGTGTGGTGTAAAAAATATTTTTATGTTTTTGGCTTCAGCTTCAATTATTCTATCTAACCTTTTTGGTTGGTTTAACCCTAAAATTTCTGTTATGGATGTTGAGGCTGTTTTTCCCATGGCAACTATTTTTTTGGGCTTTAAAAGTCTGATTTCCTCTCTAAGTATTGGAAGACAGTTTACCCTCATAACCTGAATCTTTTTTTGGTTTACTGGTCTACATTTAACTGCTGCAGTAAAAAAGACTGAGGATTTTTTAAGTTTTTTTAGCACTTCTAGGTCTTTATCTATGTCTAAGATTAGTTTCATGGAGAGTCTAAGCCTATCAAAAAGGTTAAGGTTGTAAAATACACTATTTTTTTCTCCTGGAGGGGGAGATTCTCCTACAGCCAAAATTTTTGTTTTTTGTGGAAGCCAACTGTAAGCCTCATACTTTAGGAAAGGCTTATCAACAACAACACAACGTTTACATGAGGCTATAAGCCTCTCCATCCTTTCCATAGTCTTAGAAGACATTTTTTACGCCTTTTAAGGGTTAAAGGCTTAACTATTTATATTCCAATTTTAAGAAAAATATTTTTGTCCAGAATTGAAGCTAAAAAACCTCCTAAAACCTTTAGCCCCATTTTTGCTTATACTAGCCTTACTTGGTTTACCATTTTTAACCTTTGCAGGTTTACAGGTTAAAGTTTATCTTCAACCATCTTCGTTAGAGGTTTCTCCAGGTGACACTTTTGAGGTTAAGGTTTATGTTGACCCTATGGGGTTTGGTGTTAGTGCTGGAGACTTTCAGGTAGCATATTCTTCTAAGGTTTTTAAGGCTTTAGATGTTGAGGTTGGGGAGTTTTTCGGTAAAAACCCCTTGATAGCCGTTAAAAAGGTTGAGGTTAAAGATGAAAAGGAAATAGTAAGGTTGGCTGTTGCAAGGGTTGGAAAAACAGTTAAACCTATCCCTTCAGGGGTGGCTTTAACATTAAAACTTATGGTTCTTAAAACAGCCTTAAGTGGAAGCTATCCAATCGAGGTTTTAAAGGTTAGCTTGGTTGATGAATCTTTTAACCGTATAACCAACCTAGAAACTCAGGGTTGTACTATAACCGTTAAAACTTCTCCAAAAGAAGTTTTAAAGCCTACCCCTACACCCTCAAAACCTTCACCCCCCACACCAACACCATCAAAGGTTACAGTTTTAGTTTTGGATGAGGTAAACGGTAAACCTTTAGCTGGTGTTAAAGTTGAGGTGGACGGTAATAGGGTGTTAACAGGTGTAGATGGAAAAGCTGTTTTTACCCTAAAAAAAGGAACTTACACAATTACAGCCTCAACAGCGGGTTATATGCAAAAGTCGGTAACGGTTACTGTTGGAGTGGGTGAAATAAGACAGGTTGAGCTTAGACTTAAACCCCTTAAAAAGCCTGGTGGAGGTTGTCTTATAGCAACAGCAGCCTACGGAAGCGAGTTTTCTCCTCAAGTACAGATGCTTAGAGATTTTCGTGACCATTATGTTTTGGCAACCCATGGAGGATTCTATTTTATGAAGGTTTTTAATGTCTGGTATTATTCTTGGAGTCCAGCTGTTGCTGAGCTTGAAAGGTCAAATCCAACCTTAAGGTTTACTGTAAAAAACCTTATTTATCCGCTTTTGGTTGAACTTGAAGCCTCTAAAACTGTTTATCTTACATTAAAAGGTTTTAATTCTGAGGTGGCTATAGTTGCTGCTGGTTTTTTGGCTAGTATGCTTACTGGGGTAACCTACTTCACCATACCAACCCTACCAGTATACGTTTTACTCGAAAGAAGAGGGATTAAAAGTGTTAGGCTAAAACCAGCTTTAACAATACTACCACTTTCCATTTTTGTTGTTCTCCATTGGCTTGGTCTTAAAACAGCTGGATGGATTTTAAGCTTAACCTCAGTAGGAATAGTTTTATCCACTATAGCCTTAACAGTCTT
>QMXD01000024.1 GCA_003661965.1 Candidatus Hecatellales archaeon
AGAAAAACCGATGAAAGAATTAGGGTTGCAGCAAGGTTTTTAGCAAACTTTCCACCTGAGTCTATTGCTGTTGTATCTTTTAGGCTTTATGGTCATCAGCCTGTTAGAAAGTTTTGTGAGGTTACTGGGGCTATACCGATAGTTGGAAGGTTTCCACCAGGAGCTTTTACAAATCCTTTAAGTCCAAGCTATATGGAGCCTCAGGTTATTGTTGTCACGGATCCTTCTGCTGATGAGCAGGCTTTAATTGAGGCTTCTAAGATAGGTTTACCTGTTGTTGCCTTATGTGATACAGATAACACGTTTAGGGGTGTTGACCTAATAATTCCGGCTAACAATAAGGGTAGGAAGGCTTTAGCGATGGTTTATTGGCTTCTTGCAAGACAGCTTTTAAGGGAGAGGGGTGCTATACCTCCAGATGGAGACCTACATATCCCTGTTGAAGACTTTGAAACTAAGCTTGTTCCCCAAGAATAATTTTTAGTCTCCTAAAAATTTTTCTTTATGGTTTAAATAGGTTTTATAGTGTATTCTATTTTGGTGTAGGGTTTGAAGGTTAGGTATCCTAGGAATGCAGGTTCATGGTATGCTGGAACCTCTGAATCTTTACGTAGACAGATTGAGGAGGATTGTTTTCTTCATAGGCTTGGTCCTGGTAGGGTTCCTAAGCTTAATGTTGATGGTCCTAGAAAGGTTGTTGGTCTTCTTTGCCCCCATGCAGGTTATATGTATTCTGGTCCTGTTGCTGCCCACTCTTATTGTTTTCTTGCTGAGGATGGTAAACCTGAAACTGTTGTGGTTTTAGGTCCAAACCATACTGGTTTTGGTAGTGCTGTTTCTATAATGGTTGAGGGTGTTTGGAGAACACCTTTTGCTGATGTTTCCATAAATTCTAGGGTTGCTAAGGCTATTCAGGCTGGGTCAAAATATTTGGATATTGATGATTCAGCCCATCTCTATGAGCATTCTATTGAGCTTCAGCTTCCTTTTCTCCAATATGTTTTAGGTTTTGATTTTGATTTTGTTCCTATATGTATGATGCTTCAAGATTTTGAGGTTGCTGTTGATGTTGGTAGGGCTGTGGCTAAAGCTTTAGAAAACGTTAATGCTGTTGTTATTGCTTCAAGCGACCTAACCCACTATGAGCCTCAAACCTCTGCTGAAAAAAAGGATAGGATGGTTATTGAGGCTGTTAAAAAGCTTGATGAAAAAATGCTTTTTGAGGTTGTGGAAAAGTATAATATAAGTATGTGTGGTGTCGGTCCAACTGTGTCAATGATTGTTGCATCAAAAATTTTAGGGGCTAAAAACGGTGTTTTACTAAAGTATGCAACCTCTGGTGATGTTGTTGGTGATAAAAGTGCTGTTGTAGGTTATTGTGCTATGGGTTTAACCAAATCCTAAAAGTTTTAGCCTATTTTTTTGTTGTGCATGACACTGCATTACAGTGCATTATATGTTTTTAAAGTGGTTTTCTTAGGGCGTATTCTTCTGGTTTGAATCCTCTAGTTTTAAGCCATTCAGCGGTTTTTCCTGTGACTATTAGGGGTGTTTCTTTTCTTAGTTCTTCTATAGACTTTTTTCCTGTTAGGAACATGGCTGTTTTTAGTTCGTTGATTATGCGTTTAAGCTTCCAAACTGTTTTTTCAACGTTTTCGGCTGCTGTTTTTAGGAGTGGTAGGGCTATTCCGGCTGCGTGGGCTCCTAAGGCTAATGCTTTAGCGACATCTATCCCGTTTCTTATTCCTCCTGTTGCTATGGTTGTTAGGTTTGTTGTTTTTACTGTTTCTATTAGGCTGATGGCTGTTGGTATTCCCCAATCCCAAAAGGTTAGGCTTAACTCTTGGTTAAACCTTTTTCTAAGCTCTTTAGCCCTATAATATTCTACTGCAGCCCAGCTTGTTCCACCTGCACCACCAACATCGATACCTTTAACTCCAGCCTCCTCAAGTTTTTTTGCTGTTTCAGCGGATATTCCTGAGCCTGTTTCTTTGACTATAACTGGTATGGTTAGGGTTTGGGTTAGCTCCCTAATCTTTTTTAGGGATTCTTTAAAGTCGGCTTGCCCCTCAACCTGAACAGCCTCCTGTAAGCTGTTTAGGTGGATTGCTAAAGCATTAGCCTCAACCATTTCAACAGCTTTTAAGGCTTTGTCAACCCCATAACCTTTTACAAGCTGAACACAACCTATGTTTGCTATAATAAAGGCTTTAGGTGCTTTTTCCCTTACAATCCTAAAAGAGTATTCTTGTTTTGGGTCTTCAATAGCAACCCTTTGGCTTCCAACACCCATCCCCAACCCAAGCTTTCCAGCAGCCTCAGCCAAATTAGCGTTTATTTTTGCTGCTTTTTTTGTTCCACCAGTCATTCCAGCAATAATTATTGGGGAGGAAAGCCTGTATCCAAAAATGTTTGTGGTTGTGTCTATCTCTTTAAAACTTATTTCTGGTAGGGCTTCATGGATTAAATGTATATCCTCAAACCCTGTAGAAACATGGGATTGAACATCCTTGGTTAAGCATATACGGATATGGTCTGCCTTCCTTTTTCTTGTTTCCCCAACCAAACCAAAAACACCAGCCTAAACAACCATACACTCAAATCTTATTCTAGGAGAAATTACAATTTATTAGTAACCCCTAAACATTTCTATCCTAACCAGCCACACCACAAACATTAGAGGTTAGAGCTGAAAAAATGAGCATAAACTCTGATAAGCTGGAGGAGGTAATCCGTAAACATAGTCTTTTAAACGCTTACCTACATAAGGGTAAGGCTCAACCTCAGGTTGTTCTTGGAAAAATTATTGGTGAAATGCCTTGGCTTAGAGAAAAAGCAAAAGAAGTTTTAGAAAAGGTTAAAGTTATAGTTGAAGAGGTAAATAGGCTTTCGGTTGAAGAACAAAAAAGAACTTTGGAGGAAAATTGGCCTGAACTTTTACAGGCCAAGGCTAAACCTGAAAAAAAGGTTTTACCTCCACTCCCAAACGTTGAAAAATATTCTAAGGTTGTAACAAGGTTTTCACCAAACCCTGACTGTGTTCTTCATTTAGGTTCAGCTAGGGCTGTTGTTCTCTCATGGAAGTATGCAAAAATGTATAATGGAGAATTTTATCTTAGGTTTGAGGATACAGACCCAAGATATAAACGTCCGGTTTTAGAGTTTTACGACCTAATACGTGAAGACCTAATTTGGCTTGGATGTAGATGGGATAAGGAAATAATCCAAAGCGATAGGCTTGAAATCTACTATGAGTATGCTAAAAGGCTTCTTGAGGTTGGTGGAGGATACGTTTGCACATGTCAACCCCAAACCTTCAAAGAAAAAATTCTTTCATGTAAACCATGCCCATGTAGAGAGCTTCCAAAAGAAACCCAGCTTGAAAGATGGGAAAAAATGTTGGATGGAAGTTTTGGTGAGGGTGAGGCTGTTGTAAGGGTTAAAACAGACCTAAACCATCCAAACCCTGCTGTTAGAGATTGGCCTGCCATCAGAATCATAGACACAAAAAAGTTTCCACATCCAAGGGTTGGAGACAAGTATAGGGTTTGGCCGCTCTACAATTTTTCTTCAGGTTTAGATGACCATCTGCTTGGTATAACCCATATTATACGTGGAAAAGAACATTTAACGAATGAGCAGCGTCAACGTTTTCTTTACAATTATTTTGGCTGGGATTATCCTGAGGCAATCCATTATGGTAGGCTTAAAATAACTGGTGCTGTTTTAAGCAAGTCTGAGATTAAGCTTGGTGTTGAAAAAGGTGTTTATGGTGGTTATGGAGACCCTAGACTTGCAACCTTAATTGCTTTAAGACGTAGAGGGATAACTGCTGAGGCTGTTGTTAGACTTATGCTTGAGGTTGGGGTTAAACCTGTTGATGTAACCTTAAGCTGGGAAAACCTATACGCATACAACCGTAAAATCTTAGACCCAAAAGCAGACAGATACTTTTTTGTTTCAAACCCCATCAAGCTTGAAGTTTTAAACGTAGAAAAACCTTACACAGCAAAACTTCATCTTCACCCAGACTATCCTGAAAAAGGGTTTAGAGTTTTTCAGCTTAAACCAGAAAACGGTAGGCTAACCCTCCTAGTTTCAACCTCAGACCTCAACCTTCTTAAACCAGAAAAAGTTGTTAGACTGATGGGTCTTTTCAACATTCAAGTTAAAAACGTTGAAGAAAAACTTGTTAAAGCAGTTTTCCATAGTGAAACCTACGAGGAGGCTAAAAAGCTTCATGCACCCCTAATTCACTATCTTCCCCCTACCAAAGGTGTTAAAACTGTTGTGGTTATGCCGGATGGGTCAACCATAGAAGGTTTAGCTGAGGAATCATGTGGAAAGCTTAAGGCTGGAGATGTTATCCAGTTTGAAAGGTTTGGGTTTGTTAAAATTGAAAAGGTAAACCAAGAAATTTTGGCATACTACACCCATAAATAAATAGTTAGAGCCTTATTTGCTCCAGCATACTAGAGACGGTAAAAACTTATAAATTTGAGTTAACTTTAATTTTGCACATATCAACTGGTGAGGGTGAAGGCGTATGAGTAAACCTTTCTACGTAAAATTCGATGTGCCAAAAGAGCTTGCTGAAACCGCCTATGAAGCCCTCCGTATAGCGAGGGAAACAGGAAAAATTAAACGTGGAACAAACGAAACAACAAAAAGTGTTGAAAGAGGTATAGCTAAACTTGTTTTAATAGCTGAGGATGTTGAACCACCAGAAATTGTCGCCCATCTCCCACTCCTATGTGAAGAAAGAAAAATCCCATATGTTTATGTTCCAAACAAGGATAAGCTTGGTGAGGCAGCTGGAATAGAGGTTAAAGCAGCCTCAGCAACAATAATTGAGCCTGGAGAAGCTAAAGATATTGTTGAGGAGATAATTAAAAAGGTTGAAGCATTAAAAAAGGGTTAATCCGCCAAGAGTAGGCGGAATAAAAAATGAGTTCAGAGCTTACCCCTGCAGAGGTTGTTGAAATAGTTGGTAGAACAGGTGTAACTGGAGAGGTTATTCAGGTTAGGGTTAAGATTCTTGAGGGTAGGGATAAGGGTAGAGTTATAACTAGAAATGTTCGTGGACCTGTTAGGCTTGGAGATATTTTAATGCTTCGTGAAACTGAGAGGGAAGCAAAAAAGATTGCCTAATGGAGGTTGATTTTTGCCTAAACCTAGGGTTTGCTCCTTTTGTGGGAAAGAGTTTCCACCTGGAACAGGGATGATGTATGTTAGAAACGATGGTGTTATCCTATGGTATTGTTCAAGCAAATGTAGAAAAAACTCTTTAAAGCTTCATAGAGACTCTAGAAAGCTTAAATGGACTGTTTATTATAGGAAGAAGGAGAAGGGTAAAGGCTAAATTTTTATGGGGGCTAAAAAATGGCTGAAAAAACTTTTGTCATCCTAAAACCTGAAACGGTTAAAAATAGGCTTATTGGAGAAGTTATAAGCAGAATTGAGAAGGCTGGATTCAAAATTTTGGCTATGAAGCTTATATGGGCAAGTGGTGAACAAGCAGAAAAACTTTACGAGGTTCATAAGGGTAAAAGCTTTTACAGTGAACTTATCAGCCACATAACTTCAGGTCCCATTGTCCCCATGATTGTTGAGGGTGAGGATGCTGTTAACAAGATGAGGATGCTTATTGGAGCAACAAACCCTAAAGAAGCAAAACCAGGAACAATTCGTGGAGACCTAGGTATATCCATAACCATGAACATTATTCATGCAGCAGACAGCCCTGAAAACTTTCTTAGAGAATCAAAAATATTTTTTGGTGAAAAAGAGGTTTTAAGCTACTAAAAAAATTTTTAGGGTTTAGATTATTAGGGATAGGAATCCTGTTGCTAGGAAGACTGGTAGGAATATTATTGATATTGTCTGTAAAACCTTGATTAACGGGTTTATTGAGGGTCCAGCAGTATCTTTTAATGGGTCTCCAACAGTATCACCCATAACCGCTGTTTTATGGGCGTCTGAACCTTTCCCACCAAAGTTTCCAAGCTCAATATATTTTTTGGCGTTGTCTAAGGCTGCACCACCATTAGCCATCCAGAAAGCCAAAAACACCCCTGAAACTATGGCTCCAATAAGTAGTCCTCCAACAGCCCTAACACCAAAAACCACACCTAAAACTATTGGTGTTAATACTGCTAGAAGGGCTGCTACTGAAAACTCTTTTAAGGCTCCACGTGTAGCAATATCAACACATCTTGCATAGTCTGGTTTTGCTGTCCCCTCCATTATACCCTTAATTTCTCTAAACTGTCTTCTAACCTCGTTAACCATTTGCATCCCTGTTTTACCCACAGCCAAGATTAGGTAGGAGCTAAAGAAGAATGGTAGAAATCCTCCAACAATTAAACCTATGATGACTAATGGGTCTGTTAGGAAGAATCCTGATATGGGTTTTCCTAGGAATTCAAGCCCTCTTAGGGCGTCAACCCTAAAGGCTTGGAATAGGGCTAAGGCTGAGAGTGCTGCACTACCAATAGCAAAACCTTTGGTTGTTGCTTTTGTTGTGTTTCCTATTGCGTCAAGCTTATCTGTAACCTCACGAACCTCCCCAAGGTTTGCCATTTCAACAATACCGTTTGCGTTGTCGGATACAGGACCAAAAGAGTCTATAGACATAACTATACCTGAAAGTGAAAGCATAGCCATTGTTGTTATTGCTGTTGCATAAATTCCAACCATGTTAGGCTCCAAACCTCTTGGAGTTGAAACATATCCTAGAATAAACGATATGGTTATGGCTACAACAAGTATAATCATGCTTGGGAAGGTGCTTTTTAAGCCTACAGCCAAACCTGTAAGAAAGTTTGTTGGTGGACCTGTCTGGGAAGCCTCTGAAATCGAGCGGACTGGTGGATAGTTGTATGAGGTATAATAGTCTGCTGTTTTTTCAAGCATAACCACGGTGATAAAGCCTAAAATGCTACATACTAGGAGGGTGTAGGTTAGGAGAGACTCAAAACCAAACATCCACCCTGCAAATATGTAAGTCAAAATAGTGCCAACAACAACGGTAACGTAGAATGCTAGGTTTAAAGCCTTCATAGGGTCTCCCTTCCAACCCTTATGGATACATAGGCTTCCAACAATAGAACCAAAAATTCCTGCAGCACCTAAAAACAATGGAAATAGGATGCTGTTGTTCCATAGGTTTGTGTTTCGGAAGGCAAAAAACCCTATAAGCATAGCTGCAATAGCTATAACCACATAAGACTCAAAAACATCAGCACCCATCCCAGCACAATCACCAACATTATCACCAACATTATCAGCTATCACAGCAGGGTTACGTGGGTCATCCTCAGGAATTCCAGCCTCAACCTTACCAACAAGGTCAGCTCCAAGGTCTGCAGCCTTAGTATAGATGCCTCCACCAATCCTAATAAACATCGAAATAAGGCTTGCACCAAAACCTAAACCAACAATCAAAGGAACAGCCTCAGGGGTTGCTCCAAAAGCCAAATATGAGCCAGCAACACCAAGCAAAGCAAGCCCTGCAACACTCATACCCATAACAGCTCCAGCCCTAAAAGACACGGTTAAACATGGACCCATACCCTTTTTTGCAGCCTCAGCAGCCCTACTTGCAGAACGTGTGGTTACAGCCATCCCCAAATATCCTGCTAAAGCAGATAAACCTGCACCTATAAGAAAGTCAACAGCAATCTTCCAACTGTCGCCCCATGAAAAACCTGAAATCTTTCCTGCTAACCCTGTTGCCTCACCAGCAAAAGGTAAAGCCAAAAATATTATAACAGCCAAAACAACAGCGATAGGGAAGATATAGCTGTACTCCCGTTTTAGGAATGCGTTTCCACCCATCCTTACAGCCTCAGAAATTTCACGCATCCTAGGGTTTCCAGGGTCTTGTTTAAGCACCCAAGAAGCAAAAACCCCAGCAACAGCTATCGCAACTATTGATGCTATTAATGGTAATATTAACTCCATTTTTCTGTTCAGCCTCCCTAAAAGCTTCTTTTTTATTCCACCCTAAAAATTAAAACTTTAAACTTTTAAAGTTTGCAGGGGTTCTGTTGAGCTTTTTAGTGCTTAAAATAATTAATGAAATTATTACATTTAGTTTGCGATTTATTCACTTAACCTATTATTTTCTGAATCTGGTTATAGTTTAAAAAGCTTCTTTGCTATACTAAGTAAACAGTAAAGAAAAAAGTTTATAAGGAGCAATTGGAAGGTAATTGGTAAGAAGAATATAGTAAAAAGAGGTGGAGGTGGTTTATGTGCCTAAAGCTGGAAGGTACGAGTATCCCGATAGGGATTTAGATAGTTGTGTGGAAAAGGTGAAAAAAATTCTAGAAGTTTGTGGTGAAAGTGCGAGAAGAGAAACTGTTGCGGAGGCATTAGGCATGTCTGCAGGAGGTGGTGGATTTAATACCTTAGTGGCTTCAATGGCAATGTATGGATTAGTGGAAACAGGTGAAGGAATTATAAAAACCACTGAATTGGCTAAAAGAATAATTTATGGAGAACCTAAAGATATTGAAGATGCTAAAAGCAAGGCTGTAAAAAGGATAAGCATTTTTACTGATCTCTACAGACAATACGGAGAAAATGTAACAGAAGAACAATTAAGAGCTTTCTTAAGAGATAAAGCTCTGGTGGATTTGTCAAGAGTCCAGAAAATAGCTGAAGAGATCGGCAAAATATACAAAAAAGTGGCAATCTACCTTACCTACGCTGAAAAACCTACAACTCCAACAATAGGTGTTGATGAGACCGTCGATAAGAGGGAAAAACTTATGCCTGAAGGAACCAAGGCTGAACCATTAAAAATTCAGTATGGAAGCGTCTACATTCAAGTTCCACCAGACGACGCAGAAGCTATAGCAATGGCTAAAGCCGCTTTAGAGTTCATGGAAAAAATAGTAAGAGAAAAGCAACAAGGTGAAAAATAATTTTTAAGTAATACTAAACCAGATTGATAATTAAGCACCAAACTAAATGTAATTCTCATTTTATTTTTAGCACTAAAAGCTTAACAGAACAGCTGTTAGAGGAAAAACTTAAACCCTAAAATATTAATCTTACCTTACCACCTTATAGGAGGTAAGGCTTCCAAAGGGAAAAATTATAGTTGTGGGATTGCTTTGACCCTACGTCAACCGATAGTTGCTGTTTTAGGTCATGTAGACCATGGTAAAACAACCCTACTAGACAGGATTAGAGGAACTGCTGTTGCTGCAAGAGAGCCTGGAGCAATAACCCAACATATAGGTGCAAGTTTTGTTCCAACAAAAGTTTTAGAAGAGTTTTGTGGGGAGCTTTTAAAGCTTTTTAGGTTTAAAATTGAGATTCCAGGTCTTCTTTTTATTGACACACCTGGACATTCAGCATTCTCAAATTTGAGGAGACGTGGAGGTTCTGTGGCTGATATAGCCATCCTTGTGGTAGATGTTATGGAGGGTGTTCAACCTCAAACAGTTGAGTCGCTTGAAATTCTTAAAACCTATAAAACACCTTTTGTTGTTGCAGCAAACAAGATTGACCTTATACCTGGATGGAAATCTAAACCAGACAAACCTGTACTTGAATCCCTTAAAACAGGAGAATCCTCAGTTTTAAGAATTCTTGATGAAAAGGTTTACACTATAATTGGCTCTCTTTCCTACCATGGGTTTAACTCTGAAAGGTTTGATAGGATAAGAGACTTTACTAGGACTGTTGCTGTTATCCCTATAAGCGCAAAAACAGGTGAAGGGCTGCCAGACCTTCTAGCCGTATTAGCGGGTTTAACCCAACAATACATGAAAAAAAGGCTTACGGTTAGTTTAGGTCCTGCCAAAGGAACAATTCTTGAAATTCGTGAGGATGTTGGTTTAGGTGTAAACGTTAACGCAATAATTTATGATGGTGTTCTACATAAAAACGACCTAATAGTTTTAGGTGGAAAAGAAAAACCCATAGTTACAAAGGTTAGAGCAATACTTGTACCAAAACCCCTAGACGAAATTAGAGACCCAAGAGAAAAGTTTAGCGAACTTGAAGAGGTTTATGCGGCTGCTGGAGTTAAAATTGTTGCTCCAGGGCTTGAGGATGCTATTGCTGGAGGACCAATATATGGTGCATCTGGGGAAGGTGAGGTTGAGGAGCTTCTTAGGAGGGTTGAAATGGAAATTAGGAGTATAAGGATTTTAACTGATAAGGTTGGGGTTGTTTTAAAGTCTGACACTTTAGGCTCTTTAGAGGCTTTGGTTAATGAGCTTAGAAAGGCTGGGATTCCTATTAGGATAGCTGATGTTGGTGAGGTTTCAAAAAGGGATGTAGTTGAGGCTTCTGTGGTAAAAAATGAGGATCCGTTTTTTGGTGTTGTTTTAGGGTTTAACGTTAAAGTTTTACCTGATGCTGAGGAGGAAGCCCTAAAAACTGGTGTAAAAATTTTTCAGAATAACGTTATTTATAAGCTTCTTGAAGACTATGAGGATTGGGTTAGAACCCAAAAAGAGGCTAAAACCAGAAAAACCTTTGAATCTCTTATTAAACCTGGAAAAATTAGGTTTCTTCAAGGGTTTGTTTTTAGGAGGAGTAATCCTGCAATATTTGGGGTTGAGGTTTTAGCTGGAAGAATAAAACCCCAATATCCGTTAATAAGGATGGATGGAACAAACGTTGGTAAAATAGCCCAAATTCAAGATAAAGGTCAAAACATACCTGAAGCCCTTAAAGGGATGAAGGTTGCTATCTCTATGAGGGAGCCAACCGTCGGTAGACATGTTAGAGAAAACGATGTTTTATATGTTGATGTTCCTGAAGAACATTTAAAGGTGCTTCTTAGAGAGTTTAAGGATATGCTTACCGATGAAGACCTAAACTGTATCAACGAGTTTGTTGAGGTTAAAAGAAAAAAGGTTCCCCATTTTGGTTTTGGAATATAACCTAAAAACTAAACTAAAAACTAGGTTTTTGTTATGGCTGGAAAAATATACGTTAAAAGTTTTGGCTGTTCAACAAACATTGCTGATGGTGAGGTTATTGCAGGATGTCTAAAAAAGGCCGGATACACAATCACCCAAAACCTATCCGAGGCTGAAATCGTAATCTACAATACATGTGCAGTTAAATCCCCAACAGAAGACAAAATGATTAATCTACTCAAAAACGTCCCACCAAACAAAAAACTTATTGTTGCAGGCTGCCTCCCCCTAATAAACTTTGAAAGGGTTAAAAGGGAAGCTAGGTTTGATGGGGTTATAGGTCCTGCACCAGGAGATAGGATAGTAGACCTTGTTAAAAGGGTTGAAAAAGGAGAAAAACATGTTATCCTTAGAAACGATTTTAAGCCAAGTCTTTCCCTTCCAAGATTTTGTTCTTCACAAGTTGTAAGAATAATTCCTGTTGCTTATGGTTGTATCGGGGCTTGTAGTTTTTGTTGTGTGAGGTTTGCACGTGGAAAGCTTAGAAGCTATCATCCAGAAGAAATCTTATGGGAGGTCGAAAAATCTGTTAAAAAAGAGGGTGTAAAAGAGGTTTGGCTTACAAGCCAAGACCTAGCAGCCTACGGAAAAGATTTAGGTTTATCCTTGATAGACTTGCTGGATAAGGTTGTTAGGGTTGAGGGGAAATTTTTTATTAGGTTGGGGATGATGAACCCAAAAAACGTTTTAGAGTTTCTTGAAGACCTAGCAAAAATCTATATGGATAAAAAGGTTTTTAAGTTTATTCACCTCCCCCTTCAAAGCGGAGATGATGAAGTTTTAAGGCTTATGAATAGACCTTATAGTGTTGAAGACTTTAAAAGGATAGTCTCCTTTCTAAGGAGTAAAATTCCAGATTTAACCTTAGCAACAGACATTATTTGTGGTTTTCCAGGTGAAACTGAGGAGGCTTTTAACCGTTCTTTAAGGCTTATCGAAGAAATAAAACCTGACATCGTTAACATTTCAAAGTTTTATCCAAGACCAAGAACCCCAGCCTCAAAAATGGAGATGCTTCCAACCTCAGAGGTAAAAAGAAGGTCTAAACTTATGACAAAGCTTACTGCAAAAATTTCCCTAGAAAAAAATCTTAGGTGGGTTAATTGGCATGGTGAAATTTTGGTTGATGAAAAAGGGTTTAAGGGTTCATGGGTTGGAAGAAACTTTGCCTACAAACCGATGGTGTTAACAGAAAACAACCAAAACCTTATGGGTAAATATTTAGATGTGAAAGTTGTAAAAGCCCACCAAAACTATTTAGAGGTTAAGCCTCAAACAGAAGCCAGCTAAAAGCATGTTCTAAAAACAGCTATAATTAACACGTTTAAACCACAATTTTTAACATGTTTTTGAGTATTAGGTTAAACCATGTGGTAAGCTTATTTTTATATACCAGTAACATTCGTATTTAAATTGTATTCCCTTCTAAATACGAATGATATAATACCTTGAAAAAGAAAGTTTCTTACACAAGAAAAGGGGGAGAGGTGGATGAAAGTATTCCAGCTTACGCTTCCCATAAGCCTAGACCCCCCAAAAATTGGAGGTGAGCTTAACTTGTTCGATCTAGAAGAAGAAATTGAGGTAGATCCAAGCAGAAAAATTAATCTTGAGTTAGACCTAGACCAGATGGAGATGGAGTAAAAACCTAACCATTTTTAGGTTTAAAACTGAAGTGAAAGTATTCTGATGGTTTAAAGCCTCAGGATTTTTGTTTTAATTTTTAGGAGGATTTTTGGTAAAACCTCTTTTAACGATGTTTCCTCCTCCTTTACTGGAATTGTTTTCCCTCTTTTTATAGAACGAAAAACTTCTTCAGGGTTTTCTCCTCTAACATCCATTATGGTGTAGGCTTTACCTATGCTTGAGGGGATATGAGCATCACTTCCACCAGTTTTAGTGTATCCCATCTCCTCAATCAAATCCTCAATTTTTTTTACGTGTAGGATGTTTGGGGTTGAAGCGTTAAAAGTTTCAACACCATCCGGGTTAATCTCCCTAATAGCATCTATACCCAAACTATTTTTAAGCGGATTCATGGGGTGGGGGACAATAACAATCCCCCCAGCCTCACGAATTTTTTCAGCAGTTTCTAGGGCTGATAAACCAGGTTTTATAGGTTCTGAAACACCCAAACCTATAAGATGACCTTCTCTTGTTGTTATCTCTATTCCAGGAATTATTATTAGACCAGAGTTTTTTGGAATTTTTTTATGTGCCTCTGTGGTGTCATGGTCTGTTATTGCAAATCCATCTAAACCAACTTTTTTTGCCACTTTTATGGCTTTATCTATGGTTATACGGCTATCCCTAGAATAAACCGTGTGAACATGTAAATCTATTTTTATCCTCATACGTATTCCCAAAATTTAAAAGGCTAACTAAACTCTGTTTTTTCAACCTCTTTTAATGATACTTTTTTAAACAAGAGTTTTGGCTTATTAATCTTATGTCCAACCTCAATCCTCTCCTCAACCCTATCCCACCAAGTAAAAGCCTCATCCAAACCCAAAATTTTAAAGATTTCCTCGGATGTTTTAGGTATTATTAGCTGAAGAAAAACCGCTAAAGCCTTAACTAGGTGAATTGCAACGTAAAGGGTTGTTGATGCTTTTTCATAGTCCACCTTAATTGTTTTCCAAGGCTCCTTATCGTTGATATACTTGTTGGCTGAATGTGCAAAACCCATTATTGTTGAAACTATACTTTGCAACCTAAAACTTTCAAGGCTTTTTTCAACCTCAAACTTTGTTCTCCTAATATTTTCTAAGACTTCTAAGTCATATTCATCCATTTCAGCCGGTTTAGGTATTTTAGAGTCAAAATATCTGTGGATAAAGGTTAAGGTTCTATGGATAAAGTTTCCTAGGGTGTCGTTAAGGTCGGAGTTAACCTTTTCAACAAAAACCTCCCATGTAAAGTTTGTATCCCTTGTTTCAGGTCTAATAGCAATAAGCGTATACCTCCAATAGTCTGCAGGATAAAGCTTTAAAGCCTCATCAATCCATATACCCAC
>QMXD01000025.1 GCA_003661965.1 Candidatus Hecatellales archaeon
AGTTCTTCTTCAGCTTTTCTAAGCCTTCTAACAAGTTCAAGCCTTGAAAGATAGCCTTCCTCACCCTCCTCCTGCCTAATAGAATCCTCAACCCTCTCAACAATAAACTTCGAAAGTGAAACTCCAGCCTTTTCAGCCCTACGCTTCCAATCCTCAACCATCCCCAAAGAAGGCAAATAAACATAAACAGTCCTATCCTTAATAGTCCCAGTCTTACCAAGATTAGGCTTAGGCATAAACCACCAAAAGAAAAAAGCTTAAATCCCATATTTAAAATTTACCGGTAAATTGATGCGGGGGGTGGGATTTGAACCCACGAACCCCTACGGGACAAGGTCCTAAGCCTTGCGCCTTTGACCTGGCTTGGCTACCCCCGCAACCAGAATAAATGTTTTAGGGTCTTCCTTAAGTTTTTTCCGATATAGAGGTTTTCCTCCATAAAACTTTTCCTGTTTTTATGTTTTTTACCTCTAAAACCCTATGGTAAGGTATAAACGTTTCACTATCAGTTTCCTTGTCTTTGTAGGTAAACCAAGATTTTCCTATTCTCACAATTAAACCACATGGAACTGTTTTTTTGTTTTCTTTTGCTCCACGATGGGTATAGGTTAAAACGTAGTCTTTAACGTTTAAACGTTTATCCCAAAAAATCTTGTTTAAAACATCTCTTAAATCCTTTCCACACATCCCTACCAACTATAGATTTATAGGTAAGGGAGGTCGTATAAATTCTCAAGGAGGTATTTCTTTGGAAAACGAATCGATGGCTCGTGAATTCCCATACCTTCCAGGAGCAACAACTGTGGGTATGGTTTGTAAAGAGGGGGTTGTTTTAGCCTCTGAGAAAAGGGTTGCGTATGGTTATCTTGTTTTAAGTAAGGCTGGGAAAAAAGTTTTTAAGATAACTGATAAGGTTGGGGCTGCATGTGCAGGTCTTGTTGGGGATATGCAAATTTTGGCTAGGGAGGCTGCTGCCTATGCAAACCTACATTCCTTGGAGTGTGGAAGACCTATTAGTGTTAATGCTGTAGCAAAAATTGTTGCAAACCTTCTTTTTGAGAGAAGGCTTTCCCCGTTGTTAACCCAAACGATTATTGGGGGGGTTGATGGTGAAGGTCCACACCTATACGTTTTAGACCCGTTAGGCTCAATAATTCCTGATAAGTATGCTAGTGTTGGTTCTGGTGCTGAAATTGCAACAGGAATTTTGGAGGCTAACTATAAGGATGGGCTTTCAATCGAGGAGGCTAAAGAGCTTGTTTTTAGAAGTATTAGGGCTGCTGTCTCAAGGGATGTTCAAAGTGGGGATGGTGTAGACTTTCTCTTGATAACAAACGATGGCACAAAAGAGGAAAGTGTGGAGTTTAGATAGTCTCCCAGAAAATCTTAGTGAAAAAGTTTCCTTTCTTCTTCTCTTTAAAAATTTATTTAGGTTAAAACTAAAACCTGTTTTAGGTTGAGGTTTTAGGTTGGGGTTTAAACCTGAAATTTCCCTTAAAGATGTTAAACCAGTTTTAGAGAAGCTTATTTCAATTCCAAGTGTTTCTGGAAGCGAGCATGAGGCTGCATCCTACGTTAAAAAATTTTTGGTTGGGGCGGGTTTTAAGGTTGAAGAAGTGGCTGTTAGGGGATGCGGACCTACAATTTTTGCGTATCATAGGTTTGATAAAAAAGGGTTTAACCTACTTTTTTACGGTCATCTTGACACTGTGAAACCTGTTAAAGGATGGAGGTATTCTCCCTTTAAACCTAAAACTGTTGGTAACCGTCTTTATGGGCTTGGAGCATGTGATATGAAGGGTGGAGTTTCAGCTATTTTAGCTGCCTCAAAAAAGGTTTTGGGGTTAAGGCTTTCTGGGAGTTTAACCGTAGCCTTGGTAAGTGATGAGGAGCTTTATTCTAGGGGGTGTTATACTTTGATTAGGCTTGGTAAGCTTAAACATGTTGATGCTGCTCTTTCAGCGGAGCCTACAGGTTTGGATAGGATGGAGGTTGGTAGGGTTGGAAGGGTTGTTTACGATATTATGGTTTATGGGAAAAGTGGGCATGCTGTTGTTGAAGACTACGAGAGTAACGCTTTGGTTGAGGCTTCAAAGCTTATTTTAAACCTTAGAAGGCTTAAAGGTTGGAGGAAAAATTTAACTGTTTTAGCTATGAGTGGTGGAACAGAATTTTTGTCAACACCTGACTCTTGTAGGCTTGTTATTGATAGGAGGCTTAAGGTTGGTGAGGAGATAGAGGAGGCTATAAGAGAAATAAAAGTTTTGGTTGGTAGGCTTGGGTTAAAGTCTAGGTTTAGGGTTAAACTTTTTAAAAGACCAACACCCTACATGAAACCCTACCAAATCGATAGGAAACATCCTATTGTTAGGGCTGTTGAGGAAGCATGCTTAAAGGTTAAAGGGTTTAAACCTAGAAAGGCTTTGGGGGTTTGTGTTGGGGATGAAAACTATCTTGTTTGTGAGGCTAAAATTCCAACCGTAACCTTTGGTCCTAAGGGTGGGAATGAGCATGCAGCAAACGAGTATGTTAGGCTTGACTCCGTGGTTGATACAGCCAACATTTATTTGGAGACAGCAAAAATTTTGCTTAACCCTCAGCCCTAAAACTAAAAATATTTTAGGGTTAAAAACTTAAAGCTAATGGTTAAGGTTATCTTTTAGATTACCATCATAAGGTTTGGTTTTAGGGGGTTGGAAACCTTCCCAACAATCTACGAGGTTGAGGTTTTCAAGGAAAAAGGATATGTTAGAAGAAAATGTGTTTCATGTGGAAGAAATTTTTGGACAGTTAACCCTGACAGCCAACTTTGTGGAGACCAGCCTTGTGTAAGCTACACTTTTATGGAAAAGCCTGCAACCCATGTTAGGCTTGAAACTGTTGAGGCTAGAGAAAAATTTCTTTCCTTTTTCGAGAAAAACGGTCATAAAAGGATTGGGAAATATCCTATTGTGGCTAGATGGCGTGACGACGTATATCTGGTTGGGGCTTCAATCTACAATTTTCAACCTTGGGTTACAGATGGAATAATTCCTCCACCAGCCAACCCCCTAACAATATCCCAGCCATGTATAAGGTTTACAGATATAGACCTTATAGGGAAGTCTGGACGCCACCTAACAGAGTTTGAGATGATGGCTCACCACGCCTTTAACACACCCGAAAAACATGTTTACTGGAATAATGAGACTGTAGAGTTTTGTTATAGGTTTTTTACGAAGGAGCTTGGTATTCCACCGGAAAAAATTAACTTTATTGAGGATATGTGGATTGGTGGTGGAAATGCTGGTGAAGATTTTGAGGTTGTTGTTGGAGGTATTGAGCTTGCAACACTTGTTTTTATGCATTATAAACAAAGGGATAGTGAACTTTACCCGTTAAAAATTCAAACAGTGGATACTGGTTATGGGCTTGAGAGAATAGTTTGGCTTACAAAAAGAACTCCAACAATTTATGATGCTGTTTTTGGTTCTGTTATTGAAAGGCTTAGAGGTTGGGCTGGAGTTAAACCTCCAGAAGAAAAAGTTTTTGTTGAGGCTTCAAAGCTTGCTGGCTTAATAGAGCTTAAAGCCGGAAAAAACCTTAGGGAGTTAAGAGCCAAAATAGCTGAAAAGCTTGGAATATCCACAGTTGACCTAGAAAAAATTATGGTTCCTATGGAAACCATTTATGCTATTGCAGATTTTAGCAGAACCCTAATTTTTATGTTGGGGGATGGTGTTGTCCCATCAAACGCTGAAGCAGGATACCTTGCACGTCTACTAATAAGAAGAATTTTAAGAAACATGGATAGTTTAGGTTTAGAGGTTCCCCTTATAGAGGTTTTAAATCTTCAGCTTAAGGAGGTTTCAAAAAGTTTTCCTGAGTATGGGGAAAAGGCTGACCTAATATTTGATATGGTTAGGGTTGAGGAGGAAAGGTTTAGGGAAACCCTAAAAAAAGGTGAACAACTCGCCAAAAAGGTTGTTGCTGAGGTTAAAGCTAAAGGCTTTCAAAAAATCCCAGTCCAAAACCTAATAACCCTTTACGACTCCCACGGGTTAACCCCAGACTACGTTTCCCAAATAGCTGAAAAAATGGGTGTAAAGGCTGAAATTCCAGACGACTTTTACACACAGGTTGCAAAAATCCATGAGAAAGCAGCCCCCACCATGGAGGAAAAACCTATAGAGTCTAAGGTTGAAGAAAAGGTGAAGGAACTCTCTCCAACAAGACTTGTTTATTATGAGCAGCCATACCTTAAAGAGTTTAAGGCTAAGGTTTTAGAGGTTTTAGAGGGGAAATATGTGGTTTTAGATAAGACATGTTTTTATCCTGAGGGTGGAGGTCAACCTTCAGACCTAGGAGTTTTAAGATGGGATGGTTTTGAGGCTAAAGTTGTTGATGTTCAAAAGGTTGGAAATGTTGTTGTTCATAGGGTTGAGGGGAATATTCCTGTTAAAGGTGTTGAGGTTACTGGTTTAATAGACTGGGATAGACGTTTAAGGCTTATGAGAAGCCATACAGCAACCCATATTTTGATTGGAGCTGCACGTAGGGTTTTAGGAGACCATGTTTGGCAGGCTGGAGCCTCAAAAGGTGTTGAAAGGTCTAGGCTTGACATTTCCCATTATCTTAGGCTTACGGATGAGCAGGTTCAGCTTATAGAAAAACTTGCAAACGAGGTTGTTTCAAAAAACCTTGAAGTAAAAACTTTTTGGCTTCCAAGAGAAGTTGCTGAACAAAAATATGGGTTTAGAATTTATCAGGGTGGAGTTGTCCCTGGAAAAGAGTTAAGGATTGTTGAGACTGGGGATTGGGATGTTGAGGCTTGTGGAGGAACCCACTGTAAAACTACTGGTGAGGTTGGCTTAATAAAGATAGTTAGAACTGAAAGAATTCAGGATGGTGTTGAAAGAATATTTTTTACTGTAGGTTCCTCTGCCATCAACCATATTCAGCAGACTGAGGCTAAGCTTAGAAGTATGGCTAAAACTATAGGTTGTCCTGTTGAGGAAACTGAGAAGGCTGTAAAAGGTTTGGTTGATGAAATTAAAAGTCTTAGAAGGGAGGTTGAAAAATTAAAGGAAAATCTTGCAAAACAATTAACTCTAACAATGCTTGGGGAAATCAAAAACGTTGGTAGGGTAAAGTTTCTAGGGAAAACTTTAGAGATTGTTGATGTTGAAACAGCAATTAAAACTGCGTTTGAACTTGTAAAAAGGGAGCCAAACCTAGTTACAGTGTTTACGGTTCCTGATGGAGAAAGGATGAGGCTTGTTGTTATGGTTGGAGGTGAAGCAATAAAGGTTGGGGTTGATGCTGGTAAACTTGCCTATGAGGTGGCAAAAGCTGGTGAGGGAAAGGGTGGAGGGAAAAAAGATTTTGGTCAGGGTGGAAACCTTAACCCTAAAAAAGTTTTTGAAGCCTTAAAAGCTGCTGAAAAAATTTTGGGTGGGAGGTTTGCAGACTCTTAACTGGAAGGCTATAGAGGAAAAATGGCAGAAAAGATGGAGTGAGGCTAAAGTTTTTGAGGCTAACCCTGACTGGAATAAACCAAAATGTTTTGTCACTTTCCCCTTCCCATACATGAGTGGACCTTTACATGTTGGTCATGGATATTCAGCTTCAAGAGTTGATGTTTATGCAAGATATATGAGGATGAAGGGTTTTAACGTTCTTTTCCCATGGGCTTGGCATTGGACAGGTGAAACTGTTGCAGGAGCTTCTGAAAGAATTAAGCTTAAAGATGAAAAGTTTATTCACGCTCTAAGGGTTGTTGATGGTGTTCCTGAGGAAGAGTTGGAAAAGTTTGTAGACCCTGTCTATATGGCAAGATACTATACAGACTATAATAGGGAGGCTGTAAAAAAGCTTGGTTTATCTGTGGATTGGAGAAGAGAATTTCATACATCCTCCCATCATCCAACCTTTAGCCGTTTTGTTGAATGGCAGTATCTAAAACTTAAACAAAAAAACTTTATCATTCAAGGAACTCACCCTGTTGTTTGGTGTCCAAAATGTGAAAGCCCAACAGGTGAGGCGGATAGGCTTGAAGGAAGCGGTGTTACTCCAGAAGAATATACCCTTGTAAAGTTTAGGTTTGAGGATGGATGGCTTCCAGCAGCAACCCTTAGACCTGAAACAGTTTTCGGGGTTACAAACCTATGGTTAAACCCTGAAGCAACCTATGTTGAAGCATTAGTGGATGGTGAAAAATGGATAGTAAGCAAAGAAGCAGCTGAAAAACTTAAAGAACAACTAAAAAAGGTTGAGGTTTTAAGGGAGTTTAAAGGCTTAGAGCTTATGGGTAAAACATGTAGAGAGCCTGTAGAGGAAAAAGAGATACCTATACTTCCAGGGTGGTTTGTTAACCCTTCAAACGCAACAGGGGTTGTTTATAGTGTTCCAGCCCATGCACCCTATGATTGGCTTGCTTTAAGAGACCTTCAAAACAATCCAAGCCTACTTGAAAAGTTTGGTATTCCTGTTGAGGATGTGAAAAAAATTAAGCCTATCCCAATGATTAGGGTTGAGGGTTTTGGGGAATATCCAGCTGTTGAAATTGTTGAGGAGATGAGGATAAAAGACCAAAACGACCCTAAGGCTGAGGAGGCAACAAAAATAATCTATAAAAAAGAGTTTCATAGGGGTGTTATGAGGGAAAACTGTGGAAAATATTCTGGTAGGCTTGTTTCTGAGGTTAAACAGGTTTTGGTTGAAGATTTTAAGCGGAAGGGGCTTATGGATAGTATGTGGGAGCTTCCTGAAAAGGTTGTTTGTAGGTGTACAACCCAATGTCTTGTTAAAATTCTTAGAGACCAATGGTTTTTAAACTACTCAAACCCTGAATGGAAAAAGCTTGCTAAAGAGCTTCTTTCAAAGATGAAGATTTACCCTGAGGAGGCTAGAAGATGGTTTGAAGATGTTATAGATTGGCTTCATGATTGGGCTTGTACAAGAAAAACAGGTTTAGGTACACCTCTACCATGGGCTCCAGAATGGATTGTTGAAACTTTAAGCGACTCAACAGTTTATATGGCTTTTTACACGATAAACAGGCATATTAAAGCCTTAAACATTCCAGCAGAAAAACTAACAGAAGAATTTTTTGACTACGTTTTTTATGGTGTTGGTGAACCTGAAAAAATAGCTGAAAAAATGGGGATAAGCATAGAAGCCCTAAAAGATATGAGAAAAGAGTTTTTATACTGGTATCCTGTCGACCTAAGAAACTCTGGGAAAGACCTTGTCCCAAACCATTTAACCTTCTACATTTTTCATCATGCAGCCCTATTTCCACCTGAACACTGGCCCAAAGCCATAGCCATAAACGGTTTTATGAGGGTTGAAGGGGAGGAGATGCATAAGTCAAAAGGAAACTTTATACCTTTAAGAAGGGCTGTTGAAGATTTTGGTGCTGATATAACTCGCTGTGTTGTTTTGCTTGCTGCTGAAGGGATGGATGACCCTGACTGGAGAGCCTCAAGCCTAAAAGAGGTTTCAAGCAACCTAAACTCTTTTTACAGATACATTTTGGAGCTTCAAAACCTTGGAGAGGAAAAAGAGGAAAAACATCTTGAAAAATGGCTTTTAAGTATTCTTCAAAAAAGGATTAAAAAGGTTTCTGAAAGCATAGAAAACCTAAAAACAAGAACAGCTTTAGAAACAGCCCTATACGAGGTTTGGAAAGATTTCCGCTGGTATATGAGAAGGGTGGAAAAACCATGTAAAAAAACCGTTTTTTATGCTACTAGGGTTTGGGTTAAGCTTCTTACACCGTTTATCCCCCATCTTTGTGAGGAGTTATGGGAGAAGCTTGGAGAAAAAGGGTTTGTTTCAACTGCCAGCTGGCCTAAATATGAGGAGGAAAAGGTTAGTTTGGAGGATGAGGAGGTTGAGGAGCTTATCAGTCTTCTGGTTGAGGATACAAAAAATATTCTTAGGGTTTTAAACGTTCAACCTAAAAAAATCTGTTATTATGTTGCAGCCAAATGGAAGTGGGAAACCTATCTTAAAATCTTAGAGAAACGGAAAAACGGTGTTTTGGGTAGGGAAACCATAAAAGAGTTTATGGTTCAACCTGAAATTAGAAGGATGGGTGGGAAAGCAGCTAAGTTTATAGGTAAAACTATAGATGAGGTTTTAAAGATGCCTGGGGAGCTTTTGGAGAAAAGGCTTAGGATAGGTTTTCTTGACGAGTATTCTTATCTTTTGGAGGCGAAAAACTTTTTTGGGAGAGAGTTTAAGGCTGAGGTGGAGGTTTTTAGGGAGGATTCTCCAAACATTTTTGACCCTAAAAATAGGGGAAGTTTAGCTGAACCCTACCGTCCAGCCATCTACATCCAAGACTAAAATTTTTTGTTGGATGTGCCTTTTTTGAATGTTAGGCTGGATGAGGCTGTTAAAGATTTTAGGTATCTTTTGGGTAGGGGGTACAAGAGAGAGAGTGCATTAAAATTTGTTGGGGATAGGTATCAGCTTAACAAGGTTTTTAGGCTTTTACTTTATAGGTGTGTTTACGGAGAGGAGGAGGCTAAAAAACATAGGGGTAAACTTGTTTCCCAAAAAGATGTTTTAGGGAAGGTTTTGGCTGTTGACGGATATAATACGCTTATCACCGTTGAAAGCATGTTAGAGGATAAACCAATAATTTTTTGTGATGATGGGTTTATCCGCGACCTTTCGGCTGTTCATGGTAAACATAAACCAACCAAAACAACCGTTAAAGCTCTAAAACTTTTGGCTGAGGGTTTGGTTAGGGTTGGGGTTAGGGAAATAAAATTTTTCTTTGATTCTCAGGTAAGCTATAGTGGGGAGTTAGCATCTTTAACAAGGGAAACTTTAAGAGGGTTTGGTTTGGTTGGGGATGCTGTTGCTGTTAAACAGGCGGATAATCAGGTTTTAGGTTTTGGGGAGATAGTTGCTAGTAGTGATGCTGTAATAATAGGGAAGGCTAGGAAGGTTTTTGATTTGGCTGGAGAAACAATAAAAATGTATAACCCACAAAAAATTTTAAGCTTAGACAACCCAAAACTTCAAAAGGAGTTGCTTCGTTTAATTGAAGGTTAGTGTTGGTTTAAATGGAGGCTAAAACTTTTCTTAAAAGGATTGTTGAAGAAGTAAAAGGTTATCGTGGATTTACAAGAAAGGCTTGCATTTGGGATTTAGCAAAAATTTTTAATGTTGAGTGTAGGTTTGATGATGCTGGATGGTTTAAGGTTGGAAACCATAGGATAGTTGCAACATCAGATGGAATAGCTGAAGAGCTTACAAGGGATGACCCTTGGCTTGCAGGATTTTATTCTGTTCTTGTAAACGTTAACGATGTTGTTGCTAAGGGTGCAAAACCAGTTGGATACATAGCCATAATATCCTCAAACTCTCCAGATGTTAGAAGAAAAATAGTTGAAGGTATTAAGGAGGCTATAGAAAAGTATAGGCTAAAAATTTTAAAGCTTCATACTCACCCAGACTCAACCTACGACTCTGTGGATGCTGGCTTGGTTGGAGTTGCAAAAAAGGTTATCTCAAGTAACACAGCAAAACCAAAAGAAAAACTAGTTCTGGTTATCGACATGGATGGAGATTTTAGGAAGAAGGGTTGGGTTAGATGTTTTGACACGGTTGTTAATAAGTCTGCCAACAGGCTTAGGAAGCTTTTAGGGGCTATATGGAAGGCTGCTGAAAAAAGTTTGGTTACATCTTCAAGGGATATAAGCTCACCTGGGTTTTTGGGTTCAATAGCCATGCTTTGCGAGTCTAGCCGTGTTGGAGCAAAAATAGATGTTGAAAAGATTCCTAAACCTTCAAACGTAGATTGGCTTTTTTGGCTTACATCCTACCCATCCCTAAGCTTCATATTCTCCACAAAAAAACCTGAAAAATGTTTGGCTTTCTTTCGGAGATATGGTTATGAAGCAAACATTGTAGGTGAGGTTACAAAAAACAAAAAAATAGTTTTAGGTTATCGTGGTGAGGAAGAAACACTTTTAGACCTTAACAGGGAATCTGTTTTTGGTGTGAAAAGAGGCTAAGCTAAAGATATTCTGTTAAACTTTTTGTGACAAGAGACTCTAAACTTTCACCCTTCATTTTTAGGTCGTTTAGGCTAACCTTAAACCCTTTACCAGTTTTAACAAGGTTTTCGGGTTTAACCAAAAACCAGTCTAAACCTGTATGCTTAAACTTTATGGCAAGATAGGGTTTTGCACCAAACCTATCAGAAAACCTGATTAACTGTTCAACAGATTCTTTTCTAACATAAAAGGTTTTTTTCCTAGAAGTTTTTACCTCAATAGCCAAAACAAACCCTTTTCTACCAGCCAAAATATCAGGTCTATCAAGTTTTGTTCTTGAACCTGAGGCTGGAGCTCTTAACACAGCAAACCCTAAACTGTCAAGTCTATGGATAAGCTCTCTTTCCTCTCTAACTCCCCTAACCAAAACTCAACCCTTCAAAGGATTGCGGAAATAGCCATAAGCTCCGGTCCTGTTGTAAGAGAGCCTACTAGGGCGCCATAACTGTTTATTACAACACCACTACTAACAAAGTAGACTCCACTATTAACTGTTCCTATTGATACTGGTGCCTTTAGAAGGTTTGAAACAAACTCTTTTTCCTCCTCTGAAATGTTTGGGTGGGCTAAAATTCCCTTATTTGAGGCTGCAGCCACAGAGCCAACATAGGGGAAACCAGCAAGTTTTCCTGTTAAAACTTCAACATCAAGAATATCTTTAATCATTGCAACCTCCCTTTTTGTTAGGATTGGGGAGACCAAGGCTCCATAGTCGTTGGCTAGGATAAGGTTTCCAAAAGCTGTTTTTCTACTTTCAACCCTTCCAACATTAATATCAAGACTTTTTTTAAGAAAGTTAACATCCTCATCTGAAACATAGTGGGGGAGAACAATACCATTAGAGTTTGCAGCAGCCAAAACACCAGCAAGCTTAGACTCTGCAAGGTCTAAGCTTAAAACCTTAACCTTTAAAACATTTTTTATCCTCTCAATTTTTCTTTGGGTTAAACCTATAGGAACTATTGCAAACTTATCTGTTGCAAGGGAAAAAATCCCTATGTTAGGGCTGCCAAACATGTTAAACCGTAGAATAGTCAAACCAGCCTTTTCACCAACCCCAATTCTTGGTTAAACCTAAACAACCCACCATCCTTTCTAGGTTTTTCCATATCTACTAACTATATAAGCCTTTCATATCAAGGCAAAGAATAGTCTTAATAGCCACCAAAACATGAAACTGTTAGAAATGACAGAAAAAGATTATGACCTAATAATTGTCGGCTCAGGTCCAGCAGGTCTTTCAGCAGCAATCTACTCTGCAAGACTAGGATTAAAAACACTAGTTTTAGGTGAAACCCTAGGTTTAGCTAGTGAAGCAGCAATAATAGAGAATTATCCTGGATTTAAAAAAATATCTGGGTTTGAACTTATGCAAAAAATACTTGAACAAACCGTAGAGGCTGGAGCGGAAGTTAAAATCCCTGAAAAGGTAACCGAACTTGCTTTAAAAGATGAGACTAAAAAGGTTAAAACGGAAGATGAAACCTACACTTGTAAGGCTGTAGTTATAGCGACTGGTTGCACCCACCGAAAGCTTAACGTAGCTGGTGAGGAGGAGTTTAGGGGTAAAGGTGTAAGCTACTGTGCAACATGTGATGGACCGCTTTTTAAGGGTAAAAGGGTGGCTGTTGTTGGTGGGGGGAATTCTGCTGCTGTAGCAGCCCTATACCTTAAAGATTTGGCTTCAAAGGTTTTTCTTATCCATAGGAGGGGAGAACTTAGGGCTGAGGCTATTCTTAGAAGGAGGATTTTAGAAAGTGGTATAGAGCTTATCTTAGATAGTGAGGTAAAAGCCATAGAAGGAAAAAACCTGGTTGAAAAACTAGTTGTGGTTAATAAGAGGACAGGAGAAGAAAAACATGTTGAGGTTGATGGAGTCTTTATTTGTGTTGGTGAAAAACCTCAAAGTGAATTAGCCAAAAAAGCTGGTGTTCTTGTGGATAGGGAAGGCTTTATCGTTGTAAATAGGAAACAGGAAACAAACCTTAAAGCTGTTTATGCTGCTGGAGATGTTACCGGAAACGTTAGACAGATAGGAGTTGCTGTGGGTGAAGGAATAACAGCTGCTATAAACGCCTACCTTCAGCTTAAGGGAGGATGGTATGGGTTAAAACCTTAACAAATAAAAATTTTTTACTGTCTATTTTTGTCTATTTTGTAGTTTTAGACCTTTCATCCTTCTAGCCTTAGCCTACTCTATTACTGTTATTGCTTGGTTTGGGCATTGAACCTCGCATGACCTACAAACAATACATGCATCCTTGTTTACTGGAACAGACTTTTTACTTCCCTCTACATCCTGAAGCTCATAGACAGACACAGGACAAACTTCAACGCATGTTCCACATCCATTACATTTTTCAGGGTCAACCTTTATCTCAACCATTTTTTTCTCCCATCCATAGTTTTAGGTTTTGGTTATTTCTTCTCATAGATAAATCTTTTGTGTCAAGATAACTATTAAGATCGTGATATAACCTCAAACCCACCATCTTTTTTCCCAACATAAAGCATATCCGCAACCCCAACAAAAATTCCTGTTTCAACAACTCCAGGTATTCTTTTTAGCTTATCATCAACCTCTTTAGGGTTTTTTATTCCACCACAGTAAACATCAACAATAAAGTTTCCGTTATCGGTTACCACAGGTCCAACCTTCCCCTTACCCTCCCTAACCTTAACATCAACCCAATATTTTTTTGCTTCCCTAACAACAAAGGAAACAGCAAAAGGTAAAACCTCTACTGGGACAGGTGTTTTTAAGCCGAGTGTTTCAACAAGCTTAGTCTCATCAACAATAACCACATACCTTTCAGATGCAAAAGCAACTATTTTTTCTCTTGTTAATGCGCCTCCACCACCCTTAATAAGGTTTAGGTTTTTATCAGCCTCATCAGCACCATCAATGGTAAAATCTAGTTTAGGATGCTCGTCAAGCGTTGTGATAGGGATTCCCTCGTTTAAGGCTAAGAAAAAAATCTGGTAGGAGGTTGGAACAACCTTAATCTTAAGGTTTTCCTCCCTAACCCTTTTACCCAAAAACAAAACAGCATATGCAACGGTGCTTCCACTCCCTAAACCAACAACCCACCCATCCCTGACAAGTTTAACAGCCTCCCAAGCAACCCTCTTTTTTGCATCCTCACGCCAATCCAAAAGGTTGAAGGTCACCCCTCAAGCTCTATTTGTTCAAGTTTTTCCAGTTCTTTTTGGAGGTCTTGTCTAAGTTTTTCCAGCTCCTCATCAGCTTTACTTCTTCTTGGTGTTGGTGGTGAAGGTTTTTCTGCTGGTGGAGGTTTAGACTCTTTTGTTGTTGGTTGGGTTAGTGTTGGTGTCGGGGTTGGAGTAAGTTTTACCTCTGCAACTTTTTTAGGTGTTAAACCAATTTTTCTTCTAATCTCCTCAATTTTTTTGTTTACCTCATAAAACTTTTCCTGAAACATTTTGATAAGTTCAGCTCTTGCCTCTTCAAGCTCATAAAGGCTGATTAGTTTTTGGTTATAGTCTAAAACAGAATCTATTTTTGAAAGCTGCTCCCTATATTTTGCAACAAGCCTATCTCTTTCTTCCGGGGTAATTCTACCTTCAGCTGCAGCCTCATAAAGTCTTGTTAAACTTTCACTTAAAATTTCTTTTTCAACGCTTGAAACCCTAAGCTCACTTCTAGCCCTATTAACATCTTCAACAGTAAAACTTTTCTCGATTTTTAAGCTTAAAGGGATTGAGGTGGGTTGAGGAGGTTTTTCGTTTTCACTTGTGTTTTTTGTTTCCTCCCTTTTTTTACGTTTAAAAAGGAGAAATGTCATACCCTTTACCTTAACCTTCTAAAGTTAACCTCACTTAAAGTATTTTATTCTTAAACGGTATTTAAGCACTTTTAAGCATTTTTAATCAAC
>QMXD01000026.1 GCA_003661965.1 Candidatus Hecatellales archaeon
GGGAAGGGAAACCCTAAAGCTGTTTTAAGTCTTCCAGTTAAAGTTACATCCGTAAAAATTTTGGATGTTAACGGAAACCCGTTAAACCAGATAAAGGCTGGTGTCCAAGTTTTTGTTTCAACAGCCCTTAAAAACCTTGGTTTAAAAGACCAATCTTTAACCTATATTGTTCAGGTTAAGGATTTAGGGGGAAACGTTGTCTAGGGAAACGTTGTCTATATTGGTTTTATTGGGGGAACAATACCCCTAAACAAAACCTTTACCTTTGGTGTCCTATGGAAACCTAAAACCCCTAGAGAATACAAAGTGGAAATTTATTTGTGGCGTAGCCTAAAAAACCCTGAACCCCTATCCCATGTTTTCAGTTTAACCCTAACAGTTTTAGAGGCTAAAACAACAGAAAAATCAAAAATTGTTTATGGTGAAGTAAAAACAGAGCCTAAACCCATAGTTTCAATCCAGCTTTTTGACCCAAAAGGAAAAAGACGTGCAATAGCCCAAGCTGAGGTTTCCGAGGATGGCTCCTATAAGGCTGAGAATGTTTATAGGTTTAGTAGGGAAGACCCGTTTGGTGTGTGGACTTTAAAGGTTTATCAGGCTGGTTTAACCTATGAGGCTAAAATTAAGCTTGGGAAGGTTACGGTAAAACCTCCCACCCAAAAACCAGTAAAGGTTCCTCCTCAAAAACCTCAGGTTCCAGCTAAACCCACCATAAAGCCTCCTGTAAAAGTTTCAACAAGCCTAACAATCTCAGTTTCACCTGGAAAGGTTGAACTTGGAAAAACCGTTAAGGTTTCAGGTTTTATTTCACCACCTGTAGCAAACGCAAAAATTGTTTTAACCTATAAGAAGGCTGGTGAGGTAAAGGTTACAAGAACAGTTATTTCAGGTTTAGACGGCTCCTTTACAGACGAGTTTAAGCCTGATGCTGGAGGTAGGTGGACTGTTACCGCAAGCTGGGAGGGGAGTGAAAAATATAAGGGTTCTGAAAGCTCTGAAATTGAGTTTGAGGTTATAAGTAAGAAGTGTCTTATAGCAACAGCAACCTATGGTTCTGAGGTTGCTGAGGAGGTTCAGTTTCTTAGAGGGTTTAGAGAGAAAATTGCATATTCAACTTTTGCTGGAGTAAACTTTATGGATGTTTTTAATACATGGTATTATTCTTTTAGCCCCTATGTTGCTGAAACTATTAGGGTTTATGAGCCTCTAAAAAACGTTATGAAAACAGTTTTATATCCTCTCCTCGGAATCCTACACCTGTCAACAGCAACCTACAACCTTCTAGGGTTTAACAGTGAACTTGGAATAGTTATGGCTGGTTTGGTTGCAAGCAGTTTAATCGGTTTGGTATACTTTACACCACCAACAACTCTAATTCTTCTAGCCTTAAAAAGAAGAATAGGGAAACCTTTACCAAAACCTAGCAGGTTATGGTTTTTGGTTGTAGGTTGGTTTGGGGCTTTAATCCTAATTGTTTTAGCTGAATTTTTGGCTTCACCAACTCTAATGAAGGCTTCAACAGGAAGTTTTGTTGTTTTAACAATAGCTTTAACAACAGGTTTTACAGCACTAAAAATTTTAAATCTAAAATCGGTTTAGGCTGGCTAGGTTTTCTTTAAACCAAGCTCCTTTCTTATTTCACCTAGGGTTGTTTTTCTTTCAGCAACAAAATCATGTTTATGGATTGTTTCAGCGCTTCTTTGTTTAAACCTAACAGTAATACTGTCAGGAAGCTCTGGAAAACTTTCAGCAAAATATTTCATCATAAACCTAACACAATCCTCAACAAACCTAGGGTTGCTTACAGCCTTTTCCACAATCTCAACCTCATCAGACCTTTTTAACAACCCATAGTTTGGAGCACTCATAGACCTTTCAACTATCCAAACAAGTTTTGAAGCATCAATTTTAAAGCCTTCAGGAACCTCTGTAACTATAAGCCCATAAGCACGTTGCATATGGGTTGCCCATGGAATCTCCTCAAAAACCTTTTTTAGGTTTTCAGGAAGCCCCAACCTTTTAGAAAAAGACTCTCTTAACATTTCTTGGGCGCAGGGGCATGCTGTTATCCCACCAACCCTAACACCAACCATCTTTCTTGTTTTAACAGAGCCTCTACTACTTTTTCTTGATTTTGCATAGGCTATTATGGTGCAAGGCTCATAGGTAACCATCCCAGTTTTAGGTGTTAACTTTTCAACTATGGCTTCCCCAACAGCCTTAACCTCAGACCTTGTAGCATACTCATGTCTTTTTAAAAGCTCCTCAGCAATCTCACCACAAACGTTTTCAAGCTTATAGGTTTTACCTGCAAACTCCTCTAAAACCTCGGTAATTATCTCATAGTTTCTTGAGGCATGGATACCCTTTCTTGTTGCTGGAAGGTTTATGTAGGCTGAAAAACTTGGAACAACGAGAACAGGTTTATCCTCAAAATAAACAAAACCTATAGGCATTTTAACACCAGTAACACCAACCCTCTCAATAGAAACAGGAACACCAGGTTTTTCATCATGAACCTCAGGTAAACCCAAACCTCACCAACACCAAACCAATTTTCCTGTTAAACTAACTTTTCCCAGCCTAATATTTAAAGCATAATAAATAGGCTAACTAAAAAACCTCCTCATCCTGAACATAGCTTCTCCCAGTTTGAACTGCAATCTTGGCTTTTTGAAGTTCACAGCCAAGATAGGCTGAATGCTCCAAGCTTGAAACAAGTTTTTCTTTAAGAATTCGCATGTAAATCTCTTTAGGGTTTAAACCTTTAACAGCAAAATCAGGTTTTTCAACACCAAAACGATAATGGAAAACGTAGATTTCACCTGTTTTACGGTTAACCTTAACCTTAAAATATCCAAGAGGGTCATAGGTATACTTTTCCTCTAAACCATGAAAAACTTTTATGTTTTTTTCAGCCTCAGAAAAATCAACATCCCTTCTTCTTTTCTCTTTTAAGGTTAGAAGACTTATACCCAAATCTTTTGGGGGAGTGCCACGTTTTTTGGCTAGTGCAACCATTTTTAAGGCTTCAACAAGCTCCTTTACAGCCCCCCTAGTTTTAGGGCTTGCCTCGGTTGTAAATATAAGGTTTACATTTAGCTCCCATGCTAAAAGGGCTAAAAGAAAATTAACCCCAATAGAGTCAGCATCAACAAGCTCTGTAACGTTTCCAACCCCAAACAAAACATAGGTTTCAGGGTTTCTTCTTCTAAACTCAAAATATCCAAGTAAAGAATCAAAAAAACGTTGAACATTAAGAATAGGGTCTGCAATAACAGTTTTAAACCCAAGCTTCCTAGCCTTTAAAAGGTTTTCCTCAAGCCTACTAACCCTCTCCAAATAGTTTTCCGGAATTTTACCCTCCTCATCCGCTGGAGTAACAACAACAGGTGTCTTGGTTAATAAAGGATTTTTTGAAGCCTCCACCATGTTTTGACTGTTTAGGCTTAGGATAAGCCCCGCCCCAGCCTCCACAGCAGCCACCATCTCCTCAACATTGTTTGTGTCTATACTTACAGGTTTTTTCACAACCCCCAAAACGGTTTTAACAGTTTTTTTGACATCCTCAAGGTTTCCACCACCAGTTTGAACACCAACATCAATAATATCAGCCCCAGACTCAGCATAATGTTTGGCTATGGTTTTAACCTCCTCCCTTGGAAGTGTTGGTGCATCAACAATTTCAGCCACAACCAAAGGCAAAAAACCATGGTAGGTCCAAGCTTTCCTCTCCCCAAAACCTATAGCCAAACCTAAACCCTTTTTTTCTAGGGTTAAACTCTCCTCCCCCAACTTTTTAAGCTCCTCTAAGGCTTTTTCCTTAAGAAGGTTTTGGATAAGTTCACATGCAGGTTTTTGGGTGGATAAAACTATTTTTTCAAGGTTGTCAAGAACAACTGTTAGGTCTGCTGCATGTTTTGGACCCTTAAAAACAGGAACATCTAAAAGCTTTGAGGCTTCCACGGTGTCCCCTGGAGCCATTCCTGGAAGCAATATAAGGTCAAACTTTTTTGGTGGGATTGTTTCCATAATCTTTTTTGCTGCAAATTTTGGTGTGATAAAGGCTGCAACTTGGATTGGTAACTCTAAAACCTCAGCTTCCACCCTGCTTTGTTTAACATGTTTTTCAACTATGGGTTTAGCTAATTTTCCTGTAACAACCAAAACCCTCATCAAAACCAACCCAAAAAATGTTAGGGTTTTACTTTTCCCTCTAAAAATTTGAAAAGAAGGTTTTCAAGTTC
Source organism: Candidatus Hecatellales archaeon (assembly GCA_003661965.1). Taxonomy (GTDB): domain Archaea; phylum Thermoproteota; class Bathyarchaeia; order Hecatellales; family Hecatellaceae; genus EX4484-218. The sequence goes on from QMXD01000026.1 coordinate 4,248, forward strand.
TTTTGGAGACCTTAAAACCTTAACATTCTCAAACCCACATAGTTTTTCCACGTTTTCAACATCAATTTTTCTGGGTGTAACTTTAACCCTCTCCCTAAAACTTACAGCCTTATAGGGGCATAGGGAAACACATAAACCACAACCCCAACACTTTTCAAGGTTTATTCTTGCTTTCCCCTCAACAAACTCAAAAGCCCCATATGGACATTTTTCCATGGGTGGGCATGGTTTACATCCCCTACAAACATCCCTATTAACCATTGGTGGAAGCTCAGTTTCACTTGGAAGCCAGTCTGTTGGAAGGATGTAGGTTGGAATTTTTCCTTTTTGAGCTTGAGCAAAAATGTTTGTTACCATCGTGTCAGCTATACCATGAACAATTTTTGCTGTTGTGTTTGCACTACAGGGAGCAATCACAAGAAGATTATATTTTCCAAGCTGAAGCCTACCTGAAACAGGAAAACTCCAAGCAGAACCTGAACAAAAAAACTCTTCATAGTAGTTTCCAGGTGAAACCTCTTTTATTTTCGGTAGAAAACCATAGATTCTTAAAACTTCTTCACCAGCTTTTGATGTGAAAGTTGTTATTTTAACGTTAAACAGTTTTTTTATTTTTTTCATCGTTAAAAAAACTTCGGAGAGGAAGTGTCCTGCCCCTGTAACCCCCCATGCAATATAGTAGGTCATTCTAGAATCCTCTCTAAAAGAAAAGTTTTATTGAAACACCTAAAAAAACCATGCTAAAAATTAGGGTTGCAGCTAAAACAACACCTAAACCTACAGATAAAAAGGTTGTTTTCCATTTTACTCCAAGAATGTAGGCTGCGAAGGTTGCTGTCCATGCACCTGTAAAAGGTAGGGGGATAGACGTGTAAACAGCTAAACCTATAACCCCATACCTGTTAACATAGGGGTTAACCTTCCTTCTAGTTTTCTCCCTAAAACGAAAATATTTTGCCAAAACCTTCCTCCAAAAAACCTTTTTCCTACTTAACTTTTCCAGTCTTCTTAAAAGAAAATTTTCAACACTATTAAGTGTGATAAGTAGAGGGTAGATTATGGCTAGGTTTGCAAGGGTTGAAGCTGTGAAAACAAGTATTGGGTTAAGTTTTGCAACCAGAATCCCGTAGGGTATGGCTCCTCTAACCTCGGAAAAAGGCATAACAGCCAAAAACAAGGTAAACAAAACCTGGAAAAGTAAGGTTGACATCCTCCACTTCAACCTAAAAGCTTTAAAAGACTTTTACAGTCTACCCTTCTTATCCCCCTAATTTTTTCACCATGGGAGGTAAGGTTTAAAATTTCCGATTTAGACCACCCTGAAAACCATTCAAGAAGCTGTTTTGCGATTTGAAGCTTTTTAAGCTTAAAATCTGAAGCCTTAACATTCCCTTTTAGGTTTGGTTTTGAATATTTTCCAACAGTTTTTCCAAAATCCATACCAGCCAAAACGATTCTTGAAGCACCTAAGCATCCAACAAGAAAAACAGCCCTATCACCATCCGTAAAACCTCCAAAATTGTAGACTCTTGGTGTTGGTTTAGCTTGGGTTGTCCCTAAAACCCTACAAAACCTTGGAACAACCCTTTTTAAAACATCCATGTTGTCTCCATGAGCATGAACAACCACAATTGAACCTTTCTTTTCAGCCCTAACCAAATCTGAAATTTTTCCGTCAAGGTCTGTAACTATAAGGTTTGGTGTTAACCCTTCCTCGAGTAGGGCTGTGGTTGCACCGTCAGCAGCAACCAAAACACATTTATGGTTAAGCCCCACCCCAATAATCTTTAACAAGTCTTCTTTAAGGGATGGGCCAGCACCAAAAACTATAACGTTTTTGTTTTGAACCTTTTCTTTTATGGTGGTTGGTGTTAAAGCTTTACCAGCAATAAGTTTGTCAAGAAGCCATGCTGATTTTTGGTCTTCCTCCATGTTTAAACCAAGAATATCGACAATTTTTTTATACCACTCCCACCAATCCTTAAGCCTCATAGGTTTCCCTACCCAGCTAACCTATAAATTCTAGGTTTTCCTTAGGATAAACTTATGGTTAAGGGTTTACTTCAAAAGCTTAGGTTAAAACCAAACCAGATTATTGAGGCTGTTGTTTCAACCTATAACCCAGATAAAACCTTTAACGCCGCACCCATGGGAATCATATTTAGGAGGAATGGAAGCTTCACGGTTAAACCACGACTAGAAACAAAAACCTACAGAAACATTAGGTTTTGGGGTTGCTGCACAGTAAACCTAACAACAAACCCCGAAATCTTTCTTAAAACAACGTTTAAAAACTCTTTAAAACTTCCAAAAGGGTGGTTTAAAAGGGGAAAAACTGTTAAGGCTCCAAGCTTAAAGGTTGCTGACGCATTTATAGAGGCTAAGGTTGAAAAGTTTAGGGTTGGAGAGGTCAAAGCAGAATTCCACTGTAAACCAACCTATGTTAAGCTTGTTAACAAGCCATCCTACGGGTATTGTAGAGCAGCCTTCGCCATCATTGAAAGCATAATCCATACAACCAGAGTTAAACCCTACCTCCTAGAGGGAAGAAAAACAGAGGTAGAATGGCTTATAAAACTAATAAACCACTACCAAAACCTTGTTAGCAGAGTAGCCCCAAAAACAAACCATGAAAAAACCATGAATAAGCTAAAGAAAATCTTGGAGGAAAACCTATCCTCAAACTAAGAAAAAATTACTGTTTACCTAATAAACCAGTTTTGACCAGGTTCCCTCTTCAAAATCACACGTTTTTCATAGTTTCGTCTATTTCTATGTTTTGGGATTGGAGACTTCTTTTCCCTACCAGGAATTTTTGGGGTTTGAAACCTAACCTTACCAGCCTTGGTTAAAGAGCCGTGGGTTGGCATCCTACACCACCAGAATGTATAAAAATGTAACGCTAATATTTAACATTATCCTAAAACCTAACAATCCTACCTGAAGACTCCCTCCTTAAAACTCCAAACTCTCTTACCCCAGCCAAAACCTCACTTGTAAAAACTGGTCCATCCCTACAAACCCTAAAACCGTTAACCATACAGCTTCCACACAAACCAACACCACACTTTATATATCTCTCCAAGCTTAGCTGAGCTTGAACCTCATATTTTAGGGCTAAGTCTAAAACCTTTTTAAGCATAGGCTCAGGACCGCAAGCATAAATTTGCTTATAGCCTGAGCCTTTTCTAAGCAGGTTTTCTAAAACTTCTGAGGCTAAACCTTTAACCCCTATAGAGCCATCCTCAGTTACAGCTAAAACGTTTTTTCCACCAACAATTTTTCTTATCTCCTTAAAAAACAAAAGCTCCTCCCCTGTTTTTGCACCAACAATTACTGTGGGTTTTCCTCCAGCAGCCTTTAACCTTTGGATAAGTGGGAGAAGCGGAGCCATCCCAACCCCTCCACCAACAACCAAAACCCTCCCCCTAAAAATTTTAAAGCTATTTCCGTAGGGTCCTCTAACACCAAAAATGTCTCCCCTAACCATGCTATGAAGCTTTTTTGTCGCCTCACCAACAAGTTTAACTGTTATTGAAACACCGTTTTTTAAGCCTACACGAGAAATACTCATAGGAATTTCGTCAACACCTGGAAGCCAAACCATGATAAACTGTCCTGGTTTAGCCTTTAAACAATAATCATCCTTAAAAAATAAGGATTTTATTGTTGGGGTTTCCTCTTTAACCCTTAAAACCTTAACAATTCTAGGCTTGTTTAGGCTTACTGGTGGCAAGCTGGTTTCACCTATTAGCTTTTATGGGCAAACCCAACTATTTCCCCAATGTTTTTTATGTTCTTTTTTTCTAGATAACGGTTTAAACCTTCAACAACCTCACCAAAAACCCCTAAATCCCTATGTATGACAGCTGTTCCAATCTGGATTGCTGAAGCCCCAGCCATAAAAAACTCAACAGCATCCATCCAGCTTGATATACCACCACAACCAATAATAGGAATTTCAACCTCACGAAAAATTTCATAAACACATCTAACAGCAATAGGTTTTATAGCTGAACCTGATAAACCCCCAACCTTCCCACCCAAAATAGGCTTACCTGTTTCAACATCTATTATCATGGCTTTAACAGTGTTTATTGCTGTAACAGCATCAGCACCAGCCTCCTCAACCACCCTAGCCATCTCAGCAATATCGGAAACGTTTGGTGACAGTTTAACAAAAATAGGTTTTTTGGTTGCAGACCTAACCTTTTTAACGGTTTCAGCTAAAACCTCAACGTTTTGACCTATCTCCCCAACACCCTCAACATGGGGACATGAAACATTCAACTCAAAAGCTGAAACACCAATCTTTTCAAACCTTTTAACAACCTCCAAATATTCCTCTGGGCTAAAACCAAAAACACTTACAATAATTGGTGTTTCAACCCTTTCTAAAGCCTCTTCCAACTCTTTTATGGCTTCATTAATACCGGGGTTAGGAAGCCCAACAGCGTTTAAAAGTCCACAACCTATTTCAACTATTATTGGGTTTGGGTTTCCCTCTCTTAGGTTTAACCCAAAAGATTTTGTTACAACAGCCCCAACACCAGCCTTAGCTATTCTTTCAAGCGAATATGAGGTTAAACCTAAAACTCCAGAAGCATTCATAACAGGGTTTTTAAGCTTTAAACCAGCTAACTCAACCTTTAACCTCTCCAACTCAACATCCACCAAACCTAACAATCAACATTTCCCTAAATTCTTTAAAAACAATTTAAGCTTACAACAATCAAATAGTTATCTAGAAACATATTTTTGGAGGAAATATTTAAATGAGTTTTGAAACCGAAGTTTTAAATCTGATAAGAAAAGATGAAGCAACAAACCTTCTCCAACAACTTGTAAGAATCCCAAGCCCTACAGGCGAAGAAAAAGCTGTCGCAGAATTTGTCTATGAAACCCTTAAAAGCCTAGGTTTAAAAACAGAAATTTTTGAGCCTATACCAAACAGACCTGATGTTGTTGGTTTCTTGGAGGGTTCAGAGGGAAAACCAACCCTAATTTTAAACGGACACCTAGACCATGTTCCACCTGGAAACCTTGAAGATTGGACTTACCCACCCTACGAGGGTAGGATTGTGGATGGAAAAATGTATGGTAGAGGTGCTGCTGACATGAAGGGTGGATTAACATCGATGATTATTGCGGCTAAAGCCATAAAAGAGGCTAATGTTCAGCTTAAAGGAAACCTTATTCTAACTTTTGCTGTTGGTGAGGAGGTTGGAGACCCTGGAACACGTTATATTGTTGTTGATAAGGGAATTAAAGGTGATTGGGGGATAGTTACAGAGCCAACAGTTTTTAAGGGTAGGTTTAGGATTGGTGTTGCTGAAAGGGGTGTTGCATGGTTTAAAATAACAGTTAAAGGTAAGTCTACCCATGCAAGCCAACCTCATCTTGGAGTAAACGCGATAAGTAAGGCTGGTAAGGTTGTTAGTGAACTTGAAAAGCTTAATGTTAGGTTGGCACGTAGAAAACATCCTCTTATAGGAGCCTCAGCCTGTAGTGTTACCGTTATCAGGGGAGGATTTAAGGAGAATGTTATCCCAGACAACTGTGAAATAACAGTTGATAGAAGAATGATTCCAAGTGAAAATCCAAAAAACGCTGAAAAAGAAATAGAAAAAATTCTGAAAAACATTAGAAAAAAGGATCCAAAGTTTAGGTTTTCTATGGAGCGTACATGTCTTTTTGAACCTGCAGAAATCCCCTCAAACCATGAGATTGTTAGGGTTGTAAGAAAAAACCTTAAACAGGTTTGTGGCTACGACACTAAGCCTTGGGGTACACCCTATGCATGTGATGCAAGAAACCTTATTAACGATGCTGGAATTCCTGCGATTGTTTTTGGTCCGGGAGACATTTCTAACTGTCACTGTATAGACGAGTATATTGTGTTGGATGAGGTTGTTGATGCTGCAAAAATTCTTGCATTAACAGCTTTAAACCTTCTAACCTAAACAAAATTTTTTTCCATACAATTTTTTTATGGTTTACTACTTATATATGACAAGTTTTATACCTCACTTGGGAAAGGTTAAAGGTTTGGGGGAAATTTGCAAACCAAAATTTATATTGTGGATTCGTTGATGGGGATTCTAGCCTTTAACGAGAAAAATGAGGTAGTGGAAAAAGTTTTATTCCCTAAGGATGCTGAAAAGGTTGCTGAAAAAATTTTGAGGATTGAGGCTGGATGGCTTATAGATGAGGTTGAGGAGCTATTTAAAAAGCTTGATGGTTTTAAGGATGCTGTTTTTGTTTTTGAAAATGAGGGTTTAGCTAGAAGTGTTCATGAAAAGTTTAATGTTAAGGTTGAGGTGGAAAAACCTTCAACAGCTGGAGAATATTTAAGGGGAAACCTTGGCTCTATAGCTGTTAAGGTTGGTTTTGTTGAAAAACCAGAAGAATTCTATGGTTTTATACGTGAAACCTCAACCGTTTTAACAAGGATTAAGGTTAGAAAAAAGGCTATGCGTAGAGACAAAATAGTTATTCAGCTTATAAACACCCTAGATGAGCTTGATAAAACCCTTAACCTTTTTGCTGGAAGAATAGGTGAATGGTATGGTATACATTTTCCAGAGTTAAACAAGATTGTTGACTCCCATGAAACCTATGCAAGACTTGTTAAAAGTTTTGGGTTAAGAGAAAACTTTAACGTTGAATCCTTAACAAAACTTGGGTTACCAGAATCAAAAGCCAAAAAAATTGTTGAATCAGCAAAAAACTCTATAGGTGCACCTATGGATGAAAAAGACATAGAAACCCTTCAAACAGTATGTGGCTTATACCTTGAAATGGCAAAAACAAGAAGACTTTTATCAGAAAAAATTGAGGAGCTTATGGAGGATGTTGCACCAAACCTTAAAGCCGTCGCTGGACATACACTTGGAGCTAGACTTATAGCTTTAGGTGGAGGCTTAGAGGAGCTTGCAAAACTTCCAGCAAGCACCTTCCAAGTTCTTGGAGCTGAAAAAGCCTTATTTAGGGCTCTTAGAACAGGAGCAAAACCTCCAAAACACGGGGTAATCTTTCAACATCCCTTCGTTCATCAGTCTCCAAGATGGCAAAGAGGAAAAATTGCAAGAGCTCTTGCAGGTAAACTTGCAATAGCCGCAAGAATAGACGCCTTTTCAGGTGTAAATCAGGCTGGAAAACTTAAAGCTGAACTTGAAAAAAGGGTTCAGGAGATTAAGGAAAAGTATAAGACACCCCCACCAAAACCTAAAAAATCAAAGAAAAAACGTGGTAGGAGATGAGGACAGGAAGCCAAAAAGTTGAGTCTCATGAAAAGTTTGATGGGGTTTTTTGGGTTTGGCTTGAGGATGGGACAAAAAGACTTGCAACCAGAAATCTGGCTCCAGGTAAAACTGTTTACGGTGAAAAACTTGTAAAGTTTCATGGTGTAGAGTATAGGGTTTGGGACCCCTACCGAAGTAAGCTTGCTGCAGCGATTTTTAAGGGTTTAACGGTTTTTCCTCTTAAAGAGTCTTTTAAGGTTTTATATCTTGGAGCTGCAACAGGAACAACTGCAAGCCATGTTTCAGATATTGTTGGTTTAGCTGGTAGGGTTTATTGTGTGGAGTTTGCTGAAAGGGTTATGAGGGAGCTTGTAAACAATGTTTGTGTGTATCGTCCAAACATGGTTCCAATACTTGCTGATGCACGTCAACCTGAAGCCTACAGGTATATGGTTGAAAAAGTTGATTTTGTTTATTGTGATGTGGCTCAACCTGAACAAGCAAAAATTTTAGCTGATAATGTTGAAATGTATCTTAAGCCTAACGGAAAAGCAGCTTTAGCTGTAAAGGCTAGAAGTATAGATGTTACTAAGCATCCCTCAGAAGTATTTAAACATGAAACTGAGGTTTTGGAAAGTAGAGGGTTAAAAAAGGTTGAGGCTGTAAACCTTGAACCCTACGATAAAGCTCATAGCCTAATAATCGTTGAATATAAACCTTAAAGGTGTAAAGGTGTAAATAAGGGATGGATTGGCTACGTGGGTATGACAGGTATCTTGCCCATATAGACTTTCTTGTTAAAAGGATTAATGCTCACCTCCCAAAAAACAGGAAAAGTCTTTTACAACTTTTAAACGAGGATTCTCCGTATGTTGAGGCTACTGATGGAAGCAAAATCTACTTTAAAAAACGTGACATAGAAGAGGTTTCAAAAATTCTTCCAAAAAGGTTTCATGGCTCCCTTATGCTACCTATCCTTATTGTTAGAAGGATTAAGCTTGGTAAAGGAGTTTTTACCGTGATGGGTGGAAGAATAGAAAAACATTTGGTAAAAAAGGTTTTAGGTTTAACCAGCAACCCCTTCGAAGATTTTGAAGGTGGAGAAGTCTACCTATACAAGGTTCAGGTTCAAGAGCTTTTAAGCAAGCTTGGCTCTCTTATTGTTATAGGTTTTGAGGTTCCGGAGGAAGAATTTTAAAACTCCAGCTTTTTTTGTTCACCCAAAACCTCAAACCTCACCTTTTCCACGGTTTTCCAAGACCTTCTCAGAAAATATGGGTAGTCTTTTCTTGACCTAAACCATTCCCTTAAAAACCTTATAGTTTTAGGGTCGTGAGAATATCCACATCCAAAATCTCCATATTCTTCTTTAAGTCTAGCTATAATTCTATCCCTATGAACCTTAGCCACTATTGAGGCTGCACCAACAACCAAATATTTTTCGTCAGCCTTATGTTCAGAAACAACCTTAACCCTTGTTTTAAGCATACCCCTAATCTGTTCACCAAACCTTTCAGCATTAATATCAGAAGCATCAACATAGGCTATATCGGGGTTTAGCTCCTCAATCACCTCAGCCATAACCTTTGCCTCAAGCCAATTCAACTTAAACATTTTTTTCCCTCTAAAAACAACCTTATCAATTTCTTTTGGAGGAACCTCAACAACCTTAAACTTTAAAGCTAAACGTTTAATCTCAACTTCAAGCTTTTCCCTTTGGCTTGGAGTTAAAGTTTTAGAGTCTCTAACCCCAATTTCACCAAGCTTTTTAACCCTATCCTCATCAAAAAGAACACCAGCAACAACTAGAGGACCTATTACCGAGCCTCTTCCAGCCTCATCAACACCAACAATAAAAAC